>NZ_CM178725.1:3611571-3918955 GCF_058680895.1 Caulobacter sp. GSs2 | reverse complement strand
CCCCGGGCGTCGGTCTCGCGGATCGCCTGGGTGGCCATCCTGTCCTCGCCCAGCAGCACATTGACCAGGGTGGACTTGCCCACGCCCGACGAGCCGATCAGCACGCAGGTTTCTCCTGCCGCGATCTGGGCGCTCACAGCGTCCAGACCCGCGCCCTCACGGGACGACACCGCGATCACCGGGCAGCCCGCCGCCAGGGCGGCGACGTCATCGACCAGGGCCTGCGGCGCGTCGGAGAGGTCAGACTTGGTCAAAAGCACCACGGGCCTCGCGCCGCTCTGCCAGGCGGCGGCCAGATAGCGCTCGAGCCGGCGCGCATTGAAATCGGCGTTCATCGAGGTGACCACGAACGCCACATCGATATTGGCGGCGATCACCTGCAGGGTCTGGACGCTGTCGGCGGCCCGCCGTGCGAAGGCGGTGCGGCGCGGCAGGATGGCGTGAAGGGTGGCCGAGCGTTCAGCCAGATTGGTCGTCAGCGCCACCCAGTCGCCCACCACCGGCACGCCGGCCTCGCGGGCCTCGTGCAGCAGACGGCCGGACGGCTTGGCGCGCAGCTCGCCCTCGTCGGTGGCCACTACATAGGCCCCGCGCCGCTGCACGATGACACGCCCCGGGGCGTGTCCGGCGCGGGCGTGCGGTTCAAAGTCCCGCGCCAACGCGTCGGACCAGCCATATTGATCGATCAAGGACGGTGTCTTTCAACTCGAAGCAGTCAGTCTAGCACCCCGCACCGGGCAAGGCTTCATTCGGTCCGCATCCGGCGTCGATCTTGTATCCTCCCGGCTACCCGCGCCTAACCCGCTGAAATCGCTGGCCCGGAGCGCGCCAAGTCCCCCGAGATGCGCACCGCCGTATACTGTCTTCACCTCAGGGCGATGGGGAGGGCGCGCGGCCAGCGACCTTCGCGGCCTTGGGGTGTGGTCGAGCGGGACTGGGGTCGAGGGGGATACTCGACCGGTCCGGGGATCTGGTTGCTGGCCAGACCCGCCCGCCGTCGGCGTGGTTGAGGATCAAGGCGAGTGTTGGTCAGAATTGGCCCCACGCCCCCCGACCTTCGGGACTTCGGGAAACCGAGGCTTCCGTGTTCCGGTAAGGCCCCAACTGGGCCACCCGCTGGGACGCTGACGGAAAACGATGACGCGGAGCGGACGACTTCGTCGAAACGGTACTTCTATTTCCAACTCCGGACGTGGTCCGGACGCTTCGCGCCCCTCCCCACCACCTCGGCGGCTTCCGCGCGAGATCGCGAAGCTGTGTCGGCATGACATCAATCAACAGGACCCCGCAGATGCCCAAATCCCGCAGCGCCCGCCCGCTCGCCAAATCTGGGGCGCGAACCAAAGCCCGGCGCGCCCAGGCTTCGAAGCGTCTTCAACAGCAGCTTGTCGAACGCATCAGCGCCCTCGCCGATATGCTGGAACGTCGCCGACAGCACACCTACCGGGACAATATCGGCGCCCTGATCTATCTGCAGCCGGGCGCGCCAGTGCCTGAAGGTCTGATCAAGGTCGAGTATGAAGAAGCCCCCGATCATTTGACCGAGGGCTCTCCAAATATTGTCATCCCTGGCGAAGACCCGGGACCGCCAGAAACGCAAGCGCCTGCCGCGGTCCCGGTTCGGCGCGCTGCGCCCCCGGCTCAAGGCCGGGGCGGGATAACAGTTTTAACCGACTAGCGGATGACCCGCGCGCCCTTGCCCTTCATCACGGCCTCGACCTCTTCCTTGCGCACCATCGAGGTGTCGCCCGGGGTGGTCATGGCCAGGGCGCCGTGAGCCGCGCCGTACTCGACGGCGGCCTGGGGGCCCTTGCCTTCCATGAAGCCGTAGATCAGGCCCGAGGCGAAGCCGTCGCCGCCGCCGACCCGGTCATAGATCTCGAGGTTCTCGCGCATCATCGAGGCGTAGAACTCGCCGCCGGCGTACAGGATCGCCGACCAGTCGTTGATCGAGGCGGTCTTGGCGTTGCGCAGGGTGGTGGCGGCGACCTTGAAGTTCGGGAACTGCTTTACGGCGGTCTCGATCATCTTCTTGAAGTTGGCCGGGTCGATCGAGCTGATGTGCTCGTCCAGGCCTTCGACTTCAAAGCCGAGGCAGGCGGTGAAGTCTTCTTCGTTGCCGATCATCACGTCCACATACTGGGCGATGTGGCGGTTGACCTTCTGGGCCCCCTCCTTGCCGCCCTGCGACTTCCACAAGGATGCGCGGTAGTTCAGATCGTAGGAGATCACGGTGCCGTACTTGCGGGCCACTTCGACCGCTTCGATCACGGCTTCGGCGGTGTTGCTGGCCAGGGCCGCGAAGATGCCGCCGGTGTGGAACCAGCGCACGCCTTCCTCGCCGAACAGCTTTTCCCAGTTCACTTCGCCGGGGCGGATCTGCGAGGCGGCCGAGTGACCCCGGTCGCTGCAGCCCAGGGCCGGACGAACGCCAAAGCCCTTCTCGGTGAAGTTCAGGCCGACGCGGGTGTTGCGGCCCAGACCGTCAAAGTCGCGCCAGATGATGTGGGAGGTGTCGACACCGCCCTGCATCATCAGATCCTCAACCAGCCAGCCCAGATCGTTCACCGGCAGGGCGGTGACGGCGGTCGAGCGCTTGCCCCAGCACTTCTTGAAAGCGCGGGCGACATTGTATTCGCCGCCGCCTTCCCAGACGTTGAACTGGCGGGCGTTACGAACCCGGCCAAAGCCGGGGTCGAAGCGCAGCATCACTTCACCGAAGGACGCGCAATCCCACTTCGTTTCCGAAGCCGGGCGGATGTTGAGGATGTTGTCGGTCATTTAGGCCTTCCCACGAACCTTCTTGATGAGGTCCACCGTCTCGCGGACCTTGGCGGTGATGCCGGCATAGTCGCCGGCGTCGAGCATTTCAGGGGTGATGAGCTTGGAGCCCATGCCGGCGGCGACGATGCCCGCGCCGAACCACTTCTTGACCGAGGCTTCGTCGGGATCGACGCCGCCCGTCGGCATGATGCGGGTCCAGGGCATCGGGCCCAGCACCGCCTTGACGAAATCGGGGCCGCCGACCGACGAGCCGGGGAACACCTTGACGATCTCGCAGCCCAGTTCTTCGGCGTAGGAGATTTCCGAGGCGCTGCCGCAGCCCGGCGAATAAGGGATCTTGCGGCGGTTGCAGACCTTGGCCACGTCGGCGTTGAGGATCGGGCCGACCACGAACTTGGCGCCGTTGGCGATGTAGATGCCGGCGGTCGGCGCATCGACGATCGAGCCCACGCCCATGATCACGCGCCCGTCGGCCGTGGCGAAGTGCCTGGTGACTTCATAGAAGACGTGGCTGGCGAAGTCGCCGCGGTTGGTGAATTCGATGCAGGGCGCGCCGCCGTCGGCGCAGGCCTGGATGACCTTTTTGCAGACCTCTGCGTCGGGATGATAGAAAACCGGGATCACACCCTGGTCCATCATGGCGGTCAGAACCGCCATACGATCTTTCACCATCACATAGTCCTCCAAAAGCATCGTTCGTGCGTGCGGGCCCCCTCAAGGACCCGTCGCAGGGAAGATTTCGCCGGTATTGGCTCAGGGCGATCGTTTAGACCGCGTCGCGCGCAGACGCCACTGCGTGGCTGCCGCTACGTCAAACAAAGGCGCGTTCGCGCCGCCTTGTTTCCTTCCCCAATGTCCTCTTCGTCACCCGCCCTCGTAAAAGTGAGGGCGTCGAGTCAGACCCGACGCCCCGAAGTTTGCGCAGGAGCGAGCTCAAAAGAGCCGCAACGAGACGGGCCGACGACGTCGTTCCGAACCGTAATGATACCGGTGTCATTTCGAGACAGGCTCGTGGCGCCACCGGTGTCATTGCGCAGATAATCAGAAACCCGTGGTTTAGGCAAGCGTCCTAGTGGTCAGAAACTTCCGACTTAAGCCTATGAAATTGCAGGAAATTCGCGTTTTGATGAACAACCTCATCCTCACACCCGCTCTCCCCGGCGAAGGCCGGGGCCCAGATCGAACCCAGAGAGGTATCGACCTCGGCGAAACCGAAGGCGCGTCATCCCCAAATGCTCAGGCTGAATCTGGGCCCCGGCCTTCGCCGGGGAGAGCGGAACGAGGGAGGTCTCAACCGGTGTTGCGCAAGCCCGCCGCGATCCCGGCCACGGTCAGCTGAATCGCCAAACGGACGGCTTCGTCCTGGTCTCCGCCCCGACGCCGCGAGAGCAGTTCCAGCTGCAGATGGTTCAGCGGATCGACCGACAAACCGGCCAGGGCGACCGACTCGGCCAGCTCCGGCTGGTTGTCGAGCAGGGAGGTTCCGCCCCGGATGGTCAGGGCCAGGCGCCGGGCGGCCTCGTGCTCGGCCTTGATCGTTTCGAAGATCCGGGTGGCATTGGCCGGATCGGTCGACAGGGCCACATAGCGGGCGGCGATGTCCATGTGGCTCTGGGCCAGGGCCAGCTCCATGTTCGACAGCAGGGAGGCGAAAAAGTCAAAGCCGCCGGCCAGGTCCTGCAGCTGGCCGACCGACAGCCCTGCCCGCTCGACGCCAGCGGCGAAACCGTACCAACCGGGCAGCATGAACCGCGACTGCGACCAACTGAACACCCACGGGATGGCCCGCAGGTCCTCGATCCTGCGGCTGGCGGTCCGGCTGGCGGGGCGCGAACCGATGTTGAGGCCGACGATCTCGCCGATCGGCGTGGCCGACCAGAAGAAGTCCTCGAAGGCGGGATCGTCATAAACGAGGGCCCGATAGCCCTCGAACGAGGCCTGGGCCAGGGCGGTCATGGCCGCCTCGACCTTAGGGTCGGGACGCACAATGGGTCGATCGCTGGCCATCAGCACGGCGGCGGCCAGACCGTCCAGATTGCGGCGGGCGGTGGGCTGATCGCCGAAGCGGCGGGCGATCATCTCGCCCTGCTCGGTCATGCGGATACGGCCCTGAACGGTGCCGGCCGGCTGGGCCATCACCGCCTCGGCGGCAGGGCCACCGCCCCGGCCGACGCTGCCGCCCCGGCCGTGGAACAGCTGCAGACCGACGCCCATCCGGTCGGCCTCGAAGGCCAGGGCCGAAGCGCCCCGGGCCACGCCGCGCCGGGAGGCGACATAGCCGCCGTCCTTGTTGCTGTCGGAATAGCCCAGCATGATTTCCTGCACCGGCCGGTCGCCCAGGATGGTGCGGCTGATCGGCAGTTCCAGCCACTGGCGCAGGACGCGGGGGCCTTGCTCCAGATCCTCGATGGTCTCGAACAGCGGACTGATCTTGACCGACGAGCGCGGCGCCGCGCCGCCCCAGACCAGGCCCACCTGCTTGAGCAGGACCAGCGGCTCAAGAATGTCCGACAGGGTCGCCGACTTGGAGATCACATAGGCGCCAAGGCACCCGTGGCCATAGTCGCGCACCGCCTGGGCGGCGGCCTCCATGGTCGCCAGCTCGCGACGGGTCTCCTCGCCATAGGCGGTGAACGGCGAGACCAGCGGCCGCTGGTGCGACAGCTCCTCGATCAGGACCTTGCAGCGGTCCGCCTCGGGCAGGTCCAGATAGCGAACCCCCGTGCCGGCCCGCTGGAACAGCTCGTGCAGCGTGCGCTCATGAACATCGGCGTTCTGGCGCAGGTCCAGGCTCATCAGGTGGAAGCCGCAGGCCTTGGCCACCTCGACCAGGGTCCGCAGGGCCGTCCCGACCAGACGTTCGCCGCCATTGCGCTCCAGGCTGTCGATGACGATCGACAGGTCGGCGACAAACGCGTCGGGATGGGCATAGGGCTCAACGTCCGTCCGCCCGTTGGCGAAAGCGACCCACTGGTTGGTCAGCTTCTGGGACACCGCCGACAGGCGATCAAAGACCAGTTCCAGCACCAGGCGATAGGGCTCATCGATGCGGTGGACCGACGGATCCGTGGCCTGGCCCGCCAAGGCCATCAGCTCGTCGGACACCGGCGTATAGGCGGTCGAGATCGCCAGGTTGGACCACAGCTTGCGGACCTCGGCGGCGTACCAGTCGAGGATCACCCGCGACTGCGAACTGAGCGCCAGTTTCAGGGTCTCGCCATTGACGCCGGGGTGACCGTCGCGGTCGCCGCCCAGCCACGAGCCCATCTTCAGCAGCGGCGCCAGCTCGGCGTTGTGAGCGATCTGGGCGGTCCAGTCGCCATACAGGTCGATGATGGCGGGCAGGATCGAGGTGCGGACGATCGACAGAGCGTTGCGGATCTCGTCCTTCACCGTGATCCGCTCGGGGCGATACAGCCGGGTGCGCCACATCAGGGCGATCTCGCGGAACAGCCGCTCGCGGATGTCGCTTTCAAGGTCAGCCGGCAGGTGGTGGCGGCGCAGGGCCATCAGCCGCGAGATCTCGGTCTCGCGATCCACCATCGAACGACGCCGCACCTCGGTCGGGTGGGCGGTCAGGACCGGCACCACGTTCATGGCGGCGAAGATCCTGGCGATGTCGGCGTCGGTCTTGCCGCCGGCCTTCAGGACGCCCACGGCATCGACCAGAGTGCGGGGGCGCTCATCGCCCGGCTGGGCGTCAGCCTCGGCGTGGCGACGGCGACCGGCGACATCCTCGCCGATATTGGCCAGCAGCGAATGGCTGGCGAAGGCCCGGGCCAGGAACACGGCCTGGTCGTTCGACAGATCGGCGAACAGGTGGTCCAGAACCGGCGCTTCGCCGCCCTCCTCCTCGCGAGACGAAGCCTTGCGGGCCTTGGTCACCAGGGCGGCGGACTCCTCGCCTTCCAGATAGGCGATGGCCTCCGACAGCAGGTCGCTCAGCAGGTTGGCGTTCTGGCGGACGTGGCGGCTGGTGGGACGATCACCGCCGAGCGACAGGGCCGGGTTACGCATAAGCGAGCTCCGCTGACGCCAGAGGCGCCTCTACAGAAGGATGAACCTAGACGCCCTGCCCTATTCGGCGCTGACGTAGCGGCGCCCTTAGCGCGCTTCGCCGTCCGGGAAAACCCGGACGGCACGATGGTTGCGCTACCACCGGATATTTGCGTAAGTTTATGCCGTTAGCGGGCCAGCCAGCCGCCGTCCACGGGCAGAGTAATCCCCTGGACATAGTCCGCCGCCGGCGACGCCAGGAACACGGCGGCGCCGCCCAGGTCGCTCGGCTTGCCCCAGCGTGCGGCCGGGATGCGCGCCAGGATCGAGGCATTGCGGTCGGCGTCGTTGCGCAGGGCCTCGGTGTTGTTGGTGTCGAAATAGCCCGGCGCGATGGCGTTGACGTTGATGCCCTTGGTCGCCCACTCGTTGGCGAGGATCTTGGTCAGGCCGGCCAGACCGCTTTTCGACGCGGTGTAGGACGGCACGCGGATGCCGCCCTGGAAGGACAGCAGGCTGGCGATGTTGATCACCTTGCCGGCGACGCCGTCGACGGGACCCTGCTTCAGCGCCTGCCTGGCGAAGGCCTGGGTCAGGAAGAAGACGACCTTCAGGTTGGTATCCATCACCGCGTCCCAGTCGGCCTCGGAGAAGTCGATGGAGTCCGCGCGGCGGATGATGCCGGCGTTGTTGACCAGGATATCGACCTTGCCGAACGCGGCGACGGTCTCGTCGATCACGCGCTGGACGGGCTCGATCGAACCGAAGTCGGCCTTGATCGACAGGAATTTGCGACCCGTCGCCTCTACGGCGGCCTTGGTCTCGGTGGGCTCGCTGCGACCGGCGGCGGCGATGTTCGCGCCGGCTTCCGCAAGCGCCACGGCCACGGCCTGACCCAGACCGGTGTTGGCGCCGGTGACGAGCGCGACCTTGCCTTCGAGGCTGAACGGATTGGCCATGGTGAGTTCCTGTTCAAAAATCTTGTCATCCCGGACGGCCTGAAAGGCCGATCCGGGACCACCGCAAACGCAGGCGCTTGTGGCGGTCCCGGCTCTTCGCTTCGCTGCGACCGGGATGACAACCGCAGAGAAATGAGCTCGAAAGCCCTACTTCAGCTGGCAGATGTCCAGCACGTTCATGTCGGTGTAGTCGAGGTTCTCGCCGCCCATCGCCCAGATGAACGTGTAGTTCGAGGTGCCCGAACCCATGTGGATCGACCACGGCGGGCTCATCACGGCTTCCTCGTTGGCGATCACGATGTGACGCATTTCGTCCGGCTCGCCCATGTAGTGGAAGACGCGGTCGTTGGCGCCCAGATCGAAGTAGAAATAGGCTTCCGAACGGCGGTCATGCAGGTGGGGCGGCATGGTGTTCCAGACGCTGCCCGGCTTCAGGACGGTCATGCCCAGCAGCAGCTGAGCCGACTTGCAGGTGGTCGGCACGATGTACTGGTAGATGGTGCGCTCGTTGGAGGTCTCCAGCGCGCCGCGCTCCAGCGGGACAGCGTTGGCGAATTCCAGCTTCTTGGTCTCAAACGCGGCGTGGGCCGGCAGGCTGGTCAGATAGAAGCGGGCGGGGTTGGCGGCGTCGACGCTCTCGAACACCACGTCCTTGGAGCCCATGGTCACGTAGATGCCGTCCCGCGGCTCGATGTCGTAGACGACGCCGTCGACCGTGACCTTGCCCTTGCCGCCGCCGACGTTGATGGCGCCCAGTTCGCGGCGCTCAAGGAAGGGGTGGCCAGCGGCAGAGGCGGGCTCGGTCTGGTCGGGCAGCTTGACGCCCTTCGAGATCGGGGCGGCGCCGCCGATCACGAAGCGTTCGGCGTGGTTGTAGTGCAGGACAATGCCGTCGTCTTCGAACAGGCCGTCCATCAGGTAACGATCACGCAGATCGTCATTGCTGACCGAGAACATCATGTCCGGATGGGTGGCGTGATAGGTCTTGCTGAACATTCTGGAGCTCCGGTCTTATTGGGCAGCTTGGACCGACGAAGGCGTCGGCCTGGGTTGGTCGAGTTTGTAGGCGCGCTTGGGCAGGTTGTAGGTCAGGTCGACGATCAGCTCCTGGGCCTCGACGAGGTCCATGCGGTGTTCGGCGACCATGCGGGCCAGGAAGCTGCTGTCGACGCGGCGGGCCACGTCATGGCGAGCCGGGATCGACAGGAAGGCGCGGGTGTCATCGTTGAAACCGACGGTATTGTAGAAGCCCGCAGTCTCGGTGACCTGCTCACGGAACCTCATCATGCCTTCGGGGCTGTCGTGGAACCACCAGGAGGGACCCAGCTTCAGCACCGGATAGTGGCCGGCCAGCGGGGCCAGCTCGCGGCTGTAGCTGGTCTCGTCCAGGGTGAAGAGGATGATCGACAGGCGCGGATCGTTGCCCAGCTTGGACAGCAGCGGCTTCAGCGCCTTGACGTATTCGGTCTGCACCGGGATGTCGGCGCCCTTGTCGCGACCGTGCGAGTTCAGCAGGCCGACATTGTGATTGCGATGCGAGCCCGGGTGGATCTGCATGACCAGCCCGTCGTCCAGGCTCATCTTGGCCATTTCCGTGAGCATCTGAGCGCGGAACAGCTCGGCCTTTTCAGGCGTCACCTCGCCCTTCACGAGGCTGAGGAAGAGAGCCTCTGCCTCGGCGGCGGAAAGATCGGCGGTCGCGGCGGTGGGGTGACCATGGTCCGACGAGGTCGCGCCTGCATCAATGAAGGCGCCGCGACGGATGCGGTGGGCTTCCAGATAACCCTGCCAGCTATGGACGTCCTGAGCAGAGACCTCGGCGAAGCGCTCGAAGGCGCGTGGCGAACGCTCGTCCTCGAAATCGATCACCGCGTCGGGACGATAGGCCGTGATCACATGGCCGCCCCAGCCGCTGTCGCGGATGGCCTGATGGTGCTTGAGGCTCTCGTGCGGGCCCTCGGTGGTGGCCAAGGTTTCGATATTGAACCGGTCGAACAGGGCGCGGGGCCGGAACGCGTCGGTCGCGAGGGCCTCATTGATGGTGTCGAAATAGAGATCCGAGGTTTCGTCAGAGAGGAACACCTCGAAGCCGAACACCTGGCTGAACACGTGATTGAGCCAGATCCACGACGGCGTTCCGCGAAACAGGTGGAAGTTCTGGGCCAGCAGCCGCCAAGCCTCGCGCGGATCGGTCTCGGGGACGCCCGACTTGGAGCGCACCTTCAGGGCGTCCAGCGAGAACCCCTGGCTGTAGAGCATGCGAAACAGGTAGTGGTCCGGGGCCAGCAACAGGTCGGTGGCGTCCTGGAACGGCGCGTTGGTCGCAAACCAGCTGGGATCTGTATGGCCATGCGGGCTGATGATCGGCAACGCCTTGACCGCTCCGTAGAGCTCGCGCGCGATCGATCGCGTGCGCTCATCTGCCGGGAACAGTCGATCGTCGTGGAAAATCAGCGGCCTGGCCATGGATTTCTCCTGCTTCCTCTCCAGCCAGCGGCTTATCAGTCCACCGCTTCTGACCCGCGCTTGGTAACCGGTGTCATGTTTGGATGCAAGCCAGCCCTTCGTGAGGGCAGCCTACACCGAAGGCGCAGGGCCAGACGACTCCCGAACGACCAAGGTCGGCTCAGTGCGGGCGGGATCGCGCTCTTCACGGCGCTCACGGCGCTCCGCGTCGATCAGCTTCTCGGCCGCCATTCGCCCGATCTCGCGAGTGGGCGTGCGGATGGTCGTCAGCGGCGGCCAGACCGCCTGGGCGATCTGGAAGTCGTCGAAACCCACCACCGTGAGATCTGCGGGGACATTCAGCCCCGCCTTGCGCGCCGACTGCAGCACGCCAGCCGCCATCTCATCATTGCCGGCGAAGATCGCAGTAGGACGGGGCGTTCGCGCCAGAAGTTCATCGCCGCAGGCCACACCGGACTCAAACGTATAGGCGCCCTGAATGATGTCACTTGGCTCCAGCTTCAGGCCGCGTTCGGCCAAGGCCGCCTCGAAGCCCCCTCGCCGCTCATGCGACGAACGGAAGGTTTCAGGGCCAGAAATGAAGGCGATGCGCCGATGACCGAGATCGAGGATGTGGCGTGCCGCCTGCGCGGCGCCCATGCGGTCGTGACCGACGATCATGTTCTCGGGCTTGTCGAGTTCGACCGACGCGATCCGGATATAGGAACAACCGATCTCGTTGAGCAGCTTGGCGACACGCTCGTCTTCCGAAACCGAAGGCGGCAGAACAACGCCATAGAGCTTCTGCCGCTCGACGAAGGTGCGGACGTCGGCCAGAAACGTGGGACTGGCGCGGTTGCAGGGGTGCACCACCAGTTCGAAGCCCGAGCCGCGCATGCCATCCAGCAGTCCCAGCTGCATGTTCACGACATACTGCGGATTGGGGTTGTCGTAGATCATGCCGATCAGGAACGACCGGCGAAACGCCAAGCCTCGGGCCTGGGGATCGGGCGCGTAACCCCACTCGGCGATAACAGCCTCAATCCGCTCGCGAGTCTCGTCGCGTACGAAAGGCGACTGGTTGATCACGCGCGAGACAGTCTTCTTGGAAACCCCGGCCAACCTGGCGATGTCATTGATCGTGGCACGCTTGCGTCCCCCTTCAAGGCCGCCCTCGCGTTCGTTGTCGCCCTGCGACGGCATAGGCGGTTTTGATGAATTCACGACGTTTCCATGCAACTTTGAGCGCTCTATATCGTCATACTCTACACCTGCCGCCCTCGCCACCAATGGACGAAACGAGCGTTTGCAACAAATCTGACACCGGTTACCATGCCGCCGAACGAGGTTTCGCGGCTGAGAATGTCACCGCACGAAGGCATGAATGACCCAGGCAAGCTCTGTTCGCAGCGAATCGATTCACGACGTCGATCCACGCGATCACGTGGCGACAGCGCTGCGGGATATCTTGGCGGGCGAGCGGCTTGAGTTGCACGGCCGATCCGTTGTGGCCCGCGCAGATGTGCCCAAGGGCCACAAGATCGCCATCGGTACAGCGGCCATCGGCGACGATGTGCTCAAGTATGGTTGGCCAATCGGGCGCGCGACCATGGACATCGCCATTGGCGATCACGTCCACATCCACAACGTCGAGACCAAGCTCTCGGGCGTCGAAGGCTACGCCTGGCAGCCCTCGATCCTCGCGCCTATCGCCGCCCCCGCTGATCGCACCTTCATGGGCTATCGCCGCCTCACTGGCCGGGTTGGCACGCGGAACGAGATCTGGATGCTTTGCACCGTGGGCTGCGTCGCCAACACCGCCCGCCGTATCGCTGAAAAAGCCAATGTTCGCTTCGCTGGCCGCACGGACGGGATCTTCGCCTTTCCCCACCCCTTCGGCTGCTCGCAGCTTGGCGACGATCTGTCCCATACGCGCAAGCTGATCGCCGCTCTCGCTGCGCACCCAAACGCGGGTGGCGTGCTGATCCTGGGCCTGGGCTGCGAGAACAATCAGTTGAAAGCGCTGCTCGAAAGCGCTCCGGATCTCGACACCGCGCGCCTTCGCTCATTCACCACCCAGACGGTCGACGACGAACTTGAGGATGGCCTGGCCGCGATCGAGGACCTGATCGCCATCGCCGAAAAGGATATGCGCGAGCCCTGCGCCGTCTCCGACCTTGTGGTCGGTCTCAAGTGCGGCGGGTCGGATGGCTTTTCGGGCATCACCGCCAATCCCCTGGTCGGCCGTATCGCCGACAAGGTGTCGGACGCGGGCGGCACACCGGTGCTCACAGAGATTCCGGAAATTTTCGGCGCCGAGCAGATGCTTCTGGCGCGCGCCTCCACCCAGGCGGTGTTCGACAACGCCGTGCAGGTGATTGACGACTTCAAGCGCTACTTCATCGACAACAAGCAGCCGATCTATGAGAATCCCTCCCCCGGCAATATCGCCGGCGGCATCACGACCCTGGAGGAGAAATCCCTGGGCGCCGTGCAGAAGGGCGGTCGCTCTGCCCTGGTCGAAGTGATCCGCTATGGCGACCGCGTGGCCCCCCATGGGCTGACCCTGCTGGAGGCCCCCGGCAACGACGCGGTCTCGTCGACGGCGCTAACCGCGGCGGGCGCCACGGTGATCCTGTTTACGACCGGTCGCGGCACGCCGCTGGGCTTTCCTGCGCCAACACTGAAGATCGCTTCGAACAGCGGCCTCGCAGCGCGCAAGCCTGGCTGGATCGACTTCGACGCCGGCGTCGTGCTGTCTGGTCAATCCATGGACGACGCGGCCGAGGCTCTGATGGATCTCGTCATCGAGACAGCGTCCGGCAAGGCCACCAAGGCCGAACTCAACGGCGAGCGTGAAATCGCCATCTGGAAAAGTGGTGTGACCCTGTGACGGCTCTTCCCGTATCTTCCGCCCTACGCCTTCGCGCCACCAGTTGCCCCGCCGCGCTTCCGGGCGTTACTCAGCCCGCCTACGACCGCGACCGTGTAACCGTCGGTGTTGTCCATCTTGGCCCCGGTGCGTTTCATCGCGCCCACCAAGCCTACTATTTCGACCAGTTGCTGGAAAAGGATCCCCGTTGGGGCATCTGCGCCGTTTCGCTGAAAAGCCCGGGCGTACGCGACGCCCTCGCGCCGCAGGATGGCCTCTACACCCTGGCCCAGCTCGACCAGGAGACCACTTTCAGGATCATCGGCTCGATCGTCGAGGTGCTTGTCGCGCCCGAGGATCCGCCGGCGGTCTTCGCGCGTCTGGCCGCCCCGATGACTCGCATGGTCACCCTGACCGTGACCGAGAAGGGTTACTGCCTGTCGAGCGAGGGCGGGCTGGACGAAAGCCATCCCGATATCGTCCATGACCTCGCCAACCCGCGCGAACCGATCAGCGCGATCGGCTATCTGGCCGAAGGACTGCGTCGACGCTTCTCGATCGGTCTGCCGCCCTACGCCGTGGTCGCCTGCGACAATCTCGCCGACAACGGCTGGCGACTGAAGGCCGCCGTCACGGCTTTCGCCGCCAAGGTCGATCCCGAGCTCGCCGCCTGGATCGAGGCCGAAGGCCGCTTTCCGCGCACCATGGTCGACAGCATTACGCCCGCCACTGACGACGCTCTGCGGACGCGGGTCGAAGCAGCTGCGGGCCTGTATGACGCCTGGCCGATCCAGCGCGAGGCGTTCACGCAGTGGGTTGTCGAGGATGTTCTAGGGCCAGATGCGCCGGACCTCGCAAGCGTCGGCGTTACCCTGACTGACGATGTGCGCGGCTTCGAGCGAGCCAAGCTGCGCCTGCTCAACGGCGTACACTCGACCCTGGCCTATGCCGGGATCCTGCGCGGCCACGAGACCGTGTTCGAAGCGATGAGCGACCCCGTTCTGGCCGATCTCGCCCGCGATCTGATGATCCAGGATATCATACCGACCCTGACGGCTCCGCGTGGCCTGGACTTGTCGACCTATGCCGAAGCCGTCCTCAAGCGGTTTCGCAATCCCGAGATCCGGCACCTTCTGGCGCAGATCGCCTGGGATGGATCGCAGAAGCTGCCCTTCCGTATTTTGGGCGCCTTGACCGAGGCGCTTGAGGCCGGGCGTTCGGTCGATCGGCTGGCCATCCCGTTGGCCGCCTGGATGCGTTTTGTGCGCCTGCGCGCGGCGGCCGGAGAGAAGATCGTCGATCCGCTGGCCGACAAGCTTGTCGCGGTCGCCGCGACCTGTTCGGGCGAAGCGAAGGCTGACGTAGCGGTGTTTCTGACGCTGGACGCAGTGTTCCCGCCGAGCTTGGCGGCCAACCCCGCCTTCGTCGCCGCCCTCGAAAAGGCCTATGCAGATCTGGCCTAGGTCCGACTAGCGGGTCACGCCCCGGCCGGTGACGACCGGGGCGACCGTTCTCATCAGGATCAAAAGATCGAACCCGAACGAGCGCCGCGCCAAGTAGTCGGCGTCCAGCGCCACCTTGTCCGGGATGGAGAGCTCGTCGCGCCCGTTGATCTGCGCCCACCCCGTCACGCCGGGGCGAAGCCTGTCCACACTCGCCGCCGACCGTGCGGCGATCAGGTCGTCCTGATTGAACAAGGCCGGTCTTGGCCCGACCAGACTCATATCGCCAACCAGTACGCTCCACAGTTGGGGCAGTTCATCCAGGCTGAGCCGACGCAAAGGCGCGCCGATGGGGGTCAGCCAGTGGTCGGGATCATTGAGCAGGTGGGTCGCAACTTCCGGCGTATCGATCCGCATCGTCCGAAACTTCGGCATCCAGAACAGCCGCGAGTCCTTGCCGACCCGCTGGGACCAGTAAAGCGCCGGCCCGGGCGATGTCATACGAACCAGCAGCCAAAGCACAGCAAGCGGCGCCAGCAGGACCAAGAGCCCCACCGCGGCGGCCGCGACGTCGAAGACGCGCTTCAGCATCAGCGTGCGACTAGGCCAGATCGCCGGTCGCGGCGTCCAGCAGCAGATAGGCGCGACCGGCATCTGACGACAGCAAGGCCGCAACCAGGAAGCCTTCGCGATCCTGACCGCCCGCTTCCTCGATCATGCCCGCATAGCGCTTGAGGAACCGCTCCGCATTGGCTCGCAGGGTGGCATCCGAGAACAGACGCCGCACAAGCCGGCGAATAGCCGCCGGCGCGAGGCGCTTGACCACCTCACGCGCGCCGGAAGAGTCTCGGGTCTGGATGGCGGCGGCGATCTCGTCGATCCGGCCGCGCGGCAACAGGGCATGCGGGTCGATACCCATCGCCGAGATTTCAGCGGCAAGCTTTTCGCCCAGAGCCGCGTCGCCAGGGGAGCTGTTCTCGATTCCGGAAAGCAAGGAACGCCACGACCAGTTCTGCCCGTCAGCACCTTCGGGCGCAGCCGGCCCACCACGACCGCCCGCGGTGTCGAACACCGATCGGAACTCATCATCCGTCGCCGTCGGCGTAAGGCGCAGCCGGGGCCGCTGTCCCGGCTCGTCCGCCAGCAGGTCGTCATCCATCTCGGGCGGCAGGGGCGGCGAAATCGGCGGCGGCGCGACAGGCGCGGCCTTTGAGCGGGTCATCGCCGGTTGGGCCGGACGTGCCGGAGCGGGTCCGCCCATCGCGGCGGCGGCTTCACTGAGTGCATCGTAGTTGCGACGCACGCGGTCCTGGAACGCCTGGTCGATCGCCGCCGTCTCTTCCGCCGTGCGGCGGGCGGCAGCCATCAGTTCCTCGATGCCCTTTTCGATCGAGGCGCGAACCTCGACCGCTTTCTGCATCGCCTCAGCAGGCATTTCCGCCGTGCGTTGACCAACTTCATCCAGCATGGCCTCGAGTTCGCCGAGCGTGCCGCGTGCCGTTACGACGGCTTCGGCCAACTTCTGAGCCGTGCGGGCGCCGGCCTGCTCGACCATCTGGGCAGACTGCTCGATCAGATCGCGCGCCTCTTCCATGCGCGCCTCAAAGACGGTGTCGGCCTTCTGGCCCGCCGCAAAGGCGATCTCGTTCAGTTGATCGACGCGGCCACGCGCCGACTCGACCCTTGCGTCCACACCCTCGCTGGCTTTCAGCGCCGAAGCCGCAAGGGCTTCCATCGCCTGCTTGAGCTCAACCTCAAGCCCTTCGCGTTGTCCGGCGGCGGCGTCGGAGATCGCCGCAAGGACCTTGCTGGTCTCTTCGACCAGGCTTTCGCGCTCGGCCTTGGCGTTCTCGGCCATGTCCTTGAACTGCTCGGAAGCGGCCGAGATCAGCCCGCGCAGCACCTCGGCCCCCATCGCAGCGACATCGCTGAGTTCGGTGGCGCCAACCCGCGTGTAGGACACAAATTCGGTGAGTTGGGCCGTACGGGTCTCCGTCTCGGCCGCGAAATCCTCCTGCTCTGACCGCAGCGACTGGCTGGCCGCGACCAGCGCCGCCCGCTGTTGGGCCAAATTCTTCTCAACCGAACTCATCTGGTCGCCCAGACCCTGTCCCGCCGTTTCCAGGCGCGCGATCTGACGCGAAATATCCTCAGCGCCCACACGAGCCGCGTCGGAGGCTTCAGCGGCGGCGGCGGCCAGATCGGCGGCGCGGGCCGCGAGCGCGGCTTCAGCCTCGCGAAGCTGGGTTTCGGCCAGATCGGACGCCTCGGCGACCATCCGGGCCTGACTGCCGATGGCGTCGACAACAGCGGTCGAACGGGTGTCGAGGGTCAGGGACAGGGTTTCGAGCGCCTGGCGCTCATGGCCAAGCCCTTGTGCAAGCTGGTTTGCCATGCGAGCGGAGCTTGCCGCTGCATCGGCCAGTCGCGCGGTCTCTTCGGCCAGCGATTGGTGCAATGACAGGATGCGCTCCCGCGCTTCATCGGCGGCCAGGGTCGCGCCATCGATCTGGACGCGAATGGCTTCCACCGCGCCCGAGGCGCCCGCGGCGGCCAGGACGGCCGGCGTAACCAAGCGATCTGTAAGGGTGCGCGTGCGACGTAGCTCCGCAGAAACACCCTGAGCCTGACGCAGCAGATACGCGCCCAGCAAGGTCAGCAAGGCCGGCCCGATCGCCAGACCTGCAAAGACCGTCAAGGCGAAGCCTTCCACCTTCAGAGCCGGAACATCGCGGGAATAGCCCAGCGCAAATGCAATGGGCGCCAGCGCCCATAGAGCCGCAGCGGCGACCGCAAAGGACCAGAAAAGAAAAGCCGGCATGGGGCCGCGCTCGGAGCGATCGGGCAAGTCGAAAGCCTCGCTGGAGCGTTGCATGTTCGCCGTGGCGTCGCGCGTCTCGGCACGGGCCGGGGCCGTATCGCGCTCAGGTTCGACAACGGGAGCCGGCGGTTGAGCCGCACTGGTCGCCAGAGACGTGGCCGACAGAGGTTGCTGCTCGAACGACGCCTGCGAAGGTTCGCTAATCCTTCCCCGGCGCGAAGCGGCCCGCGCCCGAGGTGAGGAAGGCTCTGGCGCCGAGATCTCCAGATCGAGGTCCGTTTCGCCCATCGGCGGATCGACAGGCGCACTGACGTCAGCCTCCGTCTCATCCTCGGCCAACGAGGCTTCGGACGAGGAGACTTGATCCTCTGCGGGCGCCTCCACGGGGACGGCGGAGAAATCGAGCGGTTGGCGCTTCTTAGGCTTCATACACAGCCAGGGTCCCAAGGCGGTCAGCGAAGGGCGAAGACAGTCAACGCGCGCCCTGCCCCTATTTCGCGTAGAGAATGAACCTAGCGGCGAAAAGCCCGCGCGCAAAGCGGCTTCGGTTGAGTTTTAAGGGCTTCACGTCGTCGCGGAGGGCAGAGGCGCCGCTTCAGACCGTTTGCGGCGCCCCGCTTGGCGGAGCGACCGTCACCGGACTTTTCATGGATCCACGCGGCGAACGAAAAACCTTGCGTTCGGGCGGCGACTTGGCGACGGGGTGAGCATCGAGCGCAACGCCCAGTTGGCCCAGCGCCAGAGACGACAGCCAGACCACAACTATAGCCAGTATTTCCGCCAGAAAGCTCATGACCGACCCACCGTGCGATAACGGCATTATGCGACAGGATCGCACCTTAACCGAGTGAACTTTCGGTCATGATCGCGGAGTTCGGCGCCACCCAAGCTGACAACGCCTCCAGAATTCCACCGCTTGCCCCGGGCCCTCGCGCTGCCTAGTTCGCCAGTACACAGCCCGCTGTTGCCGAATTCGGCGACGATCGGCATTTAATTCTGTTTGCGGACGCTTGTTTTGGCCCCTACCCAGCTTGCATCGATCGCACCCAGCGCTTCGCCGGAACCGTTCATGACCGACATCTCGCCGGCCCGCCTGACGCACCTCCAGCGCCTGGAAGCCGAAAGCATCCACATCCTGCGCGAAGTGGCGGCCGAGTGCGAACGGCCGGTCATGCTGTATTCGATCGGCAAGGACAGCGCCGTGATGCTGCACCTGGCGGCCAAGGCGTTCTTCCCGTCGCGGCCACCCTTTCCGCTGCTGCACATCGACACCACCTGGAAGTTCCGGGCCATGTACGCGTTGCGCGACAAGGTCGCCGCCGACCTTGGATTTGACCTGCTGGTTCACAAGAACCCCGAGGCCGAGGCCAAGGGCATCAACCCCTTTGACCACGGCAGCGCCCTTCACACCGACATGTGGAAGACCGAGGGCCTCAAACAGGCCCTCTCCAAGTACGGCTTCGACGCGGCCTTTGGCGGCGCCCGGCGCGACGAGGAGAAGAGCCGCGCCAAGGAGCGGATCATCTCGTTCCGCTCGGCCGAGCAACGCTGGGACCCCAAGAACCAGCGGCCCGAACTTTGGAAGCTCTACAACACCCGCAAGCACCCGGGCGAAAGCCTGAGGGCCTTCCCGATCTCGAACTGGACCGAACTCGACATCTGGCAGTACATCCACCTCGAAAACATCCCGATCGTGCCGCTGTATTTCGCGGCCGAGCGGCCGGTGGTCGAGCGCGACGGGTCTTTGATCATGGTCGATGACGATCGTTTCCGGCTGCGCCCAGGCGAAGTTCCGCAGATGAAGAGCGTCCGCTTCCGCACCCTGGGCTGCTATCCGCTGACCGGCGCGGTCGAGAGCACCGCCTCCACCCTGCCCCAGATCATCCAGGAAATGCTGCTGGCCACCAGCAGCGAGCGACAGGGCCGGGTCATCGACCATGACCAGTCCGCCTCGATGGAGAAGAAGAAGCAGGAGGGCTATTTCTAGATGACCGTTTACAAGCCCTCCGACCTGATCGCCGAGGACATCGACGCCTATCTGGTCGCCCACCAGCACAAGTCGCTGCTGCGCTTCATCACCTGTGGCTCGGTGGACGACGGCAAGTCGACCCTGATCGGCCGGCTGTTGTACGACAGCAAGATGATCTTCGAGGACCAGCTGGCGGCCCTCGAGGCCGACTCCAAGCGGGTAGGAACGCAAGGCGGCGCGATCGACTTCGCCCTGCTGGTGGACGGCCTGGCCGCCGAGCGCGAACAGGGCATCACAATCGATGTCGCCTACCGCTTCTTCGCCACCGACAAGCGCAAGTTCATCGTCGCCGACACCCCCGGCCACGAGCAATATACCCGCAACATGGTCACCGGCGCCTCGACCGCCGACGCCGCAGTAATCCTGATCGACGCCCGCAAGGGCGTCCTCACCCAGACCCGCCGCCACGCCTACCTGGTCAGCCTGCTGGGCATCCGCCACATCGTCCTGGCGGTGAACAAGATGGACCTCGTCGGCTGGGACCAGCCGACTTTCGACGCCATCGTTGCCGACTTCCGGGCCTTCGCCGATCAGATCGGCCTGTCGGTCTTCACTCCGATCCCGATCTCGGGCCTGGGCGGCGACAACATGGCCAGCAAGAGCGACGCGACGCCCTGGTACGACGGCCCGATCCTGATGGACTGGCTGGAAACCATTCAGGTCGAGGACGATCTGCAGGCCCAGCCGTTCCGCCTGCCCGTGCAGTGGGTCAACCGCCCCAATCTGGATTTCCGCGGATTCTCGGGCCTGATCGCCTCGGGCGTGGTCAAGCCGGGCGACCGGATCCGCGTGTTGCCCTCGGGTCGCGAGAGCCGCGTCGAGCGCATTGTCACCCTGCCCGACGACCTGCCCCAGGCCGTGGCCGGGCAGTCGGTGACCATTACCCTGGCCGACGAGATCGACATCTCGCGCGGCGACCTGATCGTCGCCGCCGATGCGCCCAGCCCCGTGGCCGGACAATTCGAGGCCACCGTCGTCTGGATGGACGACGAGCCCCTGCCCCCCGGCCGCGCCTATCTGCTGAAGATCGGGGCCCGGACCGTCGGGGCCAGCGTCACCGAGATCAAGCACCGGGTGAACGTCAACACGCTTGAGAAGTCCGCCGCCAAGCGGCTGGAACTGAACGAGATCGGGCTCGTGAACCTGTCGCTCGACCAGGCTGTGCCCTTCGAAGCCTATGCCGATAACCGCGAACTGGGCGGCTTCATCCTGATCGACCGGATCAGCAACCGGACGGTCGGCGCCGGCATGATCAATTTCGCCCTGCGCCGCGCCGACAACATTCACTGGCAACATACGGACGTCACGAAACAATCCCGGGCCGCACTCAAGGGCCAACGCGGCCAGGTCGTGTGGCTGACCGGCCTGTCGGGGGCCGGCAAGTCGACCATCGCCAACCTGGTCGAAAAACGCCTGCACGCCCTGGGTCGTCACACCTATCTCCTCGACGGCGACAATGTCCGTCATGGCCTCAACAAGAATCTCGGCTTCACCGAGGAGGATCGCGTCGAGAACATCCGCCGGGTCGCCGAGGTGGCCAAGCTGATGGTCGACGCCGGCCTGATCGTGCTGACCGCCTTCATCTCGCCGTTCCGCGCCGAACGGCGGATGGCCCGCGAGATCCTTGAGGGCGGCGAGTTCATCGAGGTCTTTGTCGACACCCCCCTGGCCGTGGCCGAGCAACGTGACGTCAAGGGTCTGTACGCCAAGGCCCGGGCGGGCCAACTGAAGAACTTCACCGGCATCGACAGCCCCTACGAGGCCCCCGAAGCGCCGGAGCTTCGCATCGACACCACGGCCATGACCCCGGTCGAAGCCGCCGAACGGATCGTGGCCTGGCTGGAAGGCCAGGAGATCGACTACGACATCTGACGGCTGCCGGTGCGGCGGTTGAGGGCGACGGCTCCGGCCAGACCCAGCGCCGCCACACCCGCCATGGCCAGATAGCCGTAGGATCCGAAGGCGTCGAACAGCGGCCCCGCGAACAGGGTCGCGACGCCCAGGGTGAAGCCGCCCGACAGGGCAGAGTTGATCGCCTGGGCGGCCGAGGCGTTGGCGGGCGGGGTCAGTTTCTCGATCAGACGAAGCGAAGCCAGGAAACTGGCCGCGAAGGTCAGGGCGTGCAGAAGCTGCATCGGAAACAGCATCCAGAGCGGCGGCGCAAAGGCGTAGGCCACCCATCGCAGCACCGCCGCCGCGCCGCCCAGGATCATCAGCTTTTCAGGTCCGACCTTGCGACGCCAGGGCTCCAGGAACCACATGAAGGCCACCTCTGCGGCGACGCCGACGCCCCACAGCAGGCCGATGATCGGCTCGGAAATCCCCTGCCCCCGCCAGAGGATGGTCGAGAAGCCGTAGTAGAAGGCATGGGCGCCCTGGATCAGGCCGGCGGTCATGACGGCCAGAAGGAACGTCCGGTCGCGCAGCAGTGAGCCAAGGCCTTTCCAGCGTTCGGATCCGACGGGCTTGGCGCCCTCGGCATGAACGCGTTCAGGCGGGACGAACACCGCCGCCGCCAGAGCCGTCAGGAAAGCCGCTGCGGCGATCCAGATGGGGATGATGGCCGGCGTGGCGACCGCCAGCACGACACCCATGATCAGATTGGCGACAATGAAGGCCGCCGAGCCTGTGCCCCTTGGCAGGCCGTAGTTGAACCCCTCGGTCCGCGCCCGCCGCAGAGCGATGACGTCGACCAGGGGCGAAACCGTCGACAGCAGCGTCTGGCCGATCATCCAGGCGATGGCCAGGCCCAGGGCGCCGGGCGCGATCAGCAGGGCCGCGTAGCCCAGTCCCGCGCCCAGCGACAGCAACACCATCGGCGAGCGGCGCAGGGCGAAGCCGTCGGCCCAAACCGCCAGGGCCGGGCCGGTGAAGGGCCGGGCCAGCATCGGGATGGCCAGGATCAGGCCGATCGCTGCGCCGCTCATGCCGCGATCGCGAAGATAGGTGCCGATATAGGGCAGGCTGACGCCTGTCCCGAGATACATCGCGACGTAGAAAAAGCTGAGCCGCGTCAGGCTGCTCATCGGCCGGCGCAGTCTATGTCGCGGATGAAGATCACCCCTCTTCCGCCCCGCCGAAGCGGGCCGTCCATTCGGCGATCATGTCCTCGTCGATCTTCTTGAACAGCACTTCGGGCGCGCGCACCGACAGGCCGACCGGCAGCGATGACAGCTCGACCGCCGCATCGTTGCTCGGCCAGGCGGCCGGGAAGTCCAGCGAGAAGGCTTCCGCGATCTTCTCGGCCGCGAACGGGATGAACGGCGTCGAGATCTTGGCGTACAGCGCCGCCAGGTTCAGGGCCGTGCGGACGATCACAGCGGCGCGGTCGCGGTCGGTCTTGATCGCGGTCCACGGCGCAGCTTCCTGCAGATACTCGTTGCCGACGACCCACAGGGCTCGCAGGGCCTGGGCGCTCTTGCGCACCTCGATGGCGTCCATCTGTTCGGCCAGATCGGCCAGGCGGGCCGAGACGTCGGCGAACAGCTTTTCTTCCAGCGGACCCGGCTGACCGCCCTCCGGCACCACGCCGTCGAACTTGCCCTCGGTGAACTTCAGGATGCGGTTGATGAAATTGCCCAGCACGTCGGCCAGGTCGCGGTTCACCGAGCTGGCGAACATCTCCCAGGTGAAGGCGGTATCCGAGCTCTCCGGCGCGTTCGAGGTCAGATACCAGCGCCAGAAGTCGGGCGGCAGGATCTCCAGCGCCGCGTCCATGAACACCCCGCGCTTGGAGCTGGTCGAGAACTTGCCGCCATACCAGTTGAGCCAGTTGAAGGCCTTGAGCATGTCGACGCTCTTCCACGGCTCTTCCGAGCCCAGAATCGTCGCCGGGAAGCTGACGGTGTGGAAGGCGACATTGTCCTTGCCCATGAACTCGACATAGCGGACGTCGTCAGCGCCGGCGTCCGTGCGCCACCAGCGCTGCCAATCGCGACCTTCCTGCGCCTCGGCCCATTCCTGGGTGGCGGCGATGTATTCGATCGGGGCATCGAACCAGACGTAGAAGACCTTGCCTTCCATGCCCGGGCGCGGCGCGCCGTCCTTGACCACCGGCACGCCCCAGGCCAGGTCGCGGGTGATGCCGCGATCGATCAGGCCCTCATCCAGGAACTTGTAGGCGATCGACTTGGCCAGGATCGGCCAGTCGCCATGGGTGTCGACCCAGGCGCGGATCTTGTCGGCCATCTTGGTCTGAAGGAGATAGAGGTGGCGGGTGTCGCGCACCTCCAGGTTCCGCGAGCCCGAGATCACCGAATAGGCATTCTTCAGATCGGTGGGGTCCAGCAGGTTGCCGCAGTTGTCGCACTGGTCGCCGCGCGCCTTCTCGAAGCCGCAGTGCGGGCAGGTGCCCTCGATATAGCGGTCAGGCAGAAAGCGCTTGTCGTCGATGGAATAGACCATCTGGTCGACGCGTTCCTCGATCAGGCCGTTGGCCTCCAGCACCTGCGCGAAATGCTGGGTCAGGACGCGGTTCTGCGGCGAGGACGAGCGGCCAAACCAGTCCCACGACAGGCCGAACGCCGCGGCGACGTCACGCTGCAGGATGTGCTGTTCGGCGCAGTAGGTTTCCACGTCCTGGCCAGCGGCGGCGGCGGCCAGCTCGGCCGGGGTGCCATGCTCGTCGGTGGCGCAGATATACAGCGTCTCATTGCCCCGGGCCCGCTGGAAGCGCGCATAGACGTCGGCCGGCAGCATCGATCCCGCCAGATTGCCCAGGTGCTTGATGCCGTTGATGTACGGCAGGGCGGAGGTGATCAGGATACGAGCCATGAGGCGCAAATCTTCCGGGGAGTCAGGGATCAAGGAAACAGGCGTTCGCATATAGAAGGCCGGGCCGCGAAACAAAAGCGCCGGACCGTTGACCAAACATCGTTATGCAGCTTCCCTTCCCCCGGGGGAGCCGGACAGACCGATCCGGCCCCATCGGGGGACAACGTCTATGAAGAGCATCAACTGGCTGGGCCTCGTCGCGGCCCTGGTCGTCGGACAGATCATCGGCATCGTCTGGTATGGCGCGGTCCTCAGCGACGCCTGGATGGCGGCGATGGAAATGACCGAAGCCGAGTTTGTCGGGACCGAGTGGCGGATGAGCCTGGGCTTCGTCAACATGGTCATCATTCTGATCGGCCTGGACTGGCTGATCGGCCGGCTGGACGCCCGCAGCTGGATGGGCGGCGCCAGGGTGGCCCTTGCCGCCTGCGTGTTCTTCGCCCTGACAGTGGTCAGCCTCGACTACGTCTACGCGGCCGGCAACCTGCCGCTGCTGTGGATCGATGGCGGCTATCAATTGCTGACCTATGTGATCGGCGGGGCGCTGCTGGGCGGATTGCGGTTGAAGGCGAAGGCGGGGTGACACGGCTGCGCGACCTCGCGCTTTCACTGCGAGGGTGATGGAAAGAGTCGCGGAGCGTCCGGGCTCGCCCGGAGATGAAATAGAGATTACCGTTTCGACGAAGCCGTCCGCTCCGCGTGGTCGTTATCCGTCAGCGTCCCAGCGGGTGGCCCAGTTGGGGCCTTACCGGAACCCGGAAGCTTCGGTTTCCCGAAGTCCCGAAGGTCGGGGGGCGTGGGGCCAATCCTGACCAACACTCGCCTTGATCCCCATCCACGCCGACGGCGGGCGGGTCTGGCCAGCAACCAGGTCCCCGGACCGGTCGAGTATCCCCCTCGACCCCAGTCCCGCTCGATCACCCCCCGCCGCCGCAATGGTCGCTGGCCTTGCGCCCTTTCCTCGCGACGAGGTGGGTACAGAATACGGGAGGTTTTAAGAGGGCTGCGTCGATTGTCTGGACGCCCATACAAGTCCTCCCCCTAGCGGGGGAGGCGATCGCGCAGCGATCGGAGGGGGAAGTGCTGCTGAATCAATGCGGTGTTCCCCCACCGGCCTCCGGCTACCTCCCCCTTCAGGGGGAGGGCTTGGGGCGTCTATCCCCGTGCCCATCCGGGGACGGCGCGATCCCTATCCCCTTGGTCGGCGCAGACACCAAAGCCATTGCCCACCAGCGGTCCGGACGCTAAGGAAGCCTCCGTCCGCTTCGCGCGGCGATTGGCCGGTTTAGCTCAGCTGGTAGAGCAGCGGTTTTGTAAACCGAAGGTCGCGGGTTCGATTCCTGCAACCGGCACCATTCCCCTAAGACGCCCTGGCCTCTGCGCCCAGGAACACCACCCTGGCGCCCTTCTGGACCGCCGCGCCCAGTTCGGCGGCGTCCCAGTTGGTCAGGCGCACGCAGCCGTGCGAGGCGCGCTTGTTGACCAGCCGGGGATCGGGCGTGCCGTGGATGCCGTAGGTGTCCTTGGTCAGGTCGATCCAGGTCGAGCCGACCGGATTGTTGGGCCCGGCCTTGATGGTCAGCTTGCCCTTGGGCTTGCCGAAGGTCAGGCGCGTGGGATCATAGGTATAGGTCGGCCGGGGCGCGACGGTGTTGACCGCCCACTCGCCGGTCGGGGCCGGGCGCTCGGTGCTGCCGACCGTGGCCGGATAGACCGCCAGCAGGACGGACTGGTCATCGAAGGCGCGGACCTGCCCCCGGGCCTTGTCGATCTCGATGCGCGCCACCTTGCCGGCCAGCTTGTCAGGACCGACGGCCGCGACGACGATGGACGTCCCGGCCGCCGTGAAATCGACGCCGGGATTGAGGGCGCGCAGCAAGGCCTCGTCCATGTGGAAGCGTTCGGCCAGGGCCTCGACCACGTCGCCGAACGACAGGGCCGGCAACCTGGCCATGGCTTCATAGTCACCCTTGGGGATGTTGGGCTGGAAGGGACCGGCGACATCCTCGGCGGTGACGACATAGTCGGTCATCACCGGTCCGCCATCGCCGGAGACCAGAGCGTCGAACGAGACCTTGTCCAGCTTGCCATTGACCGGCAGGCCCCTGGCGGCCTGGAAGGCCTCCAGCGCCAGGGTGACATTGGTCCCGGGCCGTCCGTCGATCACGCCGGGCGACAGATGGGCGCGGTCCAGCAGGACCTGGGCGCGGATCATCGCTGTCTTCAGGCCCTCCGGATCGACCACGGCGGGATCAAAGGTCGCCGCATCAATGACCTGAGCCTGGGGCGAACTGGAGGTTGCCACGGCCACGTTTGCGGGCGGAGCGGCGACCACGGGCACGGTGCTCTGGGCGGTCGCCGGTGACGGCGGCGCGACGGGCGATCCCGCCGGAGGTTCCGCAACAGGGTCCGAGCACGCAGCCAGGGCGAGGATGCCGCCAAACGCCAGGGCGACGGGACGCGGATCAAAGGGCATGTTGGAAACTCCAGACGGAACGACTGCCGGTCTGAAGTCTTCAGTCATGGCGAAGTTCCAGCACGCTTGGGGAGAACCGGTTGAAGCTGCTGCGCCCCCTGACCTGGATCTTCGGCCTGCTCACCCTGGCGGTCGCCGCGTTCGTCGTCTGGGTCGTCTGGCCTGGCGATGACCCCGTTCCATCGCCGCTGGTGACCGATCAGCCGCCGCCGTGGGAACAGCAGGCCGCGACGCAATACATCCCCTCGGTCGATCCGCCCGCTTCCGCTCCCGACGTTCAGCCCGACGAGAACTGCGAGTCCCGCCGGGCCCCGGCCGGTGCGCGCGGCGCCAACACAGCCTCGCTGAGCAGCATGATCTGGTATCCGTTCGGCCGGCCTGAGGTTGGCTGGGAGATCTATGCGCCCCGCATCGCGGCCGAGATCCACACACGCTGCGCGCCCTCCACCCCGGGTTTCGCGGCGGCCCTGGCGGTCTGGCAACGAGCCCACGGACTGCAACCGTCCGGAATCCTGGACGCGACGACCTTCCAGCCGATGCTCCGCGGCTGGCACCTGGAGCGACCATTCGCTCGGATCAATGCCCAGGGGATGTGTCCCGGCGCGCCGGCGCTTTCGGCCCTGGAAACCGCGCGGGCAGGGGAAAGCTATGGCGGCAAGACGATCCAGCTGCGCCCCGGAGCGCTGGACGCCTACCGCCAGATGGTCAGCCAGGCCAGGGCGGCCGGCGTGGTCCCTCGCCCCGAGATCCTGACCATCTTCTCCGGCTACCGCGATCCGGCCGCCGACGCCGAGCGCTGCGCCCGGGAGAACAATTGCCAGGGCCTGGTGCGCTCCATCTGCTCAGCCCATCGCACCGGCCTGGCCATGGACATCTACATCGCCGCCGCCCCGGGCTTTGGCCCCGACAGCTCGGCCGACGACAATCGCCGGGCCATGGCCCGCTCGGACGTGTTCCAGTGGATGATCGTCAACGCCGGACGCTTTGGCTTCGTCAACTATCCCTACGAGCCCTGGCATTGGGAATGGACCGGCGAGCCCTTGCTGCCGGGCGTGCCGATCAAGAGCTTGCCGCAGGCCGGATCGACCCCGGTGGATCCCGCCCCTGTACCGGCGCCGTTGCGTCTTCCGCGCTAGGGAACCGGCTTCGCTGTCGCGCGCTTATCGTGCAGGTTCGAGACCTATCCCCTCCCCCCCTCGATCCCCCCTTGTACCGCGCCCGCATGCGCGGCCACTTCTCTCCAGCCCCTTGCGCCTCGCGCATCGGGCTGGAGCTTTTCTTCCCCTTCACCTTGAAGCCTCTCTCTTCCCAGGCAGCGCCCATGCTATGCGCGTGGCCGTATTCCTTGAGAGCCTCGCCGTGAACGCCCCTCGCCCGCCCGTGATCTTCATCGACGCCGACGCCTGCCCGGTGAAGGACGAGATCTACAAGGTCGCCGCGCGCTACGGGCTGAAGACCTTCGTGGTCTCCAATAGCTGGATCCGTGTGCCCCTGACGCCGGCGGTCGAGCAGGTGGTGGTCGACGCCGGCCCCGACATCGCCGACGACTGGATCGCCGAACGCGCCCAGCCCGGCGACGTCGCCGTGACCAACGACATTCCGCTCGCCGACCGGGTGCTGAAGGCCGGCGCCGCGGCGCTCGCGCCCAATGGCCGGATCTTCACGCCGGACATGATCGGCTCGGCCCTGGCCTCGCGATCGATCGGCGAGCACCTGCGCTCGATGGGCGAGATCACCGGCGGCCCCAAGGCCTTTGGCCCCAATGATCGCAGCAAGTTCCTGCAGGCCCTCGACACGGTGGTGGTCAAGGCCACGCGAGGGCGGCGATGATCGAGATCACCAGCTGGCTGCGCATCGACGACGACGAGATCATCGAGAAGGCGACCCGCGCCTCGGGCCCCGGCGGCCAGCACGTCAACAAGACCTCGACCGCCATCGAGCTGCGCTTTGATGTGAGGAACTCCCCCACCCTGCCCGAGGACGTCAAGGCGCGGCTGGAGACGCTGGGTGGCAGCCGCATGACCCTGGACGGCGTGCTGGTGCTGTTCGCCCAGGGCAGCCGCTCGCAGGAAATGAACCGCCAGGAAGCACGCGACCGGCTGATCGACCTGATCAAGCGCGCAACGGAAAAGCCCAAACCTCGCCGCCCGACCAAGCCGACCTATTCCAGCAAGCTCAAGCGGCTGGAGACCAAGGGCAAGCGGGCGGGGATCAAGACGCTGCGGGGCAAGCCCAGGGGCGAAGACTAAACCGTCAGCGGCTCGGCGCGCTGGTTGAAGCCCAGGACATCCTGCTTCCACTCAGGCTCTTCGATCAGTCCACCCAGCATCTTCTTGAGGTAGCCCGTCATCGTGACCTGCTCCTCGGCGGTCAGCTCGCTGCAGACCTCGGCGTTGAGCGGGCGGATGTCGGCGCGGATGCGGGTGAGCAGAGCGTCGCCGGCGGCGGTCAGGCTGACCACTACGATGCGGCGGTCCGTCGGCGAGGCCTTGCGCTCGACAAGGCCGTCGCGGATCAGGCCGTCGATCGAGCGCGTCAGGGTCGTGCGGTCGCTGGCCGAAAGCTTGGCCAGGCGGGTCATGGAGCATTCACCAAAGCGCCGCAGGGCGACCATGGCGATCCATTTTGGGAAGCTCAGGCCGTGCCGCGCGATGCAGTCGGAGGCCAGCGAGCGGCGATGCTGCTCGGTCTGATAAAGCAGATAGCTGAGATAGCTTGGCAGCGGCACGACGTACTCTTCCCCGGTGTCCTGAACCCGCATTTCGTCCCCCCGGTCGTGCGTGGGCGCTTTCATGTCACGAGGCCCTGGCCGGCGCAACCGAGGTCAGACCACCGCGACGTAAAATTGAGCGCGATCGCACCAGTCCCCTCTCTGGCGCGCGTCTTGGGCGCAAAAGAAACCCCGCGAGAGGGGCTCGCGGGGTCAAGGCAGGGTGGAGTCGTTCAGGGGAGTTTCGAGGATCTCAGGGATGGTCAGGCGTTGGCGACAGCCCGGTTGCGGGCCCGGCCACGGCTGAGCCAGTCGTCGGGATAGGTCTCGCGCACGGTGATCGACTTGAACTGGCTGACGGGGATGCGCGCTGCATCGCCAGGGTTAAGATCGCGCGACACCGAATGGCCGGCGAACTCTTCAATGATCGTGATCACCTGGCTGCTGCCGGCGGTGTTTTCGATGAGGACCATGTTCATGGGAATCTACTCAAGGCAGGCGGTGAAGATTTGAATGGGGGTGGATCGGCCTCAGCCGAGGCGCTGCTGGATCCGTTTTTCCGGGACGCCCTGGCGGCTCCACGTCTCGATCTCGCCGGCCGACTGGAAGCGACGGAAGGCGCCCCGGGCGTGCTGGTCGCAATAGGAGGCGCGCTTGGGCTTCTCGCGGCCGCAGAAGCCGAAATCGTTCTGGTCGGGATTGCCGATCGGCCACCGGCAGGAATGGATTTCGAGGCCGAGGATGCCAGAGGTCGGCTCCAGGTCGACGATGATCGGCGCAGCGCGGATGACCGGGATGCGGGCCGGCGCTATCGCGTTCGCCTGACGGGTCCTGACCGGGATGCGGCTAGGCGAGCGGGCCGACGAGGCGCGTGGGCGAAGGGGCGTCTCGCGAGCCGTGATGCCCAAGCGGTGCACCTTGCCGATCACGGCGCTGCGGCTGACGCCGCCCAGCTGTCGGGCCACCTGGCTGGCGCTCATGCCTTCCAGCCACAGCTTCTTCAAAACCGCAGTCCGCTCTTCGTTCCAGTCCATCTTGATTTTCCCAACCCAAGGCGGGGCAGCCCCCCCGCCTCTTTTCGGTAGGATCATGGTTAACGGTCGTCAAATATTTATGTGCAGACCCACGGTTCGCGAATTCACCTTTCGTGAGTGGAATCATGATCGTACCAACAATTGTCGCAGGCCCCCCGTCTGAACCGTGGCGGAAGCTTGACGGCATAACGTCGTTACACGAGAAATTGTGGCTCAGAACCTAGGCTGTAATTGAATGTGGCGCGGCGTCGCATAGTTTGCGTCCAAGTGTCGCTCGAGGATTTTCATGCGCGTCTTTCACTCCGCCGCCATCGCGGCGCTCTGCGTCATTCTGACAGCCTGTTCCAAGGATGACGACAAGACGCAGAGCGCGTCTGAGGTCGCACCCGCTGTCGCCGCCGGCCCGAACGAGGCTGAAAAGGTCGCCTTGTTGGCCACGCTTCCCGCCCCCTACAACACGGGTGACCTGGCCAATGGTCAGCGCAAGTTCGCACTCTGCCGCTCTTGCCACACCATCGCCGAGGGCGGCCCGTCCCTGACTGGCCCCAACCTGTACGGGGTGTTTGGCCGCCAGGCCGGCGCTGTCGCCGACTACGCCTATTCTCCAGCGGTCAAGGCCGCCGGCTTCGTCTGGGACGGCGAGCATCTCGACAAGTGGCTGGCCGATCCGCGCGGCTTCCTTCCGGGAACCAAGATGTCGTTTGCGGGCCTCAAGGATCCCAAGGATCGCATCGATCTGATCGCCTATCTGAAGGTCGAGACGGGCTTCAAGCCCGCGTCCTGATGATTGAGGCCGAGGCGCTGCTGACCCGGCTCTTCGAAGCCTTCAATCGCCACGACTTCCCGGCGGTCGCGGCCGGATTGTGCGACGACGTCGACTGGCCCGATCAGACCCGGGGCGGCCGTCTGGTGGGCCATGCGGCGGTGCGCGACTACTGGGATTCCAACAGCCAGTTCATTCACGTGGAGGTGACGCCCATCGCTTTCGCGATCGAGGATGACGGCCGGGTGCGGGTCGATGTCAACCAGGTGGTGCGCGGTGCGACGGGCAGCCTGTGGTCCGACATTCAGCTGCGGCAGTACTACACGCTGCGCGATGGCCAGGTTTCGCGCATGGATATCGAACACCTGGACCGACCGCCCCCGCGCCCTGACACCCTCGCAAACCCGCAAGCTGAAGCTCAATCGCGCCCTCGCCGGCGGATGGAGGGCGCCCTGCCCCGCCGAATGGACGGCCACAAGGACGGGGTTGCCGCGGACGCTTCAGTGGAAGCCCTGCTGAGCGCGCTCTACAACGCGATCGACCGTCAGGACATTGACGCGGTCATGGCGCTCTTCGAGCCGGACGCTCGCATCCCCGACGGTCTGGAAAGCGAAACCCTGGTGGGACATGACCAGATCCGGGCCTACTATCTGCGCCAGTTCGCGCTGATCCATGTCAGCCTGTCGCTGCTCTCTACCCGCCAGATGCCCGATGGCCGGGTCGAGGCCTGTCTGCACGTGCAGGTGCGCGGCGCACAAGGCGGGCCTTGGGGGGAAGGCCAGATCCAGGCGACCTACCGCCTGCGCGCGGGCAGGATCAGCGAAATGGTCGTCAATTCGACGGCCGGACTCTGAGATGCGCCACGAGCGATCCCTGCTGGCCAAGGCCTATGAAGCCTACAATGCGCGAAATCCCCTGGCGCTGGGGGCGTTACTGCATGCAGACGCCGCGTGGCCAAACAGCCTGGAAGGCGGGGTCCTGCAGGGCCGCGCGGCTGTTGTCGACTACTTTGCCCGGCAGTTCGACCTGATGCAGCTGGACGCCCGCCAGGTGACCGTCCGCGAAGAGCCGCCGGCCAGGATCGTGCTCGACATCCAGTACGCGGTCCGAAGCCGCGACGGCCAGCTGTGGTCCGACACGCGCGCGGTGCTGGCCTACGACTTCGCCGACGGCCTGATCCGGCGCATGACGATCCTGGACGGCCTTTAGGCCAGCAGGTCCGCGCAGGCGTCGAGCACGGCGTCCGCGTCCAGGCGATACCTGGCATACAGGTCGGGCAGATCACCCGACTGGCCGAAGGTCTCCAGCCCCAGCGCCCGCACCCGCTGACCGCGCACTGAACCCAGCCACGACAGCGCCAGGGGTGATCCGTCCGTCAGGGTGACCAGGCCGGCGTCGCGATCCAGCGTCGACAGCAGGGTCTCGATGGTCGAGGCCCCCGGCGTGTTCTGGGCGCCCTCCCCCGTCCAGCGCGCACGTCCGCCGCGCGTCCAGTCGCGGTGCAGGACGTCGGCCGAGGTCACGGCCAGCAGGCCGGCCTCGGGCATGTCTTCCGACAGGGCCTCGAACGCCGCCAGGGCCTCGGGCGCCAGGGCGCCGCTGAAGACCAGGGCCAGCCGCGCGCCGGGCGCAGGCGGCCTCAGCCAGTAGGCGCCGTCGATCGTTCCCTGCCGCCAGGCGTCATCCGCCCGCTCGGGCTGGGCGATCACCCGGGTCGACAGCCGCAGATAGGTCGAGGCGCCGTCGGGGTCCTGAATGCGTTCAAAGGCGCGGGCCATCAGGACGGCCGTCTCGTCGGCATAGGCCGGCTCGTAGGTGTCCAGCCCCGGCTGGGCCATGCCGATCACCGGCCCGTTGATCGACTGGTGCGCGCCGCCCTCCGGCGCCAGGGTCAGGCCGCTGGGGGTGGCGACCAGCAGAAAACGGGCGTCCTGGTAGCAGGCATAGTTCAGCGCATCGAGACCGCGCGCGATAAACGGATCATACAGCGTGCCGACCGGGAACAGCCGTTCGCCAAACAGCGGCGCGGTCAGGCCCAGAGCCGCCAGGACGATGAACAGGTTGTTCTCGGCAATGCCCAGCTCAATGTGCTGCCCCGTCTCGACCATCGACCACACCTGGGCCGAAGGGATGCGCCGGCGCTTGAAGACGTCCTCGTGCGCGCGGCGATGGAAGACGCCGCGTCGGTTGACGAACCCGCCCAGATTGGTCGAGACAGTGACATCGGGCGAGGTGGTCACCACCCGGCCCGAGAACTCGTCGCTGCGGCGCGAAATCTCGAACATCACCTTGCCGAACGCCGCCTGGGTGGATTGTTCGCCACCTCCGGCGACGGCTTCCAGCAGTTCGTCGGCGCTGGGTGTCGGGATGGCCGGCGCCACGTGCTGACGCTGGACGTCGGCGGCGAAGGGCGCGCGGGCGATCAGGCCCTTGAGGGCCGTACGCTCGGCGCTGGACAGGCCCGACAGCGGATCCCACTCCTCGCCCTCCACCACGCCCAGCCGCTGGCGAAGCTCTGCGATCTGGGTCGGGGTCATCAGGCCCGAATGGTTGTCCTTGTGGCCCTGGAACGGCAGGCGCAGGCCCTTGACGGTATAGGCGATGAAAAAGCGCGGGGCGTCGTCGTGGCTGGCGCGCTCGAAGGCCTCCAGCAGCGTCTCCAGGCAATGGCCGCCCAGCTCGGTCATCAACTCGGCAAGATCGATATCCTTGTAGGACGCGATCAGGGCCAGGGTGTCGGCATGGTCGGCCAGGTCAGCGTTCAAGCGCTCGCGCCAGGCTGCGCCGCCCTGATAGGTCAGGGCCGAATAGAGGTCGTTGGGAGCCGTCTCGATCCAGGTGCGCAGCGCCTCGCCGCCCGGCCTGGAAAAGGCATCGCGCTGGCGCCGGGACCATTTCAGCGTCTCGACCGTCCAGCCTGCGGCCTCGAAGATCTCGCCATAGCGGGTGAACATCCGGTCCTGGGTGGTCGCGTCCAGGCTCTGGCGATTGTAGTCGACGATCCACCAGGTGTTGCGGACGTCGTGCTTGCAGGCCTCGATGAGGGCCTCGTAGATGTTGCCCTCATCCAGCTCGGCGTCGCCCAGCAGCGAGATCATGCGGCCCATGGCCTCGGGCTTCACCGCCCCGCGCGCCGCCAGATAGTCCTGGGCCAGCGAGGCAAAGGCGGTCATGGCCACGCCCAGACCCACCGAGCCGGTGGAGAAGTCGACATCGTCGACATCCTTGGTGCGCGATGGATAGGACTGCGCGCCGCCCAGCGAACGGAAACGCTTGAGGTTGTCCAGGCTCTGGCGGCCAAACAGGTGCTGGATGGCGTGGAACACCGGGCTGGCATGCGGCTTGACCGCCACCCGGTCCTGCGGCCGCAGCGCCTTCATGTACAGCGCCGTCATCAGGGTGGTCACCGAAGCGCAAGAGGCCTGATGTCCGCCGACCTTCAGGCCGTCGCGGCTCTCGCGCAGGTGGTTGGCGTTGTGGATCGTCCACGAAGCCAGCCAGAGAATGCGTTCCTCGATGCGGCGAAGGAGCGCAATCTCCTGCCGCTTCGCGGTCATTGAGCCGTCAGGCATGCTTCCTCACCGGTTTATGCCGGTGAGGATTGCCCCTCACCGCTTTGTTCCCGGGCTTCATAGTCCTCGATCTGCCGCGCCGTCCACTCCGGAGACTTCGTGAAGCGAGCCAGCAGGTTGTAGAACACCGGCACCACGAACAGGGTCAGCAGGGTGGCGAAGATCGCGCCCATGAAGATCACGGCGCCGATCGTCTGGCGGCTGCCGGCGCCAGCGCCGGTCCACAGCACCAGCGGCAGGGCGCCCATGGCGGTGGCGATCGAGGTCATGATGATCGGCCTCAGGCGCAGGACGGCGGCTTCGATCACCGCCTCCTTCACTTTCAGGCCCTCGTCGCGCAGCTGGTTGGCGAACTCGACGATCAGAATGCCGTTCTTGGCCGCGATGCCGACCAGGATAATCAGGCCGATCTGGCTGTAGGTGTTGACGGTCGAGCCGGTCATCAGCAGGCCAAACAGCCCGCCCAGCACCGCCAGCGGCACGGTCATCATGATGACCGCCGGGTGGATCCAGCTTTCGAACTGCGCGGCCAGCACCAGGAAGACCAGCAACAGGGCAAGACCGAAGGCGACGCCGACAGCGCCGGAGGCTTCCAGATAGTCCTTGGCCTGGCCGCCCCACTTGACGCTGACTCCAGGCGTTGGCCGGGAAGCGGCCTCCTCCTGCAGGAACTTCACCGCGTCTTCGACGGTATAGCCCGGCGCCAGCTGCGCAGTCAGAGTGACGGAGCGCAGGCGGTCGACGCGTGGGCGGTCGGGCGTGTCACCGCGAAGCTGGGTGGTGACCACGGTCGACAGCGGCACCAGGGTTCCCGACTGGGTGCGCACCTGCAGCTGGTCCAGGTCGGCGACGCTGCGGCGCTGCTCCAGGGTGGACTGCAGGATGACGTCGTATTCCTGGCCGTTCTTGATGTAGGTCGTGGCGCGCCGCGAGCCGAACATGGTCTCCAGCGCCCGGCCGATGGACTGGGCCGAGATGCCCAGGCTGGCGGCCTTGTCGCGGTCGATCTGCACCGACAGTCGCGGCGAGGTCGGCTCGTAGTCGATGCGCGGACGCGACAGGCCCGGATTGTCCTGAGCAGCCTCCAGCATGGGCTTGAGCCAGTTGGCCAGCTCCACATAGTCGTTGCCGACCGCGATCAGGTCGACGTTCGTCCCGCCGCCACCGCCGCCGCCGCGCTGGAAGGCGCCGCGCACGCTGGCCACGGCGCGCACGCCGGTGATCTTGCTCAGGGTCTTGTTGAGTTCGGCGGCGACCTCGTCAGCCGTCTTGTCGCGCTCGCCCCAGTCCTTGAGCACCAACACGCCATTGCCGGTGTTGAACTGGCTCTGGCCAAAGCGCGGGACCGAGATGATGGTCCGGTCGGCGACGCCGTCGGCGCGGTACTTTTCAAGCTGGCGCTCGACCTCGTTGGCGGCCTTGACGGTGTAGTCGAAGCCCGCGCCCTCTGGGCCGTTGATGTTGATATCGACGCGGCCGCGATCCTCGGCTGGCACCATTTCCTTGGGCAGCATCACGAAGAGGCCGCCGGCGGCCGCCGCCAGAATGATGACCACGGCGCCGGTCGCCCAGCTGGCGGCGCGGGCGGCCAGAAGACCTTCCAGCGAGTGGCGATAGCTGTCCTTCAGCCTGTCCATCGCCCAGTCGACCTTGCGGGCCAGCCAACCGCCGGTACCCGCCGGACGCAGCAGCTTGGAGGCCAGCATCGGCGACAGGGTGAAGGCCAGCAGGGCCGAGAACGCCACGGCCGCCGCGATGGCCACGGCCAGCTCGACGAACAGGCGGCCCGTATAGCCGGGCAGGAACATCAGCGGCGCGAAGACCGAGATCAGCACGACGGTGGTGGCGACCACCGCGAAAAACACCTGGCGCGTGCCGCGCAGGGCGGCGACGGGCGCGGGCTCACCCTCGTCAACGCGGCGCTGGATGTTCTCGACCACGACGATGGCGTCATCGACCACAAGGCCGACGGCCAGCACCAGAGCCAGCAGGGTCAGCAGATTGAGCGAAAAGCCCAGCGGCGCCAGGACGATGAAGGTCGACAGAATGCAGATCGGCGCGATGATCGACGGGATCAGCGCCGCCCGCCAACTGCCCAGGAACAGCAGATTGACCAGGGCCACCAGGCCGATCGAGATGCCCATGGTGACCCACACCTCGTGGATCGCCTCGGCGGTGAAGACCGAGTTGTCGACGGCCTTGATGAGTTGCGTGCCAGGGGGCAGCGTCTTGTTGATCTCCGCGATCTCGGCGTCGACCACCTTGGAGATGGCGACGTCATTGGCCTGCGACTGGCGGGTCAGGAAGATGCCGACCTGGTTGACCGTGTTGCCGCGGAAGATCTTCCGGCGCTCGTTGGAGCCCTCTTCCACCCGCGCCACGTCGCCAAGCCTGACGACGAAACCACTGGCGTTGGCCGCCCGAAGCGGCAGTTTGACGAAGTCCTCAGGCTTGGAATAACTGCGGGTCACCCGGATGGTGAAGTCCTTGCTGTCGCTCTCCAGCGACCCGGCGGGCAGTTCGACGTTCTGGCTGTTGAGGGCGTTCTCGACGTCGTCGACGGTCACGCCGCGGGCGGCCATGGCGTCGGGATTGAGCCAGATGCGCATGGCGTAGAGCTGGCCGTTCAGGCCGGCCTGGGCCACGCCGGGCACGGTCGACATCCGCTCGACCAGATAGCGGTCGGCATAGTCGGCCAGCTCCAGCGGCGACAGGCTGGTCGAGGTCAGGTTCAGAATGATGATCGGCGAGCTGTCGGCCGTGGCCTTGGCGATCTGCGGCGGATCGGCCTGGTCGGGCAGGTTGGCCGACACCCGGCTGACGGCGTCGCGCACGTCGTTGGCGGCGTCGTCCAGATCGCGGTCGAGCGTGAAGGTGATGCTGATCTGCGAACGGCCGTCGCGCGACGACGAATTGACCCGGTCGATGCCCTGAATGCCCGAGACCTGGCGCTCGATCACCTGGGTGATGCGCTCCTCGATCACTTCAGCCGAGGCGCCGCGATAGGCGGTCGAGACCGACACGACCGGCGGATCGACATTGGGCAGTTCGCGGATCGGCAGACCCGTGAAGGCGGCCAGGCCGATGACGCAGAGGAGGATCGCCGCAACGGCGGCGAAGACCGGGCGGCGGACGGAAAGATCCGAGATCATCAGTTCGCCTTGCGACCAGCGTCGCCGGCGCCGGCGCCGGGTTTCTTGCCACCTTGACCGCCGCCGATCGACGCGCCGTCCTGTACGCGATTGAGGCCATCGGCCACGATCTTGTCGCCCGGCTTCACGCCCGAGCTGATCTCGACGAAACCGCCGGAGGCCAGACCGGTCTCGACATTGGTGCGACGCGCCACCTGGCCCTTGGGGCCCTTGACGATCAGGAACACCGAAGCCTGGGTGCCTTCGAACTGAACGGCGGCCTCGGGCACGGCGGGCGCGGTGCGCAGGCCTTGGTCGATGGACACCTTGACCAGCATGCCCGGCTTCAGGCGACCGCCCGGATTGGGGAACTCGGCGCGGGCCTTTACGGCGCGGGTGGTGGGATCGATCCGCGTGTCGATCTGGGCGATACGGCCCTGGAAGGTCTCACCCGGCAGGGCGTCAGGCCGCGCCGAGATCGGCAGGCCTTGGCGCAGGGTGGCCAGATAGCGGTCAGGCACCGAGAAATCGACGCGGATCACCGAAACATCGTCCAGGCTGACAATGGCCGTGCCGGGGCTGATCAGGGTGCCGGGCGCGACATCCGAAATGCCGACGCGACCCGAGAACGGCGCACGGATCACGCGGTCCAGCTTCTGGGCCTGAGCCGAGGCGACACCGGCGCGGGCCGTCTCGACGGCGGCCAGATACTGCTCGGCGGTGGCGCGCGGCGCGACGCCGCGATCGGCCAGGGTCTTCCAGCGCTGATAGTCGCGCTCGGCCTGGGCCAGGCGCACCTTGGCCTCGGCGATGCCCGCGTCCTCGCTGGCCGACTTCAGATCAACCAGCACCTGGCCGCGCGATACGGCCTGGCCATCGACAAAGTGCACGGCCGTGATCATTTCGGCGGTATTGGAAGTGATCGTCACCGACTGCAGTCCTTTGGCCACGCCAAGGACCTCGATGCGGTCGGTGAAGGGCCTGGACGACACGACAGTCTGGGAGACAGTCGTGGCCCGTCCGCCGCCAGGACCACCCTGGCCAGCCGCCTTTTGCCCGAACGCCAGCTTCATGCCCCCGACAACGAGCATGAGAACCACGGCGGCCAGCGCCGCCAAAAGGAAGAAGTGCCTGCGGATCAAGGAACGGACTCCAGGCGCCGAACAGAGTCGGCGGCGGCGACAAGGTGCGGGGACATATGCCGTCCCCCTAAACCCACGTCCAGTGACAGCAGGATGACGGACCATTTCAGTCCTGCAACACTCAGAATCCGCGCCAGATCCCCAGCACAACGCCACGATCCCGTGCAATCTCTCGACCCGCGAGGGTTTGCCGCCAGCCAGCCTGCACGCTCCAGGCGCCAAAGCCGCGAACAACCGAAAGTTCGGCCTTTACCCAGCTGGATTTCCGGGGCTTTGCGTCCGCCTCGCCGGCAAAGGTCTGGGCCATCACCAGCCAGTTGCGCGTTGGCCGAAAGCCCAGGGTCGCGTCCATCCGGGTCTCGTCGGCCAGGCCTGATCGCCGCAAACGGGCCAGTTGCAGATCCGAAAAGATTTCTCCCCTGCGGGTCGTCACAGAGCGTCCCAGAAGCAGCCGCGCCTCCAGATCCACCTCGCCCTGCCCCGGCGCCGCATAGCCGGCGTTGCGGCCGACGCCAGGCTCGGCCGCGCCAACATAGATCGCCGCGACGGTTCGGGGTCGCTTGAGCACCGCGTAACGCAACCCCAGCTCGACCGGACTGCGGCCTTCATAGCGCACGAACGGGTCGCGGCCCCGCGTCAGCCCGGCCTTGGCCTGCAAGGTCAGGCGATCGGTCACGCCATGCTCGATGAACACCGAGGCCGTCTCGTCCTCGCGCCGCCCCAGATCGCGCACCGCGCCATCGGCGTCGAAGACCTGGTCGGCCGATTGCCGTTCGACCTTGGCGATCACCTGGGTCTGACCTTTCGACATCGGCCATGCCCCGGCCATGGCTTCGCCACCTGTCAGGCAAAGAAAAGCCGCCGTGATCGCCAGGATCACGGCGGCTGAGCTTCGTCGATAACGGATTGTCAGTCGGCGTAGCCGGGCGACTCCCGATCCAGCTTGCGCAGGCAACCCGGCCAGGCCAGGCCCGCGATCATGCCGAGCCCGCCGCCCGTCTGGCTGCGCACCTCGGCCTGAGCGTGCTCCGGCGCCATCAGGACGTTGTCGCGTCCGGCCGAGAGGGCCATCACCTGCTGACTGCACGCGCGCTCCAGGAAGAACATCCCCATCCAGCACTCGGCTGCGGTCGAACCCGCCGACAAGGTGCCGTGGTTCCGAAGCATCATCAGCTTCTTGTCGCCGAGATCGGCCACCAGCCGCTCCCGCTCGTCAAGATTGAGCGCAATACCTTCATAGTCGTGATAGGCGAGTTGAGGCAAGACGATAAGCGCCTGTTGCGCCAGCGGCAGCAGACCTTCCTTGTGGGTCGAGACCGCGACGCCCTGATCGGTATGCAGGTGCATGACGTAGTGGGCGTCTTCGCGGGCCGCGTGGACGGCCGAGTGGATGGTGAAGCCCGCCGGATTGATGAAGTACGAGGTCTTGTCGATGACGTTGCCGTCCAGATCGACCTTGACCAGCGCCGAGGCGGTCATCTCGCCGAAGAACACGCCATAGGGGTTGATCAGGAAGTGATGCTCCGGCCCCGGAATGCGGGCCGAGATGTGCGTAAAGATCATGTCGTCCCAGCCGTGCACGGCGACAAGCCGATACAGAGCGGCCAGATCGACGCGCGCCTGCCACTCGGCGTCGCTGACCTTGCCCCTGAGGGACGTGCTGATGGACGTGGCTCCGTCGGCCATGGGAGGCCTCCCTAGGTTATCATTGTTGAGTTGAAGGTCGCGCCGGGGACGCCCAGCGTCAAGTACGCGTCTTCACGGAAGCCAGGACTTGCCAGCCGTCTCCGCACGCCCGACGGTCAGCAGGAAGACGGTCTGCGGGGAATCGTCGGGCGGGAGACCTTTCAAACATGCTGACCCTTCTGGGCGTGGCGGTGATCGTCGTGGGCTTCGCCCTGCGCTTCAACCCGCTGCTGGTGGTCGTCGCCGCCGCTCTGACCGCCGGACTGGCCTCGGGTCTCGGCCCGCTCGAGGTGCTGGCCGCCTTCGGCAAGGCCTTCAACACCAACCGCTATGTCAGCATCGCCTGGCTGGTCCTGCCGGCCATCGGCGTGCTGGAGCGGTCTGGCCTGCAGGAGCGCGCCCGCATGACGATCCAGGGCCTGAAGGGGGCCAGCGCCGGCAAGCTTCTGCTGACCTATCTGGCCCTGCGCCAGATCACCGCCGCCCTGGGCCTGACCCATGTCGCCGGCCATGCCCAGACCGTCCGCCCCCTGGTCGCGCCAATGGCGGAAGCCGCCGCCGAAAATGCTGGTCCTGTCGACGAGCCGTCTCGCGAGCGCATCAAGGCCATGAGCGCCGCCACCGACAATATCGGACTGTTCTTTGGCGAGGACATCTTCATGGCCATAGGATCGATCCTGCTGATCGTCGGCTTCCTGGATCAGAGCGGCATCACGGTCGAGCCGCTGCACCTGTCGGTCTGGGCCATTCCCACGGCCATCGCCGCCTTCCTGGTGCATGGCGCGCGGCTGTTGCTGTTTGACCGCAAGCTCGGGGCGACCAGGACAGGAGCTGACGCATGATCGGCCTGCCGCTGGTCTATCTGGTCGCCGGCGCCATGTTCGCCGCCTTCGCCCTGCTGAGCGCCGGCGACAGGACAAACGCCAGGCGCTGGGGCAATGCCGCGTTCTGGGCCCTGGTCTCGGTCAGCTTTCTGCTGGGCGATTATCTGGGCGACCTGGGCAACGGGTTCCTGGTGCTGGGGCTGGCGCTGCTGGCGGGAACGGGTCAACTGGGCGTCGGCGCGCCGACCACCACGACGCCGGAAGAGCGCCAGGCCCTGGCCGAAAAGCTGGGCGCCCGACTTTTCCTGCCGGCGCTTGTCATCCCGCTGATCACCCTGATCGGCACGTTCGCCTTCAAGGCCATGACCCTGAACGGCGCGCCGCTGGTCGAGGCCAAGCACGCAACCCTGATTTCGCTGGCCCTGGCCGCGATCGTGGCCGCCATCCTGGCCCAGGCCCTCTTCAAGCAGCCGCCCTCCTCGCCCCTGCAGGAAGGTCGCCGTCTGATGGATCTGGTGGGCTGGGCGGCGCTGCTGCCGCAGATGCTGGCGGCGCTGGGCGCGGTGTTCGCCCTGGCCGGCGTAGGCCAGACCATCGGCGAACTGGCCGTGGCCTGGACGCCGGTCGACAGCCGCTTCGCCGTCGTCGCCGCCTATTGCCTTGGCATGGCTGGCTTCACCATCCTGATGGGCAACGCCTTTGCGGCCTTTCCGGTCATGACCGCCGGCATCGCCCTGCCCCTGGTGATCGGCCGGTTCGGCGGTGACCCGGCCGTGGTCTGCGCCATCGGCATGCTGTCGGGCTTCTGTGGCACCCTGCTGACGCCGCTGGCCGCCAACTTCAACCTTGTGCCGGCGGCCCTGTTGCAATTGAAGGACCGGTACGGCGTGATCCGCGCCCAGGCGCCGACCGCCGTCCTTATGCTGGTCATCAACATGGTCCTGATGAATGTCCTCGCCTTCAGGGTCTAGCCGCCCCAGTCCGGCCCGCCCAAGCCTTGCCCAATCCACGGCGTCGCGGTTTGCGAAGATCGCCCTGGGCCACATCGCGCGCGAATATCCCAACAAGCTGGACCATGTGCTGGCCGGCGACGCCGACGCCCGCACGCCCCGCGACCTGCACCCGATCTTCTTTGGCAGTTTCGACTGGCACTCCTGCGTCCACGGCTACTGGCTCTTGGCCACCCTGCTGCGCGCGCGCCCCGAAATAGCCGAGGCCGAGACGATCATCGCCCTGTTCGACGACGCCTTCACCGAGGAGAAGGTCGCCGCCGAGATCGCCTATCTGGCCCGCCCCGAAAGCCGGGGCTTCGAGCGGCCCTATGGCTGGGCCTGGAGTCTGATGCTGCAGGCCGAACTGATGCGGCACGGTGACCGTCCCTGGGCCGCCCGCCATGCGCCGCTGGCCAGGATGTTCGTGGAGCGGTTCGAGGCCTTCCTGCCGCTGGCCGACTATCCGGTCCGCGCGGGCGTTCACACCAACACGGCCTTCGCCCTGGTCCTGGCCTCGGAATATGCCGACATGACGGGCAACACCGTCTTCCGCCAGCTCCTGACGACCAAGGCGATAATCTGGTACGGCCAGGACGCCGCCTGTCAGGCCTGGGAGCCCTCAGGCGATGATTTTCTCTCGCCGGCCCTGATCGAGGCCGAGGCCATGCGCCGGCTGCTGCCGCGCGAAACCTTCGAGATCTGGTTCGTGCGCTTCCTGCCCGACCTGGCCGCCAGGCAGCCCGCGACCCTGTTCACGCCGGCCCGGGTCAGCGATCGCACCGACGGCAAGATCGCCCATCTCGATGGCCTGAACCTGTCGCGCGCCTGGTGCTGGCGCACCCTGGCCGGGGCCTTGCCGGAGCTCGACCCCGCCAAGCCGCTGGTCATCAACGCCGCCATGGCCCACCTGGCGGCCGCCGTACCGCACGTGGCCGGCGACTATATGGGCGAGCACTGGCTGGCGACCTTCGCAATGCTGGCCCTGACCAACGGCTGAACAGTCTCTCCGGAACCCCAATCCGGTAGAGGTTCGCGCGAATTTACAGTGTTTGACTTTTGTCGCTGGGCGACTGGCGTTAACGCTACCATGCAAATCTTGGACAAGCTCAGGGATTGGCGCCCCATTTACAGTAAGATCGAGTGCCTCCATGCGGTGCGATACCATCAGCGAAGACGCCAAAGCCTACCAACGGATCGAAGTGATCGAGGCGTCCACCGGCTGGGTGGTCTCGAAAGAAGGCCGCACCATGGGCCGGTTTGAAGACGTTGAAGCCGCCTACAAGAACGCCCTGGCGATCTGCGACGCGCTGTTCGACGCGGGCGTGCGCGCTTGCGTCAGGCAGTCTGCATCCCTGCACGCCTGAGGCCGCCAGGCAGCCGCCGCGCCGCACGTCGCCGGCGACCAAATGGGCGAGCACGGGCTGGCGACCTTCGCGATGCTGGCCCTGACCACCGGATAGGTCGCGCCCTCTAAACCCCTGCGACGCTGGCGATCCGGGCCGAGACCAGGGCTCTGTTAACGCCCTCATTTTGAGGCCTTCGAACTGGTCTGGACTCGGCAAAACTGACTATCTTTCCACACGCATGCGCCAAAGCGCTGTGTGGTCGGCCGTTCGCGGCCGAAAGGATGGCCATGAAGCGTACCTCTTCCAGACCTCTTCAGGTTTGGCCGCTGACAGTGCTGGCGATGACGGCGATCGTCCTGCTGGCCGTCAGCCTCGTGCTGGGAGCCCGTCAGGTCGACCTGCGGGTTCGCCGCCATGAGGAATTCCTCGTTCGCCAAGGCATCCAGGCTGAGGCTCAGCAGACCTTGAATGCGCTGATCGCGCAGACGGTCTGGGATGATGCGGTTCTGAATCTGGACAACAGGCTCAACGCCACCTGGGCCAACGACCAAATCGCGACCTACCTCCAGCAGAGCATCGGCCCCTGGAACTTTGTCTTGGTAGACAGCGATGACAAGGCGGTATGGGGCAGTGGCCACACAGCGCCCCTGTCTGCGGACGACCTTGCCGAGCTCAGACATCGGGCCGAGCCGATCATTGCCGAGATCCGTCAACAGGAGGCGGCGCGCAGGGCGACTCCAGGCGGCGCGGTGATGGCGGACAACAGGCCCCAGAAGGCCATCGTCACATCTCAGGTCGAGATGCGCGATGGTCGGCCCTACTTGTGGATCGCAAGCCTGGTGCAGCCTGATTTTGGCAAGGCCAAGCCCGCCAAGGCCAAGGCCGCCATCGTGATCGGCGGCGACTTCCTCACGCGGCCCCGAATGGACTTGCTGGCGCAGCGCTACAAGCTCGCGCAGTTTCGGTTCGAACCGGGGGGCGGGAAGGTCGGACCCGACGAGGCCAGCACGACCTTCGCCTCGTACCCGGGCGCCACACCCGTCGCCCTTGTATGGCGCCCAGAACGGCCTGGCGCCGATCTTCTGAAGCAGTCGCTCTGGATGATCAGCGGCGTGGTGATCGTTCTGGCTGCCCTCGCCGCTCTGATGTCCTACAGCACCAGGCGCGCAGCCCGCAGCCTCCTCGAAAATCACCATGCGCAGGCCGAATTCCTGGCCAATATGAGCCACGAACTCCGGACGCCCTTGAACGGCGTGAACGCCCTGTCCGAAGCCCTGGCCAAGACTGCGCTGACGGCGAGCCAGCGCGAGATGGCCGACACGATCCACAAGTCCGGGCAGATGCTGAGCCGATTGTTGGCGGATATTCTCGACCTGGCCCGCATCGACGCAAAAGGTCTGTCACTGGAGCCAGAGCCTTTCCTGTTGAGCGGGGCGGTCAAGTCGATCGCCGACATCATGGCCCCGCGAGCGCGGGAAAAGGGCCTTGAGCTTCAGCTGGACCTCGATCCTGCAGCGGAGGTCTGGGTCATGGGCGACGCTGTCCGCTTGGCCCAGGTTCTGACCAACCTGTTGTCAAACGCGATCAAGTTCACCGAGCAAGGCCACATCCGGCTGTCGGTGCGCGCCGCCTCCGACGACCCGGCCGGCGGCTGGCGCTTTACCGTGCAGGACACGGGCGTGGGTTTCGAACCCTCACAGCAAGACGCCATCTTCAAGCGCTTCCAGCAGGCCGACGGCAGCGTCACGCGCCGCTTCGGCGGGACGGGGCTTGGCTTGGCCATATCCCGCGAACTTGCGGAGATGATGGGGGGTCGGCTGACCGCCGAAGGGCGACCGGGCGACGGTGCGGTCTTCAGGCTCGACATGCCGCTTCCTGAAACGGACGCGCGTCCTTCTCAGATCGTCGCGCACGATGTGACGCCCGACGCCAACATCGCCGAGGCGCACACGGCCACCCGCGTCCTGGTCAGTGAGGACCATCCGATCAATCGCCTGGTGATCGAGACTCTGCTGAGCGAGTTGGGCATGAACGTGCTGTCCACCGAAAACGGGCTTGAAGCGTGCGAAGCCTTTGAGTCCCAGGAGTTCGACCTGATCCTGATGGACATGCAGATGCCCGTGATGGACGGCCTGACGGCGATCCGCAGGATACGGCGCTACGAAATCGACCGTAGTCGTTCGCCGACGCCGATCATCATGATCACCGCCAACGCCCTACCCGAACACAGGGCGGCTGGGATGGACGCGGGGGCGGACATATTCATCACCAAGCCCCTGAGCGCCAACACCTTCTTTGGCGCCGTCAGCGCCCTGAGGACGCCGGCCTAGACCCGTCCTCGGGCTCAGTCCCCGCGGTCGCCCTTCATCAGCCGCGCCTTGTCCCGCTGCCAGTCGCGGGCGGCCTCGGTCTCGCGCTTGTCGTGGGTCTTCTTGCCCTTGGCCAGGCCGATCTCCAGCTTGGCCAGGCCCTTTTCGTTCCAGTAGAGCTTGAGCGGGATCAGGGTGCGGCCATCGCGCTGGACGGCGCCGATCAGCTTCTCGACCTGCTTCTTGTGCAGCAGCAGCGTGCGGTGCCGGCGCGGCTCGTGATTGAAGCGGTTGGCGTGGCCATAGGGCGGGATGTCAGCGTTGATCAGCTTGATCGTCCGCCCTTCCACCGAGGCGTAGGCTTCGGCGATATTGGCCCGGCCCACCCGCAACGACTTGACCTCGGTGCCGGTCAGCATGATGCCGGCCTCGAAGGTCTCTTCGATGAAGTAGTCGTACCGGGCGCGCCGGTTCTCCGCGATGGGCTTGGTCATCAGACCAGACCCGCCTCGCGCATGGCCTCCAGGATCGCCGGCTTCACGGCCTCATTGCACGGCGCGATCGGCAGGCGAACGTCGGGCTCGCAAAGGCCCAGATGGGCGATGGCGAACTTGGTCGGCGCGGGCGAGGAATCCAGGAACAGCGCCTTGTGCAGCTTGATCAGGCGATCCTGACCATAGAGCGCGGTCTCCCATTCGCCCTTCAGGCAGGCGTTGATGAAGGCCGAGCAAGCCTCGGGCGCGACATTGCAGGTCACCGAGATCACCCCATGGCCGCCATGGGCCATGTAGCCCAGGGCCGTGGGATCATCGCCCGACAGCATCACCCAGTCAGGGCCGCACAGGATGCGCTGCATGCTGGCGCGGACCAGATCGCCGGTGGCGTCCTTGACGCCGATGATGTTGGGCAGCTTGGACAGCCGCGCCAGGGTCTCGTTGGAGATGTCGACGCTGGCCCGGCTGGGGACATTGTAAACCAGCACCGGCAGCTGGACGGCATTGTTGATCGCCTCGTAGTGGCGATACAGGCCTTCCTGGCTGGGGCGGTTGTAATAGGGCGTCACCACCAAAGCCGCGTCGGCGCCCACCGCCTTGGCGTGCTGGGCCAGTTCGATGGCCTCGTCGGTCGAGTTGGAGCCCGCGCCGGCGATCACCGGAACCCGGCCCTTGACGGTCTGCACGCACAGCTCGACCACCCGCTTGTGCTCGTCGTGGCTCAGGGTCGAGGTTTCGCCGGTGGTGCCGACGGGCACGACACCGTGCACGCCGCCCGCGATCTGGCGCTCGACGAGGGCCACGAAGGCCGCTTCGTCCACGGCGCCGTCTCGGAAGGGCGTAATCAGGGCGGGAATAACGCCCTTGAACGGAGAATGGACCATAACTTGCAATTTGCCGTGAGAAGGGCGCCGCGAAGGTTGCGGCCAGACGATGGGAGCGGACAATATGTCGCCGCCCCGCCGTCCCGCAACCGGTGCGTCGGAGCAGGCAGCGGTTTGATGGGCCAAGCCCCAAGGGTCAAGCCCTTGAGGCCTCAGAAAAACCGTTCCTTAGGTGTCTTCGGGCCTGATGGATCGCATAAGCGGCTGTCGACTCGATTCGACGGTGCGTGAAGGAGAACGGGTTTTGGCTTCAGTGTTGCGTCGGATCATGTTCGGAAGCGCCGGTCTGGTGCTGCTCGGCAGCGTCGCGGGCGCCCAGACGTCCGGTCCGGTCCCCTACCAGCCGTCATCGACGCCGGCCCTGATCACCACCCCGCCGACCGCCATTCCCGGAACGGTGTCCGACGTCGAGGCCGAGAACCTGCGCATGGCGCTGGCCGGCGCCCGGAGCGGCGACGTTTCTCGCGCCCGTATGGCGATGAGCAGCCTGCAGGACCCGATTGCCCGCAAGATCGCCCTCTGGGCCCTGGTCGACAGCTCGGCCGAGGCGATGAGCTTCTTCGAACTCGATTCCGCCCGCCGCGACCTGGCCGGCTGGCCCCGCGCGGGTCGCCGCGAGACCGCCGCCGAAAAGCAGCTGTCGGTCTCCGGCCTCAGCCCCGCCCAGATCATCGCCTGGTTCGGCGGCGGCCAGCCCGCCACCGCCGAGGGCGCCATGGCCCTGGCCTCGGCCTATCAGGCCAGCGGCCGCCAGCAGGACGCCATTGACCTTATCCGCCGCACCTGGCGCGACAGGGTGTTCGAAGCCGACGCCCAGCGCAGCATGGCCGCCCGCTTCGGGACGATGCTGACCGCCGACGACTATGCCCGCCGCGCCGATATCCTGCTGTATGGCCAGCAAGGCCCGGCGGCGCGCGAGCTGGTCGACCTGCTGCCCGCAGATCAGCAGGCCTCAGCCCGCGTCCGTATCGCCTTCCGCCAGAACGCCGCCAGCGCTACCTCGATGTTCGAGACCCTGGGTCCCGACGATCAGGCCTCTCCTGGCGTAGTGTTCGAGCGCGCCGCCTATATGCGTCGTCGCGGCCTGGACAGCTTTGCCCTGCAGCTGGTTCGCAATTTCCCCTCGCCGCCGCCGACCGACGAAGCCGCCACCGCGATCTGGAAGGAACGCCGGGCGCTGGTCGTCTCGGCCCTGAAAACCGGCGACAGCGGGGGCGCCTATGCCGCCGCCGCCAATACCGGCCTGAGCGTCGGCGCTGACGCCGCAGAAGCCGAATTCTATGCGGGCTGGATCGCCCTGGCCCGCCTCAGGCAGCCCGACGCGGCCGCTCGCCACTTCGCCGCCATCGCCGCGATTGGCGCCTCGCCGATCACCAAGGGCCGGGCGCTCTACTGGCAGGGTCGCGCGGCAGAGGCCCAGAACGACCCTATCGCCGCCCAGGCCTTCTATTCCGAGGGCGCACGCCACATCACCACCTTCTACGGCCAGCTGTCGGCCGAGAAGGCGGGCCTGACCGAGCTCAAGCTCGAGCGCGACCCGGTCGTCACCCAGGCCGACCGCGCCCGCTTCCACGGCCGCGAACTGGTGCGCGCCGCGCGGATGCTGGCCGACATCGGGGCCAAGGATCAGTTCCGCTCGCTAGTGCTATTCATCGATGACAACCTGCCCAACGCCGAGGAGTCGGCCCTGCTGGTCGACTTCGCACGCGGCTATGGCGACCAGGACCTGGGCATGCGCGCCGTGCGCACCGCCGCCCAGCGCGGCTTCATCCTGCCCGAGCGGGGCTATCCCCTTCTGGACCATCACTTCACGCCGGGTCCGGGCGCGGCCGAGACCGCCTTCGTTTATTCGATCTCTCGCCAGGAGAGCAATTTCGACCCCAACGCCCGCTCGGGTGTCGGCGCGCGCGGCATGATGCAGCTGATGCCGCCCACCGCCGCCATCGTGGCCCGCCAGTTGGGTGAGCGCCATTCGGTCGACCGCCTGTCGGACCCCACTTACAACATGCGCCTGGGCTCGACCTATCTGGGCGACATGGTCGAAAACTTCAGCGGCTCCTACATCATGGCCGCCGCCGCCTATAACGCCGGTCCGGGCCGCCCAGCCGCATGGGTCAGCCAGTGCGGCGACCCGCGCGGCGCCACGACGGACCCGCTCGACTTCATCGAGTGCATCCCGTTCTCGGAAACCCGCAACTATGTGATGCGGACCCTGGAAACGACCATGGTCTATCGCGCGCGCCTCAATGGCGGGACCACGCCCCTGACCCTGTCGCGGGAGCTCAAGCGCGGCGGCTATGTCTATGCGCCGGCGGTGGCCCAGGCCTACGCGCCCTCGACCCAGCCCTGACCCTATAGCCGGCGGGCGGCCAGCACGGGCCCCGCCGGCGTTTCCACCAGCGCGCCATCCAGCCTGAACACCCGCGCCAGGATCTCGGGCGCAAGGGCTACGCCCGGCGCGCCCTCCGACACGACACGTCCGCCGTCGATCACCACCAGGCGGTCGCAGCAGCGCGCGGCAAGGCTTAGGTCGTGCAACGTTACCACCACCCCCGCGCCCGCAGCGGCCTCGGCGCGCAGCAGGTCCAGGGTCAGCAGTTGAGCGTCGGGGTCCAGGCCCGCGATGGGCTCGTCGGCCACCAGCAGCGGCGCGCGCGTGGTCAGCAGCCGCGCCAGCAAGACCCTGGCCCGCTCACCACCCGACATGTCGAGCACGCCGCGCGTCGCCAGATCGGCCGCTCCGACCCGCGCCAGTCGCTCACGCGCCACGTCCAGGGCCTGAGCGTCCGGCAGATCGACCGCGCCCAGGCTGGCCACGCGCTCGGCGGGGAGATTCCAGGCCAGTCGGCGGTCCTGGGGCAGGTAACCCACGCGCGCGGCGCGGGCCTCGGCGCTCAGGGCCTCGAGACGCTGATCGCCCAGCCAGACCTCGCCTTCCTGTCTGGGCAGCAGGCCAAGGCCCGCCCGCAACAGGCTGGTCTTGCCGGCGCCGTTGGGGCCGACCACGCCGACGACTTCGCCGGGGCTGACGACCAGACTGGCGGCGTCCAAGACCCGCTTGCCGCCCTGAAACGCGCTGACGCCGCTGAGGGTCCAGGCCGCCGTCATGCCCGCCAGCTCCGCGACGCCCGCCAGGCCAGCAGGGCAAAGGCCGGCGCGCCGAACAGGGCCGTGACGACGCCCAGCTTCAGTTCCTGATCGGTCGGCGCCACGCGCGCCGCCAGATCGGCCAGAACCAGCAGCAGAGCGCCGGCCAGGGCAGAGGGCCACAGGATCTGACGCGGATCGTCCTTCACCAGCGCCCGCACCATGTGCGGCGCGGCCAGGCCGACAAAGCCGATGACCCCGGCTCCGGCCACGGCGGCGCCGGTCAGCAGCGCCGCGCCGGCCACGGCATAGACCCGCAGGCGCGACATGGGCAGGCCCGACATCGCGGCCGCCTCCTCGCCCAGGGTCAGCATGCGCAGGCCCTGCCCCGCCTTCAGACACAGGGCGGCGCCGATCGCCATGGGGACCAGCGCCCTCAGGCTGTCGGTCCAGTCGCGGTTCTCGACCGAGCCCATCAGCCAGGCCAGGACCTCGGCGATGGCGACCGGCGACGGCGCAAGGTTGAATACCAGAGCGGTCAGGGCCCCGCCGAAGGCCGAGATAGCCACGCCCAGCAGGATCAGGGCCTCAGGTTCGCGAAGACGGGCAGCGATGGCCACCACCGCCCCGCCGGCCACCAGCGCGCCCAGCAAGGCGGCCAGTTCGATGGCGCCCGGGACCGCCGCCAGTCCGCCGGCAATGGCCAAGGCCGCGCCCAGCCCCGACACCGCCGAGACGCCCAGCACGCCGGGGTCAGCCAGAGGATTGCGCAGCAGACCCTGCATCGTCGCGCCCGCCAGGCCCAGAGCCGCGCCCACCAGCGCCGCCATGGCGACGCGCGGCGCCCGGATGGTCCACAGCACCTCGCCGGGCGGCGAGCCTGGATGGGCGATAGCTTGAGCATACTGGCCGAGCGCCAGAGGCGTTTCGCCAAGCAGCACAGCGGCGACGGCGGCGAGCGCCAGCAGGCAGACCATGCCAAGACAGAGGCGGAGCAGGCTCATCGCACGGCTCGCGCCTGAGCCAACTGCGCCACACCATCGGCCGCGAACCAGGCGGGACAGCCCACCACCGCGCCAGACAGAGACGCGATCGTGCGGTTTTCCGTCGCCCGCCTGAGCGCCGCGTGACGCCCGGCTCCCCAACGGTCGGAGCCCGCGCGGGTCAGGTCGAAAAAGCCCAGAACCACCGCGCGCGGCGGCGTCATCACCAGGCTTTCCAGCGGCACGGGGCTAAAGAAGGGTCCCGCACTGGCGTTCGACAGGCCCGAGGCCTTCAGCATGGCGTCGATCAGGGTGCCGCTCCCCGCCGTATAGCCGCCCGGCGTCAGATAGAGGGCGCTTTGCCCCTGCCAGGCGCCGGCCGAGGCCTTGAGCTGGCCGTCCATGCGCGCGATCAGCGCCTCGCCGGCCGCCTTGCTGTCCAGAGCGACGGCGACGCGCCGGACATTGTCGCGGACGCCGTCGAAGTCGGCGGCGTCATCGATCCTGACCGTATGGACGCCGCGTCGCTCCAGCACCGAGACCAGCCGGGCGTCGCCACCCCAATGGCGGACCACGACCTGCGGCCGCGCGGCGACAAGGCTCTCGACCGTGGCGCGGCGCTGCGGCAGCCCGACCGAAGCCTTGCGCATATATGAATCCGGCGCGCCGGCGCGATGCGACAGGCCGACGATCGCCTCCCGAGGAGCCAGGGCCAGAACATATTGATCGGCGCAGGAATCCAGCGACATCACCCGTGGGCTCGCGGCGACGGCTGACGGCGCGAAAGCCATCGCCACCGCGACAGCGCCAAGCACACGGACGGTCGACACGGATCAGTCCGTGACCAGGCCGTTCAGCAGCCCATCCAGCATGACGCCCATCAAGTGCTCGGACGAAGACCATGTACGGTTCGGCTTGGTGATCAGCAGCGACACCAGCCCATGGCAACCCGCCCACAGCACTTCGGCGGCGCTCTGCGCCGTACCCGACCGCAAGCGACCGGCGGCGGCGATCTCGCGGAAGGGCTCGCTGAACTTCTCGAAGCAGCGATCCCCCAGCTCCAGGGTGCCGGCCTGCTTCTCCACCGAAATGCTCGCCCCGGAACCACAGAACACCAGCTCATAGGTGTTGGGGTTCTCCAGCGCGAAACGCATATAGGCCTCCAGCATCAGCCGGACTCGCGAAACGGGGTCGATGGCGCGACCGCCGATGTCGGTATTGAGGTTCAGGAGCCGCTCGATCGCGCCGTCGCTGATCTCCAGCAGGATCTGATCCTTGTCGCGAAAGTGCATGTAGAGCGCGGTGGACGACACCCCGACCGCATCCGCGATCTTGCGGATGGTCGCGCCGGCATAGCCCTCGGCGATGAAAATCTTCTCGGCGGCGGCAAGGATTTCGCCGCGACGCAAGTGCCCGTCGCCTTTCGGCTTTCGGGCGGACTTGTGCGGCTTCTTCAAAACAAGCGTCACGGCCGGCATGTCCCCTGCGTTTCCCCAACTTCCGATACTAAACGGGAATCACCCAGCCGTCGCAAGGCGGCACGGCATCAAACCTGAAACGCGTGTTTTTCTGTTTGACACTCATTGGTTGTGTTCATTTAATTGACTCCCGAAGATCGAGCGAACCGGCCGGGGGGCGACATGGCGCGCGAAGAACGGAGTGTGGCGCCCGAGGGGACCGTCAAGGCCTTCCCCTTTATCCCGGACGATATCGCACAGCCCGCCGCTCGGATCGCCGAAGGCGCCCATGTCACTTTTGGAAGGGGGCAAAGATCAACAGCGGTGGTCTTGGTGCTTGGGCTTTTGGCGCTCGGCGTGCTGTGGCCCGGCCTTCTGGTCTGGGGGCTCTACGGTCTGTTCTACAGCGTTTTCGTGGCAGGCGCGGTGATCCGGCTGGCCGCCATTCTGACACCCCCGCGCAAGCGAGACTGTCCCTCGCTGGCCGATCAAGCCCTGCCCCATTACACGCTCATCGTGCCGCTGTATCGCGAGGCGGAAGTGGCCCGCGAACTGGTCGGCAATCTGGCCCGACTGGACTACCCGCGGGACCGGCTGCAGGCCCTGATCGTTCTGGAGGCGGACGATCTGGCGACCCGTTCGGCCTTTCACGTCCTGGACCTGCCCTCCTTCATCCAGGTGCTGGTGGCCCCGCCGGGCTTGCCACGCACCAAGCCCCGAGCCTGCAATATCGCCCTGGCGCTGGCCAAGGGATCCCTTGTTGTCATCTACGACGCCGAAGATGCTCCTGATCCGCTGCAACTGCGCGAGGCGGCGGCGCGGTTCGCGTCGGACACCGCTGATCTGGCCTGTCTGCAGGCGCCCCTGCGGGTCGAGACGCCGCGCTATCTCGCCTTCATCGCCGAGCAGTTCAGACTGGAATATGCCGCGCTGTTCCAGGTGCTGCTGCCGGCCTATGCGCGTTGGGGTCTGCCCTTCCCGCTGGGCGGCACCAGCAACCATTTCAGGCGCTCGGCCTTGCAGGCGGTCGGTGGCTGGGACGCCTATAATGTCACCGAAGACGCCGACATCGGCTTTCGTCTGGCCTCGGCGGGCTACAGGCTGGATGTCATTGAGCGCCCCACCCTGGAAACCGCGCCCACCTCGCTGGATCAGTGGGGGCCGCAACGGGCGCGCTGGATCAAGGGGCATCTGCAAACCCTGGCCGTTCATGTCCGGGGCGAGACCCGAAGGCAGCCTCGCAGCCTGCTGGCCCTAATCGTGACGCTTGGCGTTCCCATCGCCGCCTCCAACCTTCATGCTCCAGCCATGCTGATCGCCGGCGTCGGCGTGGCGGTGAACTGGCTGGCCGATGGCGAACCGTCGATCGCCGGCGCCGACCTGACGCTCTACATGTTCGGCTGGATGGCTTCGGCGGTCTGCGCAGCGGTTGGCGTGCTGCGGTCAGGCGACCGCCCACGCTTCCTGCATCTGTTCGGCATGGTGGGTTACTGGATGATGTGGGTCTTCGCCTCGCCCCGCGCGATATGGCAATTCTTCGTTGCGCCCCATCACTGGGACAAGACCTCTCACACGCCGCGCACTGGACGGCCAACACCCTGAAAGCGTATGGGCGAGACGATGAGCCCGACGATCGCCCCCGCCCCCATCGTGATGCGCACCACCGGCTGGAGCGACTACGCCCTGCTGGACAGCGGCAATGGCAAGAAGCTGGAACGCTACGGCCCCTACACGGTCGTGCGCCCCGAGCCGCAATGCTTCTGGTCGCCGCGCCTGCCGGCCATGGCCTGGGAGGACGCCGATGCGATCTTCGACCCCTCCGACGAGGACGAGGCCGGCCGCTGGCGCTTCAAGGGCAAGCCGATCGAGAAGTTCCCGCTCGCCTGGGGCGACGCGAAATTCCATGGCCAGTTCACGCCCTTCCGCCACCTCGCCTTCTTTCCCGAGCAAGCCGCCAACTGGGCCTGGCAGGACGAACGGGTTCGCGCCTTCGCCAAGACATCAGGTCGCCAGCCCAAGATCCTGAACCTGTTCGGCTATACCGGCGTGGCTTCACTGGTCTGCGCCGCCGCCGGCGCGGCCGTGACCCATGTGGACGCCTCCAAGAAGTCGGTCGGCTTCGCCCGCGAGAACGCCGCCTTCGCCGGGCTCGACGACAAGCCGATCCGCTGGATCGTCGAGGACGCCCGCAAGTTCGTCGCCCGCGAAGTGCGGCGCGGCAATGTCTATGACGGCATCATCCTGGATCCGCCGAAGTTCGGACGCGGCGCGGACGGCGAGGTCTGGCGCCTGTTCGAAGATTTGACCGAGCTCACAAGCAATTGCGCTCAACTGCTGTCCGACGACGCCTCTTTCCTGTTGATGAACGCCTATGCCGCGCGCGTCTCTGGCGCGGCTATGTCGGGTCTGCTGGCCCAGGTGCTGGATGGCCGCAGCGGCGTCATCGATTGGGGCGAGCTCTCCCTGGTCGAGGAAAAGGGCGACCGCCAGATCGGCCTGTCGTTCTTCGCCCGCTGGTCTTCAGAAGGGTGAACCAGATGAACGCCCCCAGCCCGGCCAAAACCGTCACCTCGCTCTCCAACAACACCGTCAAGGCCGTCCGCGCCCTGCACATGCGCAAGGAGCGCGAGGAGAGCGGCCTGTTCCTGGCAGAGGGCCTGAAGATCGTCATCGAGGCGATCGACTGCGGTCACGCGCCCAAGATCATCATGTATGGCCGCGACGCCGCCGATCATCCGATGCTGCAGAAGGCCTCGCAGGCCTGCCTCAAGGCCGGCGGCGAAGTCATTGAGGTCAATCGGGAAATCCTCGAAAAGGTCTCGCGCCGCGACAACCCCCAGGCCGTAGTTGGCGTGTTCAAGCAGGTGTTCACGCCGCTGGACGCCATCGTGCCGCAAAGCGCGCCGTGTTGGGTGGCGATGCAGGCTGTGCGCGATCCCGGCAACCTGGGCACCGTTATCCGCACCGCCGACGCGGCCGGCTGCGGCGGGGTGATCCTGGTGGGCGACTGCGTCGATCCCTATTCGGTCGAGGGCGTGCGGGCGACCATGGGCTCGATCTTCGCGGTCAAGATCGCCAAGGCCACGATCCAGGAATTCCTGGCCTGGCGCGAAGACTGGCCAGGCTCGGTGGTCGGCACCCTGCTGACCGCCACCGTCGACCACAAGAGCGCCGACTATGTGAAGCCAGCGCTGATCCTGATGGGCAATGAGCAGCAAGGCCTGCCGCCCGAACTGGCGGCGGCCTGCGACGTCAACGTCAAGATCCCGATGCGCGGCCGGGCCGACAGCCTGAACCTGTCAGTGGCGACGGGGATCATGATCTACACGGTGACGGGGTAGGCGCTAGGAGGACAACCATATGCGTTGGCTCTACGGAATGTTCGCGAGCATAATGTTTGTGGCTCTCGTGGGCATGACCTTGGCGGGATACGATCAGACGCGTGTAGTCGGCTATATTCTCTGGTTCGCCTTTCCGTTCGTTTGGCTAGTGCTTGGCAACAGCGTCAGATGCCCCCGCTGTGGAAAACACATTTGGGACAACGGACGCGGATATGTTGCTCCCTGGATACCTATGCCCCGCGAATGCGTAGGATGTGGCCGCAGTAAGTCGGATTGGTGGCCTTTCCAATGGCTCCTGAAGCCTGAACCTAAGTCAGACGACCACGCCCCGCCGCTCTAGGTCCCCCGAGGCTTCGCCCTAGTCGTCGGCGCTGCGGCAGCCGGATCATCCGGCCACACATGCCGGGGATAGCGCCCCTTCATCTCCACTTTCACCTCGCGCCAGGAGCCCTTCCAGAAGCCCGGCAGGTCCCGCGTGATCTGGATCGGCTTGTGGCCGGGCGAGAGCAGCGACAGCACCAGCGGGATCTTGCCGCCGGCGATGCTGGGGTGCTCGGTCAGGCCAAACAGTTCCTGCACGCGGATGTCGATGCGCGGCCCGGCCTCGGCGGCATAGTCGATGGCGACGGTCGTGCCGGTCGGGGCCTTGAAGCGGGCCGGCAGCGCCGCATCGATTTTCTGCTGGGCGTCCCAGGGGATCAGCGAGCGGATCGCGCCGTCCAGTGTGTTCTCGTCCAGCGCGGACAGTGACGAGCGGCCGTGCAGCAGCGGCTCCAGCCATTCGCTGAGGCGCTCCATAAGCGCGACGTCCGACAGGTCTGGCCAAACCTCGCCATCCAGGCTGCGCAAAAAGGCGACGCGGTCGCGCAGGCCCTGGACGCCATCGCCCAACCGCAGCGCTGATAGCCCCTCAGAGCGAACCTGGTCGAGTAGCGCGCTGGCGATCAGGGCCGGGTCAGGCTTGTCGATCAGCCGCTCCTCCAGCACCAGCTTGCCCAGCCGCAGCAGCCGCTTGGCGCGGACCTTACCGCCGGGGCTGGTCTCCAGACGGTCCTCGGCGGTGAGGCGGTCGGCAAAGGCCTCGCGCAGGGAAACTTCGTCAACGGCGGCGGCCAGCAGGATGCGGTCGCGGCTGTCGCCGCCGCCCAGTTCGCCCACGGCCAGCCAGGTCTCGCGCGCCAGGGGATCGGTGGGCTCCATATAGACGCCGCGTCCGCCGGCCAGCTGGAACTCGCCCGGCTTGCCGCGCGCCCGGGCCACGCGCTCTGGATAGGCCTCGGCCAGCATCAGGCCCTCGTCCAGCGGCGTCGCGCCCGAAGGCTTGCCCGCCGCGCGCGCCCAGCGGTCGGCCAGGGCCTGGGCGTCCCTCGCCCGGGGCGAGCGGTCGCGGCCCAGGTTTTCCAGGCGTCGGCGCAGGTCGACCTCCCGGCCACCCAGCCCCTGCTCGGTCAGCAGGGCGGCAACCTCGGCTCCGCGCCTAGCCTGACCGGAGGCGGCGGCGCGGACGACCATGTGAGCGATCCGGGGCGGCAGGGGCATCTCGGCCAGGGCCTTGCCGTGGGCGGTGAGATCGCCCTGAGTATCCAGAGCCTGAAGGCGTTGCAGCAGCGTGCGGGCTTCGGCGAAGGCAGCCACCGGCGGCGGGTCCATGAAACACAGGCCCGAGGCGTCGCGGGCTCCCCAGCGGGCCAGATCGAGCGCCAGGCGCGACAGGTCGGCCTCAAGGATTTCCGGACGGGCGAAGTCGGGCAGCGACCGGGTCTCCGCCTCATCCCAAAGGCGGTAGCAGACGCCGGGCTCGGTGCGCCCTGCCCGGCCCCGGCGCTGATCAGCGGCGGCGCGGCTCACGCGGACGGTGTCGAGCCGGGTGATGCCGCTGGCGGGATCATAGCGCGGCACGCGGGCCAGGCCGCAGTCGATCACCACGCGTACGCCCTGGATGGTCAGGCTGGTCTCGGCGATCGAGGTGGCCAGAACCACCTTGCGACGCCCCGTCGCAGCGGCGGCGATCGCGCGGTCCTGCACGGCCGGGTCCAGCGCGCCATACAGCGGCGCCAGATCGACCTCAGGCCGGCGCAGGCGCTCGGCCAGCCAGCTCTCGACCCGGCGGATCTCGCCCTGGCCCGGCAGGAAGACCAGCAGACTGCCCGTTTCCTCGGTCAGAGCCCGCTCGACGGCCCTGCCGACGCGTTCCTCAAGGCGGAGACGGTCGTCGCGGCCGACATAGCGCGTATCGACCGGAAACATCCGGCCCTGGCTCTCGATCACCGGGGCGTCACCCAGCAATGACGAGACGCGTGCGCCGTCCAGGGTGGCCGACATCACCAGCAGCCGCAGATCATCGCGCAGCAGGCCCTGGACGTCGCGGGCGAAGGCCAGGCCCAGGTCTGCATCCAGGCTGCGTTCGTGGAATTCGTCGAACAGGACGGCCGCGACGCTCTCCAGACCCGGGTCGTCGAGAATCATCCGGGTGAAGACGCCCTCGGTCACCACCTCGATGCGGGTGCGGGCCGAGACCTTCGACTGCAACCGCACGCGGAAGCCTACAGTTTCACCAACCGCCTCGCCCAGGGTGGAGGCCATGCGGGACGCGGCGGCTCGGGCGGCCAGCCGGCGGGGCTCCAGCACGATGATTTTGCGCTCGCCGACCCAGGGCTCGCCCAACAGCGCCAAGGGAACAGCCGTGGTCTTGCCCGCGCCCGGCGGGGCCACCAGGACCGTCGCATGGGAAGCGAGCATCGCCGCTTTCAATGCGGGCAGGACATTCTCGATCGGCAGCATCGCGGGGAGGCATAGACCCTCAAACCGCTCTCGTCACCGCAAGGCGTTGCGCGAAGCCGCCGGTCTGACTAACGTCCCGGCCCAATGCCTGACTAGCGGGGGTTCGCTGGTCGTTGGGGAAAAGAAACACATGGCCGGAAACAGGCTGTTCCTGAAGAAGTCGATTGCGAGCATCCAGAAGGAGGCCGCACACAGCCAGCTGAAACGAACGCTGGGTCCCATCAATCTCATGAGCCTGGGTATCGGCGCCATCATCGGCGCGGGTATCTTCGTGCTGACGGGTCAGGTGGCCTCGGCCAATGCCGGCCCTGCGATCATGCTGTCGTTCATCGTCGCCGGCATCGCCTGCGGCCTGGCCGGCCTCTGCTACGCCGAACTCGCCTCGACCATGCCGGTCTCCGGCTCGGCCTATACCTACGCCTACGGCACCCTAGGCGAGGTCTTCGCCTGGATCATGGGCTGGCTGCTGGTGCTGGAATACGGCGTCGCCGCCTCCACCGTCGCGGTGGGCTGGTCCGGCTATGTCGTCAGCACCCTGCACGCGTTCGGAGTTAATTTCCCGACGATCATGGTCGCCGGCGCGGAGGCTCCGATGTGGGCCACGCCGCTGATCCAGGCCGTCGCCACGCCTGAAGGCGGCACGACATTCGCCATGACCGGCACGCTGAACATCGTGGCGGCCATCGGTATCGCCATGGTCTCGGCCCTGCTGGTGCTGGGCGTCAGCGAGTCCGCCAACGTCAATAACGCCATCGTGGTGGTCAAGGTGATCGTGCTGCTGGTGTTCATTGCGGTGGGCATCCAGTACATCAACCCCGCCAACTGGCACCCCTTCATCCCCGAGCCGACCGGCCAGCCCGGCGAGTTCGGCGCCGGCGGCATCTTCCGCGGCGCGGCGATCATCTTCTTCGCCTATGTCGGTTTTGAAGCGGTTTCGACCGCCGCCGCCGAGGCCAAGAACCCCTCCAGGGACGTGCCGATCGGCATCCTGGGCGCCCTGGTCGTCTGCACCCTGATCTACATGGCCGTTGCGGCCGTCATGACCGGCGTGGTTCCCTACAAGGAACTGGCCAGCCCGGCCCCGATCGCCGTCGCCATCGACCGCATGGCCCTGGAATGGGCCGACGTTCCCTACGCGGCGGCTGAAGGCGGCAAGCTGAACCTGATCAGCATCGCCATCAAGATCGGCGCGATTACCGGCCTGTCCTCGGTCATGCTGGTTCTGTGCTACGGCCAGACCCGGATCTTCTACACCATGGCCCGCGACGGCCTGCTGCCGAAGGTCTTCGCCGCGATCCATCCCAAGTTCCGCACCCCGTGGCTGGGCACCATCCTGCTGGGCGTCGTCATCGCCATCGCCGCCTCGTTCCTGCCGATCAGCCTGTTGGGTGATCTGGTCTCGCTGGGCACGGCCGTGGCCTTCTCGATCGTCTGTCTGTCGGTGATCTATCTGCGCATCAAGCACCCCGACCTGCCCCGCCCGTTCAAGGTGCCGGGCGGCATCTTCACCGCCGTCTGCGGCATCCTGGCCTGCTTGTTCCTGGCCTATCAGAACTTCCAGCCGATGATCGTTCACGCCATGAACGATAATCCGCTGCCGCTGATGATCCTGGGCGGCTATGCGGCGGTCGGCGCGGTGATCTACATCGCCTATGGCTTCTGGCACTCGAAGCTCGCCAAGGGCATCGACATCACCGAGGACACCGAAATGAACTCGCCGGCCGAGGCCATGGGTCGCGGCGTGGACGACGTGAAGTAACCAATCTTCTTCGTCGACCTCGATCGAAGGCCCGGGAGCAATCCCGGGCCTTCTTTCTTGCGCGCTCGCCAGCCCCTATGGTGCCCCTGAGAAGGAGTTCCCGTGAGCCAAGCCCAGCCTCCCATCCGCGCCGTCATCGCGCCGGTCACGCCCCTGCAGCAGAACTGCACCATCGTCTGGTGCGCCAAGACGCTGAAGGCTGCCGTCATCGATCCGGGCGGCGAGGTGCCACGCCTGATGAAGGCTCTGGCCGACCAGGGCCTGACCCTGGAGAAGATCTGGATCACCCACGGCCACATGGACCACGCCGGCGGCGCAGCGGAGCTCAAACGCCTCACCGGTGTTCCGATCGAAGGGCCCCACAAGGACGATCAGTTCTGGATCGACCAGATCCAGATGTCCGGCGAGCGCTATGGCATTCCCGAAGCCCGGATCTTCGTTCCCGACCGCTGGCTGGACGATGGCGACGTCGTAACCCTGGGTGAGACGGAGTTCGAAGTGCTGCATTGCCCCGGCCACACGCCGGGCCACGTGATCTTTTTCCACCGCGAGGCGCGCTTCGCCCAGGTGGGAGACGTGCTGTTCCAGGGCTCGATCGGCCGCACCGACTTCCCGCGTGGCAATCACCAGGACCTGCTGGACTCGATCACCCAGAAGCTGTGGCCGCTGGGCGGCGACGTACGGTTCGTCCCCGGCCATGGACCGATGTCCAGCTTCGCCGCCGAGCGACGCAGCAACCCCTATGTCAGCGACCTGGCGATCGAGGCCCAGAACATCCAGGGCGCCGACTTCGCGATCCCCAAAAACAACTCTCCGGGCTAGGCGCGGAGCCGATTGGGATCCAAAACCGCGCCGTCGGGTTGCACGGCTGTTTCAAGCGTGAAATCTGAACGCCACGGGGACATGACAGGAGCGTCTCATGGAGACCATCCCACAAACCGGCCCCGCAGCTGACCCAGAGGCCCCGCGCAGCGCGGCGTCGCGGATCCTCATCGTCGATGACGACCCCGGCATTCGCGATGTCGTGTCCGACTTCCTGAGCCGACACGGCTATGCCGTAGACACCGCTTCCGACGCCCGCACCATGGAACAGGTCCTCTCGCGAGGGCCGGTCGATCTGGTGGTGCTCGATGTCATGCTGCCCGGCGAGGACGGCCTGGCCATCTGCCGCCGGCTTTCGGCGCAGGACGGCCCCGCCATCATCATGCTGTCGGCCATGGGCGAGGAAACCGACCGTATCGTCGGCCTGGAGCTCGGAGCCGACGACTACCTGCCCAAGCCCTGCAACCCGCGCGAATTGCTGGCCCGCATCCGCGCCGTGCTGCGCCGTCGGCAGGAGCCTCGCAACAGCGACGACGGCATGGGCGCGGCCTGTGAGTTTGCCGGCTGGCGGCTCGACCTGGTGCGCCGCGAACTGCGCTCGCCGCAGTCGGTGGTGGTGAACCTGTCCAGCGGCGAGTTCTCGCTGCTCCGCGCCTTCGTGGAACGCCCCCAGCGGGTGCTGACCCGCGACCAGCTGCTTGATCTTGCTCGCGGTCGCGATTCCGATGCCTATGACCGCGCCATCGACGTCCAGATCAGCCGGCTACGGCGCAAGCTGGACGACGGCGGCGGCAGCGAGCTGATCCGCACCATTCGCAGCGAGGGCTACATGTTCACCGCCAAGGTCCTTCGCACGCCATGAACCAGCGCCGCCGCGGCGCGCCGCTGTTCGTGCAGGCGCTGGGCTTGGTGACGCTGACCCTGGTGGCGGCGCAGCTGATCGCCATCGCCGTCATCTTCACCCTGCCGCCGCCGCCGCCCGAGCTGTATCGGCTGTCGGAGATCACACGCGCCCTGAAGACCGGCCAGACGGTGCAGCCCCGGGATGGACGCGCTCTGGTGGTTCAGATCCGGGCCAGGATGCCCTCCGGCGGCCCCGACTCCGCTCGCAGGGCCGAGTTCAAGGCCGGCATCGGTCGCGCCATCGACGTTGCGCCGGCGCGTATCGAGATCGTTACGGACAACGGTCCACGCTTCTTTGTTCGACGCTTCAAGCCAACCCCGAATGACCGGACGGGCGGTCCTGCCGGGCCAGGCGGTCACACTGGCCCGGGCGGCCCCCGCGACCAGTTCATCGCCCGCGAGCTGCCGCCGCCTGGCGAGCGCGGCGCTCGCGCCGGGCCGGCGCGCGACGAACCGTTCATCTTCGGCGACTTCGAGCTGGGCGTTCGTCAGAGCGACGGCAGCTGGGTCGTGGTCGAACCCAAGCCCACCTTCCGCTTCGACAGCTGGCAGCAGCGGGTCCTGCTGATCCTGGTGCTGTCGGTGCTGGCCGTCGCGCCCCTGGCCTGGCTGTTCGCCCGTCGGCTGGCCGAGCCCATCACCGCCTTCGCCAACGCCGCCGAGCGGCTTGGCCGAGATCCCCGCGCCGCGCCGCTGGAGCTGTCAGGCTCGACCGAGGTCGTGGCCGCCGCCAACGCCTTCAACATGATGCAGGAGCGCCTGCGCCGCTATGTCGAGGATCGGACCGCGATGATCGGGGCCATCGCCCACGACCTGCGCACGCCGTTGACCCGCCTGCGGTTCCGCATCGAAGCCACGCCCGACGATGTGCGCGCCAAGCTGGCCGCCGATATCGACCAGATGGAGGCCATGATCTCGGCCGCCCTGGCCTTCGTTCGCGACACCACCCGCCCCGCCGAACGCACCAAGCTTGAGCTGGCCTCCCTGCTGGAGAGCGTGGTCGATGAAGCCGCCGAGACCGGAGGCCAGGCCACAGTCGAGCGCGCCGAGAAAATCGTCATCGAGGGCGATCCGATCGCGCTCAAGCGGCTGGTCGCCAATCTAGTCGACAACGCCCTGAAGTACGGCCACGCCGCGCGCGGTCGCGTGTTCTCCGAGGGCGACATGGCGATCATCGAGATCGACGATGATGGCCCCGGAATCCCGCCGGCCGAGCAGGAGCGGGTGTTCGAGCCGTTCTTCCGCGGCGAGCCCTCGCGCAATCGCGAAACGGGCGGTATCGGCCTTGGGCTGGCGGTCGTGCGCTCGCTGGCCCGGGCCCATGGCGGCGACGTCACCCTGGTCAACCGACCCGAAGGCGGCCTGCGCGCCTGTGTTCGCCTGCCGATCTAACCCCAGGCGCCGCTTTGTTGCCGGCGTGCAAGGCTTAGCCTGGCGACAGACATTCCCCGGCAATCTCACCGCGCTTGATGCCCGGAGGAAGGAGTTCCTCATGACATCTCGCGTTGCGACCACCGCCGTCCTGGCCGCCCTGTTCCTGTCGACGGCCGCCCATGCGGCGCCCGGCGGCGAAGAGGAACCCAAGCCCGGACGCGGTTTCGGACCCCCGCCCCGCGAGGGCGGCGAACACGGGCCCGGACGGCCTCGACCTCAACTCTTCATCAGTCCTGCTGGCGAGCCCTTCCGGGCTCCGGCCGAGGCGCCCTACCCTGTCGCGGTCTGGTTCTCGGCCGGGGACGCCAACCATGATGGCGCGTTGTCGCGCGATGAGTTCGTCGCCGACGCCGGCCGCTTCTTCACTGTGCTCGATACGGACAAGGACGGCGTCGTCGATGGGTTCGAGGTCTCGGCCTATGAGCGAAACATCGCGCCGGAAATCCTGCAGGGGGTCAACATGCCGCTTGGCGGGGGACGAGGCGGACGGGGCGGTCCTCCCGGCGGCGGCGGCGATGGTCCGCCCCGCAAGCGCGGCGGACTGGTCGGCGGCGCCCTGCAGGGGGCCGCGCCCTACGCCCTGCTGGCCGAGCCCCAGCCGGTCATGGGCGCCGACGCGGACTTCAACCGCCGCATCTCACGCGAAGAGGCCGTCAAGGCCGCCAAGTCACGCTTTGCGCTGCTTGATGCGGACCAGGATGCCCTTCTGCGCGTGGAAGAACTGCCCGCCACCCCCGTCCAGGGGCGGCGCCGCTAGCCGCCCACCACGGTGGCGATGATGTTGATGCCAAGGGCCAGGATGGCGGTGTTGTAGGCGAAGGCGGTCGCCGCATGGGCGGTGACCAGCCGGCGCAGGCGCGAGGTCAGTATGGTGTTGTCCGACACCTGAAAGGTCGCCCCGACGCTGAAGGCCAGATAGACGAAATCCATGTAGCTGGTCGGCGGCTCGCCGGGAAAACCGATTCCGCCCTTGCTCTTGCCGTCCCCGAAATGGCGATGGGCATAGTGCGGCACGAATACTGTCTGCAGCACCAGCCAGGACAGGACCAGGGTGGCGCCCGCGCTGGTGGCGATGAGCCCCTTGGCCAGACCCTGGGCCGTCCGCGCCGCCACCATCGCATCGACCACGGCACCAAGGCTGGCGACAATGGCGGCCAGCACGATCAACAGCAGGACCGACTGACCCTCGTCGTCCTGAGCCGCCCGATCGCGGATCTCGGCCTCGTCGGCGCGCAGGAATATCCGCCAAGTCAGGATCAGATAGGTGAAGGCGGCACCGTCCCAGCCCAGCAAGAGGTGAGAGCCTCTCGGAGCCTGCAGCCAGAGCGCAGCCGCCCAGACGATCAGACCGACCGCACAGCCCGCGCCGAGCCGCCAGTGCGGCGGCGTGATGTGGCTGGCGGGTCTGGATTTCGTCGATTTCGACACGCGCTCAATCCCTTTGCCTGGCAGGCCTTACGCCTGTTGCGTGCATTTACTCACGCTTTGAGGTGAACCGAACGTGGCTTCGCTGGTTACGTCACTGAACGCGCAGGACACGACGCCATGACCGACCCCAACGCACCGCCTCCTGTCGAGCCGCAGCCTCCGGAATACGACCCGGGGTCAACGCCCGATGAAATGCCCTCCCCCGTGTCACCGGTCGATCCTGGGGACGACCGTCCCTATGACGCCGCGCCCCGTTCGTCGACCGTGACCAGTATCGATTAGGAGCACCGTATGGACCTCGACAGCGAACGGCCCCGTGGCCGCCGCGGCTTCGCCGCCATGGACCCTGAACGTCGCCGCGAGATCGCGCGCAAAGGCGGAGCCAGCGTACCCAGCGAGAAGCGAAGCTTCGCCAAGGACCGCGACCTTGCCGCCAATGCCGGTCGCAAGGGTGGATCCTCTTCCCGCAACCTGCGCCCCGGCGACTGAACGCCTGACCTGAACACGCCCGAAGCGCGCTGGACCTCCGTCCAGCGCGCTTTCGTTCGTCTAGCCTATCGGGTCAGGACATAGACCCCGAACGCGGGCTGGATGCTTTCCCACTTGCGCGAGACGGTCCACCCCGCCCGGCGCGCGATGGCCTCAAAAGCCTCGGGCCGATACTTGTACGAGTTCTCGGTGTGGATGGTTTCACCCGCCGCGAAGTCGAACGTCCGCCCCGCGATCGTCACGCGCTGGGCCGTCGCGCTGACCAGATGCATCTCGACCCGGCTTTCCGGCTCGTTCCACACGGCCCTGTGCGCAAAGCCCGCAAGGTCGAAATCACCGCCCAGTTCGCGATTGATCCGTGCAAGGATATTAAGGTTGAAGGCCGCCGTAACGCCCTGGGCGTCGTCATAGGCCGGGATCAGCACCTCGGCAGGCTTGGCGACGTCCGCGCCCACCACCATCATCGCGCCATCGCCCAGCAGTTCGCCGGCCCGACGCAGGAAGTCTTCGGCCTCGAGCGGCGGGAAGTTGCCGATGGTGGATCCGGGAAAGAACCCGACCGCGACACGCCCCGCCACGGCCGAGGGCAGCCGCAGGGCCCGCGTGAAGTCGTCAACCAGCGGCGCGACGGTCAGCGAGGGATAGCTGGCCTCGATCGCGACGGTCGCCTCGTCCAGCGCGCTCTGGCTTATGTCGATGGGCGCATAGGCCGAGAGTTGCGGCGCCGCGTCCAGAAGGATCCGGGTCTTGACGCTGGCCCCACTGCCGAACTCCACCAGCGCCGCGCCATCGGGGATCCGCGCGGCGATCTCCGGCGCGATCTGGCGCAGCAGCGCGGTCTCGGTGCGGGTCAGATAGTATTCCGGCAGATCGCAGATCGCCTCGAACAGCCGCGAGCCCTCGGCGTCATAGAAGTACTTGCTGGGCAGCGTCTTTGTGCGGGCCGAGAGCCCCGCCACCACATCGTCCCGAAACTGGTTGTCGCTCGAAAGCTCCAGGATACTGACGTCGTCGGCCAGTCGGACGCCCGCGAAAACCCAGCGCTTCTCCGGATGAAAGAAATTGCGATAGGTCGTCCGCGTATGGCCGGGTGGGGTCGCCGCGCAACCGCCGCGCAGCACCATCTGGTTGATCATGAACTTGCCGTTGTACTCGCCCAGCGCTCCCGCGCCGGGACGAAACCCGGGATAGGCGGCATAGCTGCTGGAGGTCCACTGCCACACATGGCCATGCAGCTGGCGCAGGCCTCCGGCGCCCGGCGCGCGCGCAGCGGCTTCCCACTCGGCTTCAGTCGGCAGACGCCGCCCTGACCAGGTCGCATAGGCCACCGCCTCATAGTAGCTGACATGCGAGACCGGCTCGCCGCGTTCGACGGGCCGACGCCCGGTCAGGGTCATGGCTGACCAGCCGTCCCCTTCCTGGCGCCAATAGAGCGGCGCCGCCCAACCTTCCTCGACCACGCGCGCCCAGCCGTCTGAAAGCCACAGCTCGGGCCTGGCGTAGCCGCCCGCCTCGATGAAGGCGATCCACTCGCCGTTGGTCACCAGTCGGTCACTCAAGCGATAGGGCGCCAGATAGGTCTTGTGCCGCGGGCGCTCGTTATCGAACGCAAAGCCTGTTTCACCGGCGCCGATCTCAACCAGACCGCCCTCGAACGGCACGAACCGCTCCGGATCCGATGCGTCCTGAACGCGGCGGCCCGGCTGGGCCTGATAGGCCGGGTCCAGCGGCGACTGGGCAAGCAGATGCAGGACGTCCATCAGGATCAGCTCCTGATGCTGCTCTTCATGGGCAAGCCCCAGGTCCAGGCGCTCACGCGCCTCCCGGAGCAACGGCGCGCCCGACAGCAGCCCTTCCATCGCCGCATCGACATGGGCGCGATAGGCGCCGACCTCGGCGGTCGAAGGACGGGTCAGCATGCCCCGCGCCGGCCTCGGCTGACGGGGGCCCAGCGCCTCGTAATAGGAATTGAACAGGTAGCCAAAGCGGGGATCAAACACCGCATAGCCATCGAGATAGGGGATCAGCAGGAAGGTCTCGAAAAACCAGGTCGTGTGGGCCCTGTGCCACTTCGTCGGACTGGCGTCAGCCATCGACTGGGCGGCCTGATCCTCGGCCGACAGCGGGGCCGCTATAGCCTCGGTGCGCCGTCTGACTGCCTGGTAGCGTTCCACGTCTCGCGCGACGGAGGCCTGGACGGCCTCCGAAGCGTGCAGGTCGTCCGGGCTCATGCGCTCTCCTGGCGGCCAAGACCGGGCTTTGACGAGGCCCGGCCGAGGACAACGTGCCTAGAGCTTGGGTGTTCCAAGGCCGAGTTTCAATAGCTGCTCCCGCGGTGGCTGTTGCAGGCGGCGCCCTGAGACGGGCTTTGCCGCGTCCTTGCGAGGCCCGGGGCCGGGATCAACGCGTCCAGCCTGGTCCACCGCGCCACGCTCGAACGACAAAACGCACCGTGACGACGCTGTTCCAAGGACCGTGGCCCACGCCCAAAACTGGCCAGCGGCCGATGAGCCAGCGCCCCGATAAACATCGCCCGCCATCACTTCGCGGATACTTAACGGGCAACATTGCGCCAATCCACAAAGCGACAACGTTGTCATAGATAAGACAGTCTATCCGCCGCGCCTTGGGACGCTATACTCACGATCAAGGCGAACAATAGTTTCGCCAAAATGCGCAGGCAGGATGAGCAATGCAAAATGAAGGGCCCGGCGCCATCGCGCCCCCGACCAGACACGCGCGTCTCGTGACATGGGTCAACGAAGTCGCCGCCCTGACCAAGCCCAAAGCCATCTATTGGTGCGACGGCTCGGACGCCGAGTGGGAGCGCCTGACCGGCGAACTGATCGCGTCCGGCACGCTCAAGCGCCTGAACCCCGAACTCCGCCCCAACTCCTTTTACGCCGCCTCGGATCCGCGAGACGTCGCCCGGGTCGAGAGCCGCACCTTCATCTGTTCGCAGGATCAGGAAGACGCCGGCCCGACCAACAACTGGCGCGACCCCGTGGAAATGCGGGCCACCCTGCATGGCCTGTTCGACGGCTGCATGCGCGGCCGCACCATGTATGTCGTGCCGTTCTCGATGGGCCCGGTCGGCTCGCCGATCAGCGCCCTGGGCGTGGAGATCACCGACAGCGCCTATGTGGCCGTTTCGATGCGGGTGATGACCCGCATGGGCCAGGCCGCGCTGGACGCCATGGGCGACGATGGCTTCTTCGTGCCCGCCCTTCACACCCTGGGCGCGCCGCTTGAGGATGGTCAGGCCGATGTCGCCTGGCCCTGCAATGACGACAAGTACATCGTCCACTTCCCGGAAAGCCGGGAAATCTGGTCCTATGGCTCGGGCTATGGCGGCAACGCGCTTCTGGGCAAGAAGTGCTACGCCCTGCGCATCGCTTCGGTCATGGCCCGCGACGAAGGCTGGCTGGCCGAGCACATGCTGATCCTCAAGCTGACCTCGCCGGCTGGCAAGGTTCGCTACGTCGCCGCCGCCTTCCCCAGCGCCTGCGGCAAGACCAACATGGCCATGCTGCAGCCCACCCTGCCCGGCTGGAAGGCCGAGACCATCGGCGACGATATCTGCTGGATGCGCTTCGGGCCCGATGGCCGGCTCTATGCGATCAATCCCGAAGCGGGCTTCTTCGGCGTGGCGCCCGGCACCGGGGTGCTGACCAACCGCAACGCCATCGACACCCTGCACGCCAACTGCATCTACACCAATGTCGCCCTCACCGCCGATGGCGACGTCTGGTGGGAAGGCCTCACGCCCACGCCGCCTGAGGGGCTGACCGACTGGAAGGGCCGGGCCTGGAGCCCCGCCGTGGGCGAACCGGCCGCCCATCCGAACGCCCGCTTCGCCGTACCGGCCGGCCAGTGCCCGGTCATCGCCGACGAGTGGGAAGATCCGGCCGGCGTGCCGATCTCGGCCATTCTGTTCGGTGGCCGCCGCGCGTCGGCCGTGCCGCTGGTCACCGAGGCCTTCGACTGGGAGCACGGCGTGTTCCTGGCCTCGAACGTGGCCTCGGAAGGCACCGCCGCAGCCGAAGGCAAGATCGGCGAACTGCGCCGCGATCCCTTCGCCATGCTGCCCTTCTGCGGCTACAATATGGGTGACTATTTCAGCCACTGGCTGAAGGTCGGGGCCAGCGCCGATCCCGCCAAGCTACCGCGCATCTATTTCGTCAACTGGTTCCGCAAGGACGAGACCGGAAAGTTCGTCTGGCCCGGTTATGGCGAAAACGCCCGCGTCCTGAAATGGATCGTCGAGCGGCTCGAAGGCGAGGCGGATGCCGTGGACAGCGCCATCGGCCGCCTTCCCGCTTCTGGCGCGCTGGATGTGTCCGGATTGGGACTCGACCAGGCGGCGCTGAATCTGCTGCTGACGGTCGACAGGTCGATCTGGCTGGAGGAAGCCACCCTGATCCTGGACGCCTACAAGCGCCTCGGCTCGCGCATGCCTCAGGCGCTCTATGCCCAGCTGGAAGCCCTGACCGGCCGGCTCACGCCCGCCGCTGCGGAAAGCAGAACCCTGGAAAGCGTTTAAGCTCGGCGCAGGGGGCCAGGAAGTCTCAGTCCGCCGGACTGGCCCCTACTCCGCCCCCTCGCGCTCCAGCAGCGCCTTGGCGGCGGCCTTCTCGGCGTCCTGGCGCGAACGGCCGGTAGCGAGCACAGGATCGACGCCGGCGACAGTCACCTGGACGGTAAAGACCGGCGCGTGATCGGGGCCGGTGCGGTCCTTGACGCCATAGGTCGGCAAGGGCTTGCCCTGGGCCTGAGCCCACTCCTGCAGCGCGGTCTTGGGATCGCGCGGCTTGCCGTGGGCGGAGCGGTCGAACTCGGCGCTCCACAGGTCCAGGAACACCCGGCGCGCCGTCTCCAGCCCGCCATCGCGGTAGAGGGCCGCCATCAGGGCCTCGCAACCGCCGGCCAGGATGGAGTCGGTCTCGCGGCCGCCCACCTTGCTGGACGAGGCTGACAGACGCAGGGCCGGACCCAGCTCGGCGGCGCGGGCCACGCGGGCGCAGGTCTCGCGGCTGACCAGGGCGTTGAGGCGTGGCGCAAGCTCGCCCTCCTTGGCCTGCGGAAACCGCTCGGCCAGGGCCTCGGCGGCCAGCAGGCCCAACACGCGGTCGCCGATGAACTCGAGGACCTCGTTGTCGGCGGTCTTCTTGGCGCCGTCTCCGACGCTAGCGTGCGTCAGGGCCTGTTCCAGCAGCGCGCGGTCGCTGAATGTGTGACCGATCCGGCGCTCCAGGTCGCCGACGGCGACGACCCGTCTATCCATGGACACTTATCGCTTCCCTGGGGATCACTTCAGAACGCGGAAGAAGCGGCTGGGTCGGGCGTCCAGAACCCAGGTCCAGGGCTTGAACAGGGCTGCTTTGCGGTTCCAGGACAGCAGGATGATCTGGGCCTTGCCGACCAGATTCTCGGCCGGAACGAAGCCGACCCCGACCTCGTCGCCGATATACTGGTCCAGCTCATAGTCCCACTTGCAGACGCCGGGACCGGTCTTGAACGGCGAGACGCCCGGGTCGAACCGGCTGTCGGCCGAGTTGTCGCGGTTGTCGCCCATGAAGAAATAGCAGCCCTCGGGCACCGTGTAGATGCCGGTATTGTCGCCGCGGCTGTCGGGGCCGTAGTCCTGCGTCTGGTACTTGCGGCCTTCGGGATTGGTTTCCTCGAAGCGTTGAACCTGCTGGGTGAAACCATAGCCCATGTCGACCAGGGCCGGATCGCGCGTGGCCATGGGCAAGGGCTTGCCGTTGATGATGACCACGCCGCCGCGCACCTGGACCCTGTCGCCCGGCATGCCGATCAGGCGCTTGATATAGTCGGTGCGATTGTCACGCGGCAGCTTGAAGACGACGATGTCGCCCCGCTTGGGCGCCTTGTCCAGGATCCGGCCATTCAGGATCGGCGGGCTGAACGGGATCGAGTGCTTGCTCCAGCCATAGCTGAACTTGCTGACGATGATGTAGTCGCCTTCCAGCAGGTTGGGCTCCATCGACCCGGACGGGATGGTGAAGGGCTGGAACAGCAGGACCCGCAGCACCAGGGCGATGCCCAGGGCATAGGCCACCGTCTTGATGATCTCGATGAATTCCTTGACGGCGCCCCCCTGTTCGTGGTGCGGCGCGTTATCGTCGGCGGCGTCGGTCATACGGGCGCTGGGCTCTCGAACAATGGGGTTCCGGCGAACCGGACAGGCTTAGCTAGACGCGCTTTACTCTACGGGCAAGCTCCACGCCGGTTAACTCGCCTTCATGGCGGAGGTTGGGCGGTCGCGCAGAGGCTATTCATCCTCGACCAGAAGACGGATTTCCACGGTTCCCCCGGCCTCATAGACGGGATTGCCGGCCAGGCAGGATCGCGCGTCCTCCAGGCTCTCCGCCGCGACCCTGATGAAGCCGGTCAGATAATCGGACGTTGGTCGCGACGCCCCGTCCCTGCGAAAACAGGCGCCGCCGCCAAGGCTGCTGCCGCCGCGCAAACGCCCGCCCTGAGCCAGTCCGTCCAGATAGGCCGACCAGTCCGCCGCCGCCTCGTTGACCGCGTCGCCATGCATCAACAGAAGAAACTCGCTCATCGACCCGGCGTCCTGTTTTGCGGTTCAGATGGCCTCGATGATCACGAAGGCCTGGGCGTAGGGATGATCGTCGGTCAGCGACAGGTGGATCACCGGCGTCATGCCTTCGGGCACCATGGAGGCCAATCGCTCGGCCGCGCCGCCGGTCAGGGCCATGGTCGGCTTGCCCGACGGCAGGTTGACCACGCCCATGCCGGCCAGATGTACGCCGCGCTTGAGACCGGTGCCCAGGGCCTTGGAGCACGCCTCCTTGGCGGCGAACCGCTTGGCATAGCTGCTGGCGCGGTCAGGCTTGCGCTCGGACCGCGTGCGCTCGATGTCGGTGAACACCTTGTTGGTGAACCGGTCGCCGAACCGCTCCAGCGACTTTTCGATCCGCCGGATGTCGCACAGGTCCGAACCGATGCCGATGATCACGCGGCCAGCTCGGCGCGGGCCGCGTCCATCAGGGTCCGCATCCGATAAATGGCCTGAGGCAGACCCACAAAGATCGCCTCGCCGATCAGGAAGTGGCCGATATTCAGCTCGGCGATCTGCGGGATGGCCGCGATCGGCTTGACCGTGGCGTAGTCGATGCCGTGGCCCGCGTGAACCTCCAGACCCAGGCTCGAGGCCAAGGCCGCGCCGTCCTGCAGGCGGCGCAGGATGGCGGCGGCCCGATCGACCTCCCCGGCCCGCGCGGCGTCGCAATAGGCGCCCGTGTGCAGTTCGATCACCTGGGCGCCCAGGCGGTGCGAGGCCTCGATCTGGCCGGCCTCGGCGTCAATGAACAACGACACCCGGGCGCCGGCTTCGCGAAGCCGAACGGTGGCGGCGGCGATGGCGTCATAGCCGCGCACCACGTCGAGGCCGCCCTCGGTGGTCACTTCCTCGCGGCGCTCGGGCACCAGGCAGGCGGCGTGCGGCCGGGCCTTCAGGGCGATGCCGACCATCTCGTCGGTGACGGCCATCTCGAAGTTCAGCGGCTTGCCACGCTTGAGACACAGGTCGTTCAGCAGCGCGATGTCGGCGTCGGATATATGCCGACGATCCTCGCGCAGGTGGGCGGTGATTCCGTCGGCGCCGGCGGCCAGGGCCAGCTCGGCGGCGCGCACCGGCTCGGGATAGCTGGAGCCGCGCGCGTTCCGGATCGTGGCCACGTGGTCGATATTGACGCCCAGTCGGACGCTGATCTGATGCTCGCTAAGAATTTTACCGCCCTCGAACGCGATCGGCGGCCGATGGCTGGCCGTCGAAGGTAGTCTATCCCCTTCCCGGCCGTGGGTGGAGACCAGAAAAGTGACAGGCGCATGGTTCTGGTCAGACTTGCGGAAACGGCATGGACAGCGCCCACTGCGGCGTTGAAAGTTCTCGCTTGGCAATTGGGGGCGCTCGACATGATCCTGAGAACGGCAAAGGCTGCGGCCCTCGCGATGCTATTGGCCACGACGGCCGTTTCAGCCATGGCGGCGCCGACCGTTTCAGCCAGCAAGCTCAAGGTCCTGAAGGCGCAGGCCGTGGCCGGCGTCGAGTCCCGAGCCAAGCTGTCCCAGGTGATGAACGACCAGATCTTCTCCTTCGGCGAGCTGGGCTTCCAGGAGATCGAGACCTCGAAATACATCACCGGCGTGCTGGAGGAGAACGGCTTCACCGTTGTGCGCGGCGTGTCGGGCATTCCGACGGCCTGGACCGCGACCTGGACGAACGGCAAGGACGGTCCGACCATCGCCTTCGGCAGCGACATCGACTGCATTCCCAAGGCGTCGCAGAAGCCCGGCGTGCCCTGGCACGACCCCATCGTTCCCGGCGCGCCGGGCCATGGCGAGGGGCACAATTCCGGCCAGGCCCTGAACGTCGTCGCGGCCCTGGCGCTCAAGGATCTGATGATCAAGGAGAACATCGCCGGCACCCTGATGCTGTGGCCCGGCGTCGCCGAGGAGCTGGTGGCCGGCAAGGCCTACATGGTCCGCGACGGCGTCTTCAACGGCGTGGACGCCACGATCTTCACCCATGTGGGCTCCAACCTCGCCACCACCTGGGGTCAGCCCACGGGCACGGGCCTGGTGTCGGTGAAGTACAATTTCCACGGCGAGTCCGCGCACTCGGCCGGCGCCCCCTGGCGGGGTCGCAGCGCCCTGGACGCGGTCGAGCTGATGAACATCGGCTGGAACATGCGCCGCGAGCACCTGCGGCCCGAGCAGCGCTCGCACTACGTCATCGTCGATGGCGGTGATCAGCCGAATGTCGTGCCGTCCGAAGCCAGCGTCTGGTACTATTTCCGCGAGCAGAGCTTCGACGCGATCAAGAAGAACTACGCCATCGGCGACCGGATCGCCCAGGCTGCGGCCGACATGACCGACACCAAGGTCGACCACCAGGTGATCGGCACGGCCGCGCCGCGCCACTTCAACCGCCCGATGGCACAGGCCGCCCAGGCCAATATCGAAGCGGTCGGACTGCCGGTCTGGACCGCCGACGAGCAGGCCTTCGCCAAGGCCGTGCAGACCAATATCGGCGCGCCCAAGCAGACCGGTCTCGACGTCAAGCTGAAGGGCCTGTCGGCGCCGGATCCCAAGCCGGAAAGCGGCGGGTCGGACGATATCGGCGACATTTCGTGGATCATGCCGACCATCACGATCAACTATCCGGCCAATATCCCTGAACTACCCGGCCACCACTGGGCCAACGCCATCTCGATGGCGACGCCCATCGCCCACAAGGGCGTGGCGGCGGGCTCCAAGGTGGTGGCGATGACGGCCCTGGACCTGTTGACCCAGCCCAAGCTGCTGGCCGCGGCCAGCAGCTATTTCAAGGACGTCCAGACCAAGGACCAGAAATACGTGCCGATGCTGGCGGCCACCGACAAGCCCCAGACCCAGATCAACGCCAACATCATGGCGACCTACCGGCCGGCGATGAGCAGATTCTATTACGATCCCGGCAAGTACGGGACCTATCTGGAACAGCTGGGCGTCGAATGGCCGGTCAAGCAGCTGACGCCACCTGCTCCGGCCAAGTGATTACTGAGCCTTCAGCCGGCGGCTGCCGGGATCCTCGATCGGGATCGCGGCCAGCTCCGGCGGCAGGGCGTCGGCCGGATAGGCCGGGACTTCCAGGCTGCACAGCGAGACCAGCGGCACGCCGACATCGACCTTGCCACCCGAGCGGTCGACGATGCAGGCCGCCGCGATGACGTCGCCGCCGGCCTCCTGGATTGCGGCGATGCACTCGCGCGACGACAGGCCGGTGGTGACGATATCCTCGACCATCACGACCTTCTGGCCGGGCTCCAGATGGAAGCCGCGCCGGAACTTGAACCCGCCGCCCTCGCGCTCGACATAGATCGAGGCGACGTTCAGGTGACGAGCGGTCTCATAACCGGGGATGATCCCGCCCACGGCCGGCGACACCGCCACATCGGGCTGGCCGACGGTGGCGATGATCTTCTCGGCCAGGGCCTTGCACAGGCGCTCGCAGCGCTCGGGCCGCATGAACACCAGGTTCTTCTGCAGGAAGACCGGGCTGTGCAGGCCGCTGGACAGCACGAAGTGGCCTTCGCGCAGGGCCCCTGCGGCGCGGAATTCGTCGAGGACGTCATCATTGGTCATGGCGGGGATATAGCTGAGGCGCGCGAGTCTTCAAACGGGGTCACGCCTTGCGTCGCGGATCGGATTTGGCTCTATCGCCCCCATGACCGAACCTCTCCGCCCCCGCATCGGCTGCGGCGCCGCCATCCTCGACGACCAGGGTCGCCTGCTGCTGGTCAAGCGGGTCAAGCCTCCCGAAGCCGCACACTGGGGCGTTCCCGGCGGCAAGCTCGACTGGGGCGAAGCCGCCCGCACCTGCGCCGAACGCGAAATCCTCGAGGAACTGGGGGTTAGAATTGTCGCCGGACCGGTGCTGGCCGTGACCGACATGATCGCCGACGACTATCACTGGGTGGCGATCACCTATCGAACGGAGCGGTTCGAAGGCGAGCCGGTGATCCAGGAAGACCACGCGCTGTCGGAGTGGGGCTGGTTCGCTCTGAACGCCCTGCCCTCGCCACTGACGGCTTCTACGGCCGACGCTATCACGGCGCTGAAAGCCTAACCCCGCGTCCGGTCCACGGTCTCGACCGAAGGACAGGCCCGCAGCGCCGCCGAGATATTGGTCAGGTGCTTGGCGTCGCGCACCTCGACATCGATGTCGGTGTCGAAAAAGTCACTCTGGCGATGGTGCATGCGCAGGTTGACGATATTGCCGCCGGCCTCGCCGATGATCGTGCACACTTGGCCCAGCACGCCCGGCGCGTTCTGGATCGTGGCGTGCAGGCGGGTCAGCGACACCGTCTCGCGCTCAGCCTCGGGCGTCCAGTTCAGGTCGCGCCACAGATCCTCGCGATCCTCGTAGTCGGCCAGCTTGGGGCAATCGATGGTGTGGACGTCCAGCCCCCCATCCTGGCCCGCGTCGCCATCCTCGCGAAGGATGCCGACGATGCGATCGCCCGGCACCGGGCTGCAGCATTGGGCGAAGTGCAGCGAGACGCCAGGCGTCAGCCCGCCGCCGCGCACATAGAGGCGCGCGCCCTTGCCGCCCTCGATCTTGCGACGGGCCGAGGCGGCGGCCATGTCGCTGTCCTTCATGCCCGGAAAAGCGGTTTCCAGAACCTGACTGGGCGAGACCCGGCCACGGCCGACGGCGTCGAACAGAGTCTCGTCGCTGTCCAGCGCAAACCGCTCTAGGATCGGGCGCAGCGAGACGTCCTTCAACTTCTTGCCAGCCCGCTCGAAGATCTGCTCCACTGAGGCCTTGCCCAGGCGCAGGAACTCTTCTTTCTCGGTCTGGCGGATGTGGCGGCGGATCGCCGAGCGCGCGCGGCCGGTCACGGTCAGCGAACGCCAGTCCGGTGGGACCACGGGCTTGGAGCCCCGAATGACCTCAACCACGTCGCCGTTGTTGAGGCCGGTGCGGAGCGGCTTCAGCTCGCCATTGATCTTCACGCCAATGCAGGTGTCGCCGACGCTGGTGTGAACGGCATAGGCAAAGTCGAGCGGCATGGCGCCGCGCGGCAGGCTGACCAGCTTGCCCTTGGGCGTGAACACGAAAACCTGGTCGAGGAACATCTCCAGCTTGGCGTGCTCGACCAGTTCCTCGGCGTCGCCGCCATGCTCCAGCACCTGAACCAGCTGGCGCAGGTTGGCCAGCGGATCGCGACCGCCTGCCGCTTCCATGCCTTCCAGATCGAGACCGTACGAAGCGTCCTTGTAGCGGAAGTGGGCGGCGACGCCCTCTTCGTTGACGCGGTCCATGGCTTCGGTGCGGATCTGCATCTCGATGCGCATGCCGCGCGGCCCCACGACGGTGGTGTGCAGCGAGCGATAATTGTTGCGCTTGGGCGTCGAGATGAAGTCCTTGAAGCGGTCAGGCACGCTGGACCAGGACCGGTGCAGGACGCCCAGCGCGCGATAGCAGTCCTCCTCGCTGTCGACGATCACGCGGAAGGCGTAGATGTCGGACATCTGCGAGAAGCCGATCGATTTGCGCTGCAGCTTGCGCCAGATCGAATAGGGCGACTTTTCCCGACCAAAGACCCGGGCCGGAACGCCCGCGGATTCCAGTCGCGCCGCGATCTCTTGCGAGACCAGCGCCACCGCCCCGCCCTGCTCGGCGCGCAGGGTGTCCAGCCGTCGGATGATCGCATTGCGGGCCACCGGGTTGGTATGCTCGAAGCTGAGTTCCTCCAGCTCCGTACAGATGCGGTGACAGCCGATGTTGCGGGCCAGGGGCGCGTAGATGTCGCGCGTCTCGCGGGCGATGCGCTCGCGCTTGGCCTGGCTTTTGATGAAGTGCAGCGTCCGCATGTTGTGCAGACGATCGGCCAGCTTCACCAGCAGGACGCGAACGTCCTTGCTGATGGCCAGGATGAACTTGCGCAGGTTCTCGGCCTGGCGCGAATGCTCGGCCTGCAGCTCCAGCTTGGAAAGCTTGGTCACGCCCTCGACCAGCTCTGCGATCTCGTCGCCGAACAGACCCGCGATGTCCTCGCGGGTGACGGGCGTGTCCTCAATCACGTCATGCAGCAGAGCCGTGACGATGGTCGCGGTGTCGAGCCGGTACTCGGTCAGAATGCCGGCCACCTCGATGGGGTGGGCATAGTACGGATCGCCGCTGGCCCGGGTCTGACTGCCGTGCATGCGCATGGCGTAGACATAGGCGCGGTTCAGCAGCGCTTCGTCGGCGGTCGGGTCGTAGGAATGGACCCGCTCAATCAGTTCGTACTGGCGAAGAATCTTCTGGCGCGGCTTGGCGGCCGGCGTCGGGATGGCCTGGACCTCGCTGGTCGCCAGAAACGACGACGCGCCCGAGTCCGCCCCAGGCGGGGGAACTTCGGACGCGCGTTCGGATGGAGCGGCGGCAGGCGCCGCTTCAAGAATCAGAGGGTCTGTGCCGTCGGGGCTCAGTACCGTTCCTCTTGACCGCCATCGCGGTCGCTTTGCAGGGCGCGAACCAGTTCCAGTTCGCTCATCTGCATGTGGCTCGGATCCGCCAGCAGGGCCAGGGTCTCGGCTTCTTCTTCGGCTTCGGTGTGCTCATCGACGCGCTGCAGCGTGCTGATCAGCTGTTCCTTGAGGCCTTCGTGATCGACGACGTCGTCGGCGATCTCGCGCAGGGCGACGACCGGGTTCTTGTCGTTGTCACGATCGACCAGCAGGGCGGCGCCGGCCGAGATGCCGCGCGCCCGATGGGCGGACAGCAGAACCAGTGCGAAACGGTTCGGAACCTTCTCGACGCAATCTTCGACGGTGACGCGGGCCATGAATTCCTCGGGCTAGCCGTGATGCTCTGCAAAATAAGGGTTTGAGCGGCGTTACGCAACGCCGCTGAGTCTTTGCCCGTCTTTCGCGAGGGGGCGCTTATGCCCGCTTCGCGCCGGTAAGTCCAGTGCGCGAAGTTCAGGGCCTAGCGTCGCGCCCAATGCTGGCGGCGTCCGCCAGGTGGGCGGCGGTCTCGCCGCTGACGGGATGGCGCCAATCCGGCGCGATCTCGGCCAAGGGACCCATCACGAACAGGCGCTCGTGAGCGCGCGGGTGCGGCGCCATCACGACGTCGGAAATCACCCTGCGACCGTGCGCGATCAGGTCGAGATCCAGAGTCCTGGAAGCATTGAGTTCGCCGCGCGCGCGCCCAAAGCGCGCCTCGATGCGATGCAGGGCTGCGAGAGTCCCCGCCGGATCGAGCGAGGTTTCCACCACCGCTACACCGTTCAGATAGGCAGGCCCGGCAGGATCAGGCCAGGCGGCGGATGTCCACCACGACGAGCGCGCCACCACAGCGAGGCCCTCTGAGGAAAAGGCCTCCAGCGCGGCTTCCAACAAGGCTTCGCGACTCGTGTAGGCTCCCGACAGATTACAGCCGAGCGCCACGATAATGGCCTCGTCCAAGCCATTTTGATCGACCGTATTTTCCAAGGAATTGCCGCTTTGACCTTCTATCCCACAGACCGTTTGGCCCTGTTCATCGACGGGGCCAACCTCTACTCGGCCGCCAAGGCGCTGGGCTTCGACATCGACTACCGCAAGCTGCTCGACGAGTTCAGAAAGCGGGGCGTTCTGATCCGGGCTTATTACTACACCGCCATCAACGAGAATGACGACTATTCGCCGATCCGGCCGCTGGTCGACTGGCTCGACTACAATGGCTTTACCCTGGTCACCAAGCCGGCGCGCGAGTTCACCGACAGCCAGGGCCGCAAGCGCTGGCGTGGCGACATGGACGTCGAGATCGCCGTCGACATGCTGCAGATGGCCGAAACCGCAGACCATCTGGTGCTGTTCTCCGGCGACGGCGACTTCCGCGCCCTGGTCGAGGCCGTGCAGCGCAAGGGTCGCCGGGTGACCGTGGTTTCAACCATGAAGAGCCAGCCGCCAATGACCAGCGACGACCTGCGTCGCCAGGCTGATGACTTCGTCGACCTGAACGACCTGGCCAATATCGTCGGCCGCCCTCAGCGCGCGCCCGCGCCGCGTCCGATGGCCGACGCTCGCACCCAGGCCGAACGCGAGGCGGACGATGAATACTGAGCAGCGTTCCAACATCGCCGGCGAAACAGTCCCCTCGCCCGCCGAGCCGCCGCGCGACTGCCCGCTGTGCCCGCGCCTGGTGGCCTATCGCCGCGAGAACCAGGACCTCTATCCCGACTGGTTCAACGGCCCGGCCCCGTCGTTCGGCGACCGGGACGCGCGACTGCTGGTCGTGGGCCTGGCCCCCGGTCGCAAGGGCGCCAACCGCACCGGGCGGCCCTTCACCGGCGACTATGCCGGGACCCTGCTCTACGACACCCTGATCAAGTTCGGCTTCGCCACCGGCAAGTTCGAGGCGCGACCGGACGACTCCCTCAAGCTGATCGGCAGCGCGGTGACCAACGCCGTCCGCTGCGCCCCGCCCGGCAACAAGCCCGAGACCAGCGAGGAGAACACCTGCCGGCCGTTCCTGACCAAGCGGATCGAGGCGTTCCCGAAGCTCAAGGCCATCGTCACCCTGGGCGACGTGTCGCGGCGCAATGTGCTCAAGGCCCTTGGCCTGAAAGGCTCTGCGGGCATCCCCGGCCACGGCTCGGAGTTTCAGGCCGGCCCCTATCGGGTGTTCAACAGCTATCACTGCTCGCGTCTCAACACGAACACGGGCCGCCTCACCACACCGATGTTCGAGGACCTGTTCGCCCGCGTGAAGGCCTATATCGATGCGGCCGACTAGAGGCGCAGAAATCAGAAGCTCCGCCGCCTAGATCAGGCCGGTTGTCTTCAGGCGCACCCTGGCCAGGATGTCGTCGGCGGTCAGGAACAGGGTGTGGCCGTCTTCGCCGAACGCGCAGTTGGCGACGGGGCGACCCGCGTCGATGACGCCGATCAACTGGCCGGCTGGCGTGATCACCAGCACACCGCCAGGGCCCGTGGCGTAGAGGCGCCCCTCAGTGTCCAGGCACATCCCATCCGGCAGGCCCGCGCCGCCGGCCTTGTGCAGGGCCATGGCGTCGAAGAACAGCTGGCGCTTCACCGGCAGGCCGTCATCGCCAAGGTCATAGGCCATGATCACCGGCCCTTCAGGATCGGACACGGCGACATAGAGCCGCTTCTCATCCGGAGTCAGCGCCAGTCCATTGGGGAAGGTCAGCTTGTCATCGACCACAACGACCGAGCCGTCGGGGCGCCGCAGATAGACGCCGTTGAACGCCATCTCCTTCAGCGGCGAGTCGTTCATGCCCTCAAGGCCGTAGGGCGGATCCGTGAAATAGATCGCGCCGGCCATTGCCCCCGTCTGGACGACAGCCAGATCGTTGGGACTGCTGAATCTCTTGCCCTGATAGCGGTCAAGCAGGATCGTCTTCTGCCTGGTCTTCAGATCGACTCTGGAAATCGCCCGGTTCCCATGGTCGCAGACCAGCAGCGCGCCCGAAGCGTCCAGCGCCAGGCCGTTTGAGCCAGGCTCGCGGAACGCCTTGGTCGGCGGGCCGTCATAGCCCGACGGCTTGAGAAACACGCTCGCGCCGTCCGCTTCGCTCCAGCGATACATCGTGTTGGCCGGTACGTCGGAAAAGACGAGATAGCCGCCATCCCTCACCCAGACCGGCCCTTCAGACCAGACGAAGCCGTCCGCCAATGGCTCGATCCTGGCGTCCAAAGCGATGACAGCATCCAGCGCGGCAGACAGGCGCCGGATGCTTCCGACCGTTGGGCGAGCGGCTTGAGCGGACACGGAAATCCCTCCTGCAAAAACGGCGGCGCTGGCCCCCAGGGTGATGGAACGGCGCGTCGGCGTCATGCGGTTGAGTCCTCATGTTATGACAGCGATGTCATAGCAATAGGCCCCTGCCCTGGCGACCCGCGTTATGCGTCAGGGTCAAAAAAGTCAGCTGCGAACGCGCGGCACCGCGTCCAGCCAACGCGCATAGGCCGCCTCGCGCTGATGCAAGGGCATGGACGGGATCAAACCTTCGGCAGCAGGACGCGCGGCGGCGGCCTCTTCCAGCGAGGCATAGACGCCGGCCCCCAGGCCCGCGAACAGCGCCGCACCCAAGGCGGTGGTTTCCAGATAGCTGGCCCGCTGGACCTGCATGCCCGTCAGGTCCGCGAGCCGCTGCGAGAACCAGGCGCTCTTGGACATGCCCCCGTCGATCCGGAGCTGGGCATCGTCTCCGAAAGCTTCCGGAGCATCGGCGCGCATGGCTTCGATCAGGTCGCGACTCTGCAGGGCGCAGGAATCATAGGTGGCCGCCGCGATCTCCGGCAGGCCTGCGTCCCGCGTCAGTCCGAAGATCGCGCCCCGGGCGCCCGCGTCCCACCAAGGCGCGCCCAGCCCGGTGAAGGCGGGCACCACCACAACGCTGTGGTCGGGCTTGGCCGCTCGCGCCAGCGCCTCGGCGGCGCGCGGACCGCCGGTGATCCCCAGCCCCTCGCCCAGCCACTGGATGGCCGCGCCGGCGACGAAGATGGATCCTTCCAGCGCATAGGTCGTCTTGCCGCCGACCCGCGCCGCGACGGTGGTCAGCAGGCGCGAACGCGACACCGGGCGGGTATCACCGGTGTTGATGAGCATAAAACAGCCGGTGCCGTAGGTGGCCTTCATCTGGCCAGGCCGGATACAGCCCTGCCCCATCAGCGCCGCCTGCTGATCGCCGGCAACGCCCCGGATCGGCACCTCACGGCCCAGAATGTCGACCGTCGTGACGCCATAGTCGTCAGCGCAGTCCAGAACCCTGGGCAGCAGGCTGTCCGGCACGTCGAGAAGGTCGAGCATCGCCGGCGACCACGCCTGGGCCTCGATATCGAACAGCAGGGTGCGCGAAGCGTTCGTGGCGTCCGTGGCGTGGACCTTTCCACCGGTCAACCGCCAGATCACCCAGCTGTCCATGGTGCCACACAGCAGCTCGCCGGCCTCGGCGCGCGCCCGGGCGCCCTGAACGCGGTCGAGGATCCAGGCGATCTTGGCCCCCGAGAAATAGGGGTCCAGCAATAGCCCTGTCACCTGGGAGACCTGCGCCTCGTGGCCCGCCGCGCGCAGCCGGTCGCAGGCGTCGGCCGTGCGCCGGTCCTGCCAGACGATGGCCGGATGGATCGGTCGCCCCGTCGCCTTGTCCCAGACCACCACCGTTTCGCGCTGGTTGGTCACGCCAATGGCGACGACGTCGGCGACATCGCGACCGGACGTCTCCATGGCCTCTCTCATCACAGCCACGCAGGCCGCGAAGATTTCCTCGGCGTCGTGCTCCACCCAGCCGTCGGCAGGGTAGCTCTGACGCAAAGGCCGCGTCGCATCGGCCAGGGCCCCGCCTGTCGCATCGAACAGTATCGCACGGGTGCTGGTTGTGCCCTGATCCAGGGCCAGAATCAGTTGTTCAGCCATGCTCGCGCCTCCCGTCCTCAAGCTTCGCCCGTGACAACTCGCCGCTGTTCTTAATCGACTGTTGGGCAGCCCTGTTTAAGCATGTTTTCATTTGCTGACAGCAAGGTCATCCTCACACAATTCGGGATTCGAGGAGGCTGGTCATCCAAGCCGTCCAAACCGCCAAGCTTCTGACACTGGCGCGCAGCCGCGATCCGGGCGATCGCGAACGGCTGCTCACTGGCATCATTGAACTTTGCGAAGCTGGCCAGTCGGCCGGAGCCCCGACCGATCCCGACATCCAGCGCCTGCTCGACTCCATTTTCATGACTCTGGTCGTCGAAGCCGAGCGCGACATTCGCCAGCGTCTGTCTGAACGCCTGGCCGACGCGCCTTGGGCCCCGTCGGCGCTGATCAACATCCTGGCGCTCGACGAGATCGAGATCGCCCGCCCGATCATCGCCCGCAGTCAGGTGCTGCAGGATCACGACCTGATTCGCCTGATGGTTCAGGCCACCCTGGAGCATCAGATCGAGGTCGCGCGACGCCCGCGCCTGTCGGCTTCTGTGGTCGAAGCCATTCTGGCCCGTGACGAGCACGCTGTCCTGACGGCCCTGGCCAGCAACGACACCGCCGAGCTCTCGCCCGACAGTCTGCGTCGCCTTGTCGGGCGCGCCAAGGACATCGTCGCCCTGCGTTCTCCGCTGGCGCGTCATCCTCTGCTTTCCAGCGAATTGGCTGAACAGCTTTATCTGTGGGTCGGAAGCGCCCTGCGCGACGCCCTTACGAGCCGCTTCCATCTCGATCCCGAAACGATTGCGCTCGCTCTCGACCAAACCCTCCGGGCTGCCCATCGCGGTGACAGCCCGGCCCAGGACGGGGGTATCGAGTCGGACGAAGATCGCGCGGAAATGGAGCGCTCGCTTGTCGAAAAGCTCGACGCTGCCGGGCAACTGCGGCCCGGCTACCTGCTGCGGGTGCTGCGCGAAGGCCGCCTGACGTTGTTTGTTACGGCCCTTGCGCGTCTGGGCCGCTTCGAATCCCCCCAGATCCGCCGCGCCATCGATAGCAATCGCCCAGAACTTCTGGCCCTGGCCTGCTCGGCGGTCGGCATCGATCGCAGCGTGTTTCCGACCATCCTGGAACATGTGCGCCAGCTGAACGGCGGTCGCCCCGGCGGCGGCGACGAGGGCGCCAGACGCGCCGGCAGCGCCTTTGGCCCGTTCACGCCTGACATCGCCGGAATGGCTTTCCGACAGGCCGTCGGCGCCGTTTGACAAGCCGGGAGGCTTCGCGCCTCTTGGGCCCGATGTACCAGCCACAGCCCTTCCTGACTCGCCTGACATTCAAGGCCAGTGATCGCCCCGAAGCCGAGGAGGCGCGAGATCGCCTGATCGCCCGCTATGGCGACGTCGGCGAGGAGTCAGCTCAGGTGATCGTGGCTCTCGGCGGCGACGGCTTCATGCTGGAAACCCTGCACGGCGCCATTGCCAGCCAGACACCGATCTACGGCATGAACCGCGGCTCGGTCGGCTTCCTGATGAACGAATACAGCGAGGACGGCCTGCTGGAGCGGATCAACGCCGCCGAGCGCGCCGTAATCCACCCCCTGGCCATGACCGCAATCGACTCCCATCGTCGCAACCACCGCGCCCTGGCGATCAACGAGGTCTCGCTGCTGCGCCAGACCCGCCAGACGGCCAAGCTGCGCATTTCGATCGACGGCAAGGTGCGGATGAGCGAGCTGGTCTGCGACGGGGCCCTGATCGCCACGCCGGCCGGGTCGACAGCCTATAACCTCTCGGCTCACGGACCGATCATTCCCATCGGCGGTCAGGTCCTGGCGCTCACACCGATCAGCGCCTTCCGTCCCCGGCGTTGGCGTGGGGCCCTACTGCCGCGCTCGGCGCGCATTACCTTCGAGATCATCGAGGCCGACAAGCGCCCGGTCAGCGCCGTCGCTGATAACTTCGAGGTTCGCGACGTGCTCGAAGTCCATATCTCTGAAGACCGCGGCACCAGCCTGGCGATGCTCTTCGACGCCGGTCGCAGCCTTGATGAACGCGTACTCGCAGAACAGTTCTCCGCCTGAGACGTTGCGCCGCAGAGAAACGCAGGTCTCATTCGTTGTTAACGCCTGCTATGATAACGCTCTCGAAATATCCGCCGCCGGGGAGGCAATCTTGACAACTAAGCCCACCGCCGAAGTGATCCAAGTGCCCAACATGCTGAAGCTTAAGGTGGGCGGACGCGGCGGCATCGACATGGCCGCGATCGCCAAGGCCGAGGCTGCTCTCAAGAGCTTGTCCGGCAATTTCGCTCAGTGGCTGCAGGACGAAATCACCAAGCTCGAGGCCGCGCGGCAGGACGTCAAGACGGAAGGCCTGACCGCCGTCACGGTCGAGACCCTGTATCTTCGTGCTCATGACCTGAAGGGTCTGGGCGCCACCTACGAATTCCCGCTGATCACCCGCATGGCCGCCTCGCTGTGCAAGCTGATCGACGAGCCCGAGACGCGGCTGTCCGCGCCGATGTTCCTGGTGGACGCCCATATCGACGCCATCAAGGCGGCGGTGCGCGGCGACATCAAGGTCGACACGCACCCCGTCGGCAAGGCCCTCGCCGAAGAACTCGAAGGCCGGGTTACGGAATATCTGAAGGCCTGAACGCCTCAGATCAGTCCGAACAGCCCCTTCAGATACGGATTGAGCATCCGCCCCTCTGGATCAAGCTCGGCCCGCACCTTCAGGAAATCGTTCCAGCGCGGATACAGCGCCGCCAGATGCTGACCGCGCAGATTGTGCAGCTTGCCCCAGTGCGGCCTGCCGCCATGGCGGCGGAAGATCGGCTCGATCAGATCGTACAGGAACGCGAAGTCATCCTTGTAGTGGGTATGCACGGCGATCGACCCGCGCGGCCCGCCGTGGAATGGCGATAGCCACGCGTCGTCGGCGGCGATACGGCGCACCTCGATCGGGAAGAAGACATCGGGACGCTCCTTCTCGATGGTCGCGACCACCTCTTCCAGAGCCTTGAGCTGAACCTCGACCGGTAGATGGAATTCCATCTCGTTGAAGCGAACAGGCCGCTCGGTGGAAAGGAGCTTCCAGCCTTCATCGACGGCAGTTTCGGGCTTCGCGCCGACCAGCAGCGCCCTGGCCGCCGCCTTGCGCAATGGGCTCGAGAAGCCGAGCAGGTTTCGCATGCCCTTCAGGGCGTCAAGGAATGCGGTGTCCTGATCGGGGCCCCTCGCCTCGGCCGGATCGTCGGTCTCGTCATGGCTGATGCCTACGGCCAGCCCCGTGAACGGCACCGCGTAGAACTCGAAATTGCGATGCGCCGCCCAACGCGACTCCGCCTTGGCCAGGGCGTCGCCAAACGGCTCGATCCAGACGCGGCGACGCACCCGGCGATTGGGAATCGTCTTCAGCCTGACCTGAGAGATCACGCCCAGCGCGCCCAGAGACACCTTGGCGGCCTGGAAGACTTCAGGCTCACGGGTGGCGTCGCAGTCGATCACACGCCCGCTCGGCGTCACCAGGCGCAAGGCCGTGACGTCGCCATGCAGGGCCTGGAGCTTGACGCCCGTGCCATGGGTGCCCGTGGCCAGGGCGCCGGCCAGGGACTGCTTGTTGATATCGGGCAGATTGGCCATGGCCCGCCCCTTGGCCGCCAGGACAGGGCCCAGCGCGCCAAGTCGAGTACCGGCGAGGACCACGGCCTCGTCACCCTCCCAGCCGACCACGCCGGACATGGCGTCCAGTGACACCAGCGCTCCGCTGGTCGGCGCCAGGGCTGTGAAGGAATGCCCTGCCCCCACCGGCCGGATCGGCGCTGCGGCGGTCTTGAGCATCAGGGCCAGTTCGGCTTCGTCCTTCGGCGCGAGGCGAGCCGAGGGATAGGCGGTCTGAACCCCGGACCAGTTGCGCCACAGCAGCTTGCCGTCAGCATTGACAGAGGCTGGAGCCAACGGCTCGGGCTTTTCATGGGTGGCCACCACAAAACCCGCGCCGCCGGTGGCGACCACCGCAACGCCCGTACCGCCCGCGACCAGAGCGCCTCGTCTCGAGATCATGCGTTTCCCCCGCTTAAGCGGGGTCTTCGCGCCCCGCCATGAATCGTATCAGGCCCTGGAAATCAGCCGGCGCGCAAGCCACGCACTGACCTGAAGCCGGCATGGCCTTGAAGCCCTGGATGGTATGGTCAAGCAGCACGGCCTCGCCCTGCTTCCAGCGCGGGTCCCAGGCGGCGCGATCCTGGACCAGCGGCGCGCCCGTTCCCGGCATGGCGTGGCAGGCCTTGCACGACGTCTCGTAGAGCCCCGCCAGCTTGGCGTCGGCCGGCTTTAGCAGCAGAGCCTGCTCCGGCGTCGGGGCCGGCGGAATCGTCTCGCCGCAAGCGGCCAGGGACAGGGCCGCGAGCATCAGGAACCATGCGGGGCGCATCAGGCGTCGATCCCGTGCAGTCGCTTGGCGGCCGTAACGGTGTTGGCCAGCAGGCAGGCGATGGTCATGGGGCCCACCCCGCCCGGCACCGGTGTGACGGCGCCAGCCACCGCCTTGACCTCGTCGAAAGCGACATCGCCGACCAGCCGGGTCTTGCCCGCAGCGGCCGCGACCGGATCACGCGACGGAAAGCGGCTGATGCCGACATCGATGACCACCGCGCCCGGCTTGATCCAGTCCCCCTTGACCATCTCGGCGCGCCCCACAGCGGCCACGACGATATCGGCCTGACGCACGATGCCGGGCAGATCCACGCTGCGCGAATGGGCGATGGTGACGGTGCAGTCGGCGGCCAGCAGCATCTGGGCCATCGGCTTGCCCATCAGGTTGGACCGGCCAATCACGACCGCCGACTTGCCGCGCAGATCACCCAGCACATCCTTCAGCAACATCATGCACCCCAGCGGGGTGCAGGGCGTTAGGGCCGGGAGGCCGCTGGCCAGACGACCGGCATTGGTGACGGTAAGGCCATCGACGTCCTTGTCAGGCGAGATCGCCGCGACGATATCGGCCTGCTTGAGGTGATCGGGCACTGGAAACTGTACGAGAATACCGTGGATCGCCGGATCGGCGTTCAGCTTGCCGACCAGGGCCAGAAGCGCGTCCTGGCTGACATCGGCCGGCAGACGGTGGGTCTCCGAATACATGCCCGCCGCAAGGGTTTGCTCGCCCTTGTTGCGGACATAGACCTGGCTCGCGGGATCCTCGCCCACCAGAACCACGGCCAGGCCGGGCGTGACGCCGTGATCGGCCTTCAAAGCCTTCACATCCTCGGCCACCCGCTCGCGCAGATCGGCCGCGAAGGCCTTGCCATCAATGATCCTGGCCTCAGACATGGGCGCCTCCCGGATCCTTTAGCCTTGGCTAAAGGCTCCAAACCAAACATGCGGAGCGTGGCAGGCGCCGAAACCGCTCACACTTTCGGCTGCCACGCTCCAGTTCGCCGTGCCTAGCCGGTCATTTTGATGGGCGCAACGCTGGCGTGGCGACCGCACAATCATGTTAGACGCACAAGCATGGCGTCCACGTCTTCAACCTACAGAGCCGACGTCGTCCTGGTGGGCGGCGGATTGGCCAATGGCCTGATCGCGCTGCGCCTGAGGGCTCTGCGCCCTGACCTGCGCGTGATCCTGCTGGAGCGCGACAAGCGAATCGGCGGCGAGCACACCTGGTGTCACTTTGAGACTGATGTCAGCCCCGCGATCGGTGGCTGGCTGCGGCCGCTGGTCGTGCATCGCTGGTCGGGTTACGAGGTTCGTTTTCCAGCCCATCGGCGCGCCCTGGACACGGCCTATCTGGCCATTACCTCTCAGCGCCTCCACGAGGCAGTCTCGACTGCCCTAGGCGGCGACGTCTGGCTGGGCGCAACGGTCTCGGATGTATCGCCCCATCAGGTCACCCTGTCGGACGGTCGCCGCATCACCGCAGCCACCGTCATCGACGGGCGCGGTCCGCGCCGCAGTCGCAGTCTTGTGCTGGGATGGCAGAAGTTCCTGGGCCAGGGCGTACGCCTGTCAAAGCCCCATGGCTTGACGCGCCCTATCGTCATGGACGCCACCGTGCCGCAACTGGACGGCTATCGTTTCCTCTATGTGCTGCCGCTCGACTCCACCCGCCTGTTGATCGAGGACACCCGATACAGCGACGGTGACGCCCTCGATCATGCCGATGTTCGCGCCGACATAGCTGCCTATGCCGCCCAGCAGGGCTGGACCATCGCCAAGGTCGAGCGCGAGGAACATGGCGTCTTGCCCATCGCCCTGGCGGGCGACATCGACGCCTATTGGCGCGAGGCCCGCGCCCAGGTCGCGGAGGTGGGTCTGCGCGCTGCGCTCTTCCAGCCGACCACGGGCTATTCCCTGCCCGACGCCGCCAGGCTGGCGGAACAGATCGCCGCCCTGCCCCACATCACCAGCGCCCACGTCCGCACCTGCGCCGAGGCCCACTCCAAAGCGGCCTGGCGCCGCCGACGGTTCTTCCGTCTGCTCAATCGCATGCTGTTCAGGGCCTGCGCGCCCGACCAGCGCTACAAAGTTCTGGAGCGTTTCTACCGTCTGGGCGCCCCGTTGATTCAGCGCTTCTATGCAGCGCGCCTGACTCCTTTTGATCAGGCCCGCGTCCTGATGGGCAAACCGCCCGTACCTATCGTCGCCGCCCTGGGGTATCTGGGCGAGAGCTCAGTGATTGAGGACAAAGCATGAGTGTTCCAAAGCCGCGCGCGGCCGTTATCGGCTCCGGCTTCGGCGGTCTGTCCCTGGCCATCCGCCTGCAGTCCTCCGGCTTCGACGTCACCGTGATCGAAGGTCGCGACAAGCCCGGCGGCCGCGCCTACGTCTGGGAGGACGAGGGTTTTATCTTCGACGCCGGCCCGACCGTGATCACCGATCCCGACTGCCTCAAGGAGCTGTTCACGATCAGCGGTCGCAAGATCGAGGACTATGTCGAGCTGCTGCCGGTCAACCCGTTCTACCGGCTGGTCTGGGAAGACGGCGACGTGTTCGACTACGTCAACGACCAGGCCGAGCTGGACCGCCAGATCGCCGCCCGCAATCCGGCCGATGTCGAGGGCTATCGCAAGTTCCACGCCTATTCCGAGGAGCTCTATCAAAAGGGCTATGTCGAGCTGGGCGCCGTGCCGTTCCTCGACATCCGCAGCATGATCTCGTCGGCCCCGGCCCTGATGAAGCTGCAGGCCTGGCGCAGCGTCTATGACAAGGTCTCGTCGTTCGTGAAGGACGAGCATGTCCGCCAGGCTCTGTCGTTCCACAGCCTCCTGGTCGGCGGCAGCCCCTTCGCCACCTCGTCGATCTATGCCCTGATCCACGCGCTCGAGCGTCGCGGCGGCGTCTGGTTTCCGCGCGGCGGCACCGGCGCACTGATCCGTGGTCTGGTGCGTCTGCTGGAAGACCTGGGCGGCACGATCCGGCTCAACGCGCCCGTCCAGAAAATCACGACCCGCGACGGCCGCGTCACCGGGATCATCAATTCCGGCGGCGACTTCGAAGCCTTTGACACCGTCGCTTCGAATGCCGACGTGATGCACACCTATCGCGACCTGCTGGTCGATGATCCGCGCGGCAAGAAGGTCGGCAAGGCGCTGGAGAGCAAGCGCTGGAGCCCCTCGCTGTTCGTGATCTATTTCGGGCTCAAGGCCGAGCATCCCGAGATCCGCCATCACACGATCTGCTTTGGTCCGCGCTATCGGGAGCTGATCGGCGACATCTATAACAAGGACGCCCTGTCCGACGATTTCTCGCTCTATCTGCATTCGCCGTGCGCCACCGATCCCGGCATGGCCCCGCCCGGCTGCAGCAGCTTCTACGTCCTGTCGGTGGTGCCCAATCTGGAGACCGCCGAGATCGACTGGTCCAAGGAAGGGCCCGCCTATCGCGACCGGATCCTGAAGTATCTGGAGGATCGCTACATCCCCAATCTGTCCCGCGATCTGGTGACCAGCCGGATCTTCACGCCGGACGATTTCACGACCGAGCTCAACGCGTGGAACGGCGCAGCCTTCTCGCTGGAGCCGTTGCTGACCCAGAGCGCCTTCTTCCGCACCCACAACCGCGACGACGTCATTCCCAACCTCTATTTCGTCGGGGCCGGCACCCATCCGGGCGCGGGCATTCCCGGCGTCGTAGGCTCGGCCAAGGCCACGGCCGGGCTGATGATCGACGACTTCGCGACTCAAGCCGCGTGAGCGATCTAGAGGCCCAGAGCCGCGAGGCGATCCAGAAGGGCAGCAAGAGCTTCGCCGCCGCCGCCGCCCTGTTCGACCCCGAAACCCGGGCCGACGCCGAGATGCTCTACGCCTGGTGTCGGCACTGCGACGACGTGATCGACGGCCAGACCCTGGGTCACGGCATGAGCCCGGTCGAGGACGCTCCGGCGCGCCTCGCCGCCCTGTACGCCCAGACCCGCGCCGCCCTGGCCGGTGAGCCGCCCAGCGATCCGCAGTTCGCCGCTTTCCAGACCGTGGCCCGGCGCCGCCAGATCCCCGAGCGCTTCGCGCTCGACATGATCGACGGCTTCGCCATGGACGTCGAAGGCCGGCGCTATCAGACGCTGGACGAGCTGCTCGACTATTGCTGGGGCGTGGCTGGCGTGGTCGGCACGATGATGGCCCTGGTCATGGGCACGAAGCCCGACGCGCTGTCGACCTTGCGCCGCGCCCAGGATCTGGGCCTGGCGTTCCAGCTGACCAATATCGCCCGCGACATCGTCGAGGACGCCCGCAACGACCGGATCTATGTGCCGCGCGCCTGGCTGGCGGAGCTGGGCATACCCGAGACAGCCGTGGCAGATCCCGCCCACCGCGCTGCGGTCGCGGTGATGGCCAGGCGCCTCGTCGACGCCGCCGAGCCCTATTACGCCTCGGCCCGCTGGGGTCTGCGCGACCTGCCGGTCCGCTGCGCCTGGGCCATCGCGGCGGCGCGGGGCGTCTATCGGCAGATCGGGCTGGACGTGGTCAAGGTCGGCGACAAGGCCTGGGATGAACGCGTTGTGGTCAGCGGCCGGATGAAGGCCTGGCGGGCGCTGGAAGGCGGCGTCATCGCCCTGCGTTCGGCCCTGTTTGATCGACTGATCCAGCCGCCGGCGCGGCCCGACATGTGGACGAAGATCTAGGCCTCGACACCGCGCGACTTCAACTGCGCCTTCAGCTCCCGCACAGGCTTGGCCCACAGGAAGCCGAACGACACCGCGCCCTCCTTGGTGTGGACGGCGTGATGGATGCGATGCGCCTGGATGGCTCGCTTCCAGAAGGCTGACTTGCCGAACGGCGTCTTGAAGCGCCGGTGGACCATGCCGTCGTGGAAGATGAAATACATGAAGCCGTAGGCGGTGATCCCGAGACCCACCGGCAGCAGCCACGGCGTGCCGTGCACCCCGAAATAGATCGCCACGATGGCCGGGGCGGCGAAGACCACCGCGAACAGGTCGTTGAGCTCGAACAGGCCTTCGCGCGGCTCGTGGTGCGACTTGTGCCAAACCCACATGAAGCCGTGCATCACATAGCGATGCGTGACCCAGGCAAAGCCCTCCATGAAGGCGAAGGCCGCCAGGAACAGCAGGATATCGAACGCCAGGGTCGTCATCACGGGTCCTATCGACGCGACAGTCGCGCCAGGGTCTGGGCCAGCGCCAGACCGGCCAGGCCGGCGGCGGTCAGCACGCCCCAAGCCTTATACACCTGCGACACTGACGCGTCGCGCCACAGGACGCCTTGATAGGCGTCAATCACCCAGGCATGCGGCGTGAACCAGCCGACGGTCTGCAGCCAGGCCGGCATCAGGAAGCGCGGCACCATGCTGCCGCCGATCGCGGCCAACACCAGGATCACGAAGGTCGACAGCATCTGGGCCTGTTCGCGCGTCCGGCAGATCGAGACCAGCCCCAGGGCCAGTCCCGCCGCGCAGACCGAGGCCGCCAGGGTGGTCGGCAGCCAGAGGCCGAAATGCTCGACCACGGCCACGCCATAGACGATCTGGGCGGTCGCGAAGATGGCGACGGCCTGGACGATGCCTTGCCCGACCAGGAAGACGAACTTTCCGGTCACCACCGGCCCCATGCCCGCGACGCCGGCCAGCAGCCGGTCGGCGACGCCGGTGCGGCGCTCTTCCATCAGGCCCAGCGCCCCCTGCATGGCCGAGAACAGGGCGAACAGGATCATCACCGCCCCGGCGTAATAGGCGATGGTCGCGCCGCCCTTCCTGGCGCCCAGCAGGTCCTCGCGGTCGAACAGGTCGCCGCCGGTGACCGCGGGCGGTTTGGCCTTCAGCGCGGCGGCGGCGGCGTCGAGGCGCGCGGTCTGGGCCGGCGTTAAGCCCCCCAGAGCGGGGGTCAGTTGGTCGACGCTGCGGCGCAGGGCGGCGTCCGGCGCGGCGCGAGCCATGGCCAGTTGCACCCGGGCCTGGGTCAGGGGCGCGGCCACGGCGCGGCCGGGATCGGCAATGATCAGGAACGGCCGGCCCGGCGCGGCGGGATCGGCGCGGATCACGAGACCAACATCAGCCTGGCCGGATTTCACCAGCGCCCGCACGGCCTCGACCGTGGCGGGTGTCGTGGCCTCGGCGCGGATCTCGGAGCTGGCCAGCAGGGCTCCGGCCACCCGGCCAGAGGTCTCGGTGCGCGCCAAATCGACCATAGCCAGCTTGGGCTTGATGTCCTCGCCGGTCGCCCCGGCGAACACAGAGCTGAAAATCAGGAACACCAGCGGCGGCAGCAGGAAGGTCATGACCAGGGCCGCGCGGTCGCGCCACAGCTCCAGCGCCATGACCCGCACCATGGCCAGCGTCATCTCAAGGCGGATCATGCGGCCAGCTTCCGCTCAGCCACCAGGCTGAACAGGTTCTGCAGCGACGGCTCGCGGACCCGGATCTCGCGCGGGACCAGCCCGGCCTTGCGCAGCCGCTTGTCCAGCCGGCCGGCGGCGGCGTAGCCGTCGACATCCAGGCGGGTCCACAGCCTGGCGCGATGGGCGGTCCTGGCCAGGCCAGCCGCGATCAGCAGCGCCTCGCCGGCGGCGTCGGGCTCGCCCGAAAGCTCGACCAGCACCTCCATCTGGGCACCGAAGGCCTCGGCGATCAGGGTCCGGGGCTGGCCTTCCAGCACCAGGGAGCCTTCGCGCAGGAAGCCGACGCGATCGGCCAGGGCGCCGGCCTGTTCCAGGTCGTGGGTGGTCAGCAGCACCGCCACGCCCAGGTCGCGCAGGCCGCGGATCACCGCGTCCAGCGCCTCGCGGGCGTCGATGTCGACGCCGACCGTGGGCTCGTCGAGGATCAGCAGGGCCGGCTGATGGACGATGGCGGCGGCGATATTGGCGCGGCGCTGATAGCCGCCCGACAGGTGGCGCACCGGCACATGGGCGCGGTCGACGGTGCGGGTCAGTTCCATGGCCCGCTGCACGGCGGCCGGGATGGTCCGGCGCGGCGCCTGGGCCAGGCTTGCGAACGCCGCCAGGTTTTCGGCCACGGTCAGGTGGGCGTAGAGGGCGATCTCCTGCGGCACCAGGCCCAGACTGGCCCGCGCCGCGCTGACCCGCGCCGGGTCCTGGCCGTTGAGCCGAACCTCGCCGCCGTCGGGGCGAAAGCGGCCGCAGATGCTCTTGATCAGGGTCGTCTTGCCGGCCCCGTTGGGACCCAGCAAGGCGTAGATCTCGCCGGGCTCCAGGGTCAGGTCGACGCCCCGAAGCACGGTCCTGTCGCCGTAGGCGTGGGTCACGCCCGACACCGTCAGAATGGAAGACACGGTCAAGCCGCCGCCTTGCGTCCGGCGAAGAGGCGGCCGACATAGCCGGCCACGAGGTCGCAGCCGCCGACAGCGTCCAGCGCCGCCCGGCCCGCCGCGAGGTGGGCCTCCATCGCGTCCCGCGCGCCGGCAATCCCCAGCAGCGAGACGGCCGTGGTCATCTCGGCGTCCTTGCCCACGTCCTTGCGCCTTCGACCGAGCCCTCGGCGTCGATCAGGTCGTCGCGGATCTGAAAGGCCATGCCCATGCGCCGGCCAAATTCGCCCACCGCAGCGACGGCTTCGTCGGGGGCTCCGGCGATCCGGGCGCCCGACTGGGCGGCGGCCATGATCAGCACGCCGGTCTTTTCGTGGTTCAGGCGGTCGAGCGCCGGAAGGTCGCGCAGCTGGTCGCGATCGAACAGGTCCCGCGCCTGACCGGCGATCAGACCCGAAAAGCCGACCGAGCCGGCGATGCGCCCGGCGATCTCGGCCCGCAGCGCGGTGTCCAGCCGTGCATCGGCGGCGACCACGGCATAGGCCTGGTTCAGCAGGCCGACCCCCGCCAGCACGGCGGTGGCCTCGTCGAAGGCGCGGTGGATGGTCGGCAGGCCCCGGCGCAGACCGGCGTCGTCCATGGCCGGCAGATCATCCAGAATCAGCGACGCGGCATGCACCATCTCGAAGGCGCAGGCCGTATCCAGCGCCGCGCCCTCGTCCGCGCCGAACTGGGCGGCGGACAGCAGGGTCAGCATCGGCCGGAAGCGCTTTCCGGGCGCCAGCAAGGCATAGCGCACGGCCTCGACCAGGCGATCCGGCGCCGCGCCGAGCCTTGGCGCGAGCTCGCCCAGGCGGCGATCGACACCGGCCCGCAGGGTCTCAAGGCGCTGAAGATAGGCGGCGTTATCGTCCATAGGCGGGTCGCTGCCGTCACAGTCACCCCATTGTGGGCGGTTCATTTGAAGGCGCCCGTCGGAGGCGTCAAGCAGCCCCCACTTGACCCGAAGCCCATGTCGGCGTTTTCCACGGTCATGACCCAGTCCTTCCCAAACCCCGCCGCCCATGCCCGCGCCGTTCTGGCCGATCTGGGCGTCACCGGCCTGCCCGCCGATGGCGGTGTGGCTGTGCGCTGCCCCCTTGATGGCGCGATCCTGACCCAGGTCGCCTATGACGACGCCCGGGCCATCGACGCCAAGGTCTCGGCCGCCGCCAAGGCCTTCCGCGCATGGCGCACCGTCCCCGCCCCGCGTCGCGGCGAGCTGGTCCGCCTGCTGGGTGAGGAACTGCGCGCCGCCAAGGATCAGCTGGCCGCCATCGTCACCCTGGAAGCCGGCAAGATCGCCTCGGAGGCCGCCGGCGAGGTCCAGGAGATGATCGACATCTGCGACTTCGCCGTCGGCCTGTCGCGCCAGCTCTATGGCCTGACCATCGCCTCGGAGCGGCCCGGCCACGCCATGCGCGAGACCTGGCATCCGCTGGGTCCGGTGGTGGTGATCAGCGCCTTCAACTTCCCGGTCGCGGTCTGGGCCTGGAACGCGGCTCTGGCCCTGGTGTGCGGCAATCCGGTGATCTGGAAGCCGTCCGAGAAAACGCCGCTGACGGCCATCGCCACCCACGCCATTCTGGAGCGCGCCATCGCCCGCTTCGGTGACGCGCCCGAAGGCCTGTGCAGCGTGGTGCTGGGCGGCCGCGACGCCGGCGAGCGGCTGGTGCGTGATCCGGCCATTCCGCTGGTCAGCGCCACCGGCTCCACCCGCATGGGCCAGGCCGTAGCGCCGATCGTCGCCGGCCGATTTGGCCGCTCGATCCTGGAGCTGGGCGGCAACAACGCCATGATCGTCACCCCCAGCGCCGACCTTTCGCTGGCCGTCCGCGCCATCGTCTTTTCGGCGGCCGGCACGGCGGGCCAGCGCTGCACGTCCCTGCGCCGCCTGATCGTCCATGAAAGCCTGGTCGACAAGGTCGCCGACGCGGTCGAGAGCGCCTTCTCCCGCCTGCCGGTCGGCGATCCGCGCCGCGAGGGCGTGCTGCTGGGTCCGCTGCACGACAGGGCCGCCTATGACGCCTTCGTCGCGGCGATGGATCAGGTCCGGGCCGACGGCGGGACCGTCAGCGGCGGCGAGCGTCTGCTGATCGACGAGCATCCGGAGGCCTATTATGTCCGCCCGGCGCTCGCCCGCCTGCCCGCCCCCAGCCCCGGCATGCAGCGCGAGACCTTCGCGCCCCTGCTGCACGTCGTGCCCTATCGCGACTTCGACGAGGCGGTGGCGATCCAGAACGATGTGCCACAGGGCCTGTCCTCCTGCGTGATGACCAATGACGTCCGCGAGGCCGAGGCCTTCCTGTCGGCCGCCGGCAGCGACTGCGGTATCGCCAACGTCAATATCGGCCCCTCGGGCGCCGAGATCGGCGGCGCATTCGGCGGCGAAAAGGAAACCGGCGGCGGTCGCGAGAGCGGCTCCGATAGCTGGAAGCAGTACATGCGCCGCCAGACCGCGACGGTGAACTATTCCGGAGCCCTGCCGCTGGCGCAGGGCGTGAGGTTTGATCTTTAGGCTCTGAGCCACTGCCCCCCTACGGGCTGCTGCGCAGCCGTCTTCCCCCGGAGGGGGAAGATGAGGTCGGCGCGTTTCATCTTCCCCCTCCGGGGGAAGACGATCGCGAAGCGATCCGTAGGGGGCAAGTGTCCGCGACCTCACGCGACAGCTCGCTGAGTTATGAAAAGGGTCGCGGAGCGTCCGGACCACGTCCGGATGAAGAAGTAGAAATACCGTTTCGACGAAGCCGTCCGCTCCGCGTGGTCGTTATCCATCAGCGTCCCGGCGGGTGGCCCAGTTGGGGCCTTACCGGAACCCGGACGCCTCGGTTTCCCGAAGTCCCGAAGGTCGGGGGGCGTGGGGCCAATTCTGACCAACACTCGCCTTGATCCCCATCCACGCCGACGGCGGGCGGGTCCTGCAACGCCAGGATCCCCGGACCGGTCGAGTATCCCCCTCGACCCCAGCCCCGCTCGATCACCCCCCGCCGCCGCAATGGTCGCTGGCCTTGCGCCCTTTCCTCGCGACGAGGTGGGTCAAGAATACGGGAGGTTTGAGCGCGTCTGACAGGCGCGCTCGGTTTATTTGGAGGGCGTTGATCAGGCTAAGCTTTTTCCCGAAAGCCCAGGGGATAGCGCGCAGCTTATCCTCGCACTTGCCCCCTACGGGCTGCTACGCAGCCGTCTTCCCCCGGAGGGGGAAGATGAGGTCAGCGCGTTTCATCTTCCCCCTGAAAGGGGGAGGACGACCTGCGCAGCAGGTCAGGAGGGGGCCTGCTGCGTTGGCCGATTGACCACGCCGACCGCCCCTACAGCGGGATGTTGTCGTGCTTCTTCCAGGGGTTGGTCAGTTCCTTGCCCTTGAGGCTCTTGAGGCCCCGGACGATGCGGCGACGAGTGCCGTGCGGCATGATCACGTCGTCGATATAGCCGCGCGAGGCGGCCACGAACGGATTGGCGAAGGCGGCCTTGTACTCGGCCTCGCGGGCGGCCAGGGCGACGGGGTCCTTGGCCTCGGCGCGGAAGATGATCTCGACGGCGCCCTTGGCGCCCATCACCGCGATCTCGGCGGTGGGCCAGGCATAGTTCAAATCGCCGCGCAGGTGCTTGGAGCTCATCACGTCATAGGCGCCGCCATAGGCCTTGCGGGTGATGACCGTGATCTTGGGCACCGTGGCCTCGGCATAGGCGAACAACAGCTTGGCTCCGTGTTTGATCAGGCCGCCATATTCCTGCTTGGTGCCCGGCATGAAGCCCGGGACATCCACCAGGGTGACGATCGGGATGTTGAAGGCGTCGCAGAAGCGCACGAAGCGCGCGGCCTTGCGGCTGCTATCGATGTCCAGCACGCCGGCCAAAACCTGGGGCTGGTTGGCGACGATGCCGACGCTCTCGCCGTCCATGCGGGCGAAACCGCAGATGATGTTCTTGGCCCACTCGCTGGAAATCTCGAAGAAATCGGCCTCATCGACGATCTTGAGGATCAGTTCCTTCATGTCGTAGGGCTTGCCCGGATCGCTGGGGATCAGGGTGTCCAGGCTCATCTCCTCGCGCAGCGGCTCATCGAAGCTCATCCGCTCGGGGGCCGGTTCGCGGTTGGACGACGGCAGGAAATCGACCAGGCGGCGCACCTGGGTCATGGCCTCCAGGTCGTTCTCGAACGCGCCTTCAGCCACGCCCGACTTGGCGGCATGCACCCGGGCCCCGCCCAGTTCCTCGGCGGTGACCACCTCGTTGGTGACGGTCTTGACCACGTCAGGACCGGTCACGAACATGTAGCTGGTGTCCTTCACCATGAAGATGAAGTCGGTCATGGCGGGGCTGTAGACGTCGCCGCCGGCGCAGGGGCCCATGATCACGCTGATCTGCGGGATCACGCCCGAGGCCATCACGTTTTCCATGAAGATGTCGGCATAGCCGGCCAGGCTGTCGACGCCTTCCTGGATGCGCGCGCCGCCGGCGTCGAACAGGCCGATCACCGGCGCGCCGACCTTCATGGCCTGGCGCTGGACCTTGACGATCTTGGCGGCATGGGCGCCCGACAGCGAGCCGCCGAACACCGTGAAATCCTTGGAGAAGACATAAACGACCTTGCCGTTGATCGTGCCCCAGCCGGTGACGACGCCGTCGCCGGGGATCTTCTGGTCCTGCATGCCGAAGTCGGCGCAGCGGTGCTCGACGAACATGTCGAACTCTTCGAAGCTGCCTTCGTCGAGGAGCAGGTCGATGCGTTCCCGCGCCGTCAGCTTGCCCTTGGCGTGCTGCGATGCCACCCGCGCTTCGCCGCCGCCGCCCTTGGCCTGCTCGCGACGACGATCCAGTTCCTCGAGAATATGCTGCACGCGGATGCGCTCCCCTGCTCCTGCGGTCTCCCAAGCCGTGGGGCCGCCTTATCGGACGAGGGGTAAAGCCGCGCGGCCGGACTGGCAAGCCAGCCCTTACGGCAGTGCAGCATTCGGATGGTTATGCCCGCAGGGCGGCGAACCACCGCTCCAGGGCCAGGGCCTCGATGGCCAGATTATCGGCACGCAGCCGCGCCTCGGCGTCCTGCCCCCAGATATCGGCCTGGAAGGTCTCTTCCAGACGCGACAGATCCAGGGCCCGCTGGCCGTCCAGCTCGCCGGCGCGGATGGCCAGGGCCAGCACCGTCGAGCCCAGAAGGCCCGAGGCATAGGCCACGCCGGCCAGGCTGAAATCATCCATCGACAGGGCCAGGGCCTCGACGTCGGCCAGGGTCTGGGCGGGCTGCGGCGTGTGAATGATCCCCGTCACCGGCGTGAAGTGCAGGCCCAGAGCGCTCTTGGCCCAGTCCAGCAGCGGTTGCCATTCCCGCGTCTGGCGCTCGACCAGGGGCGTGGGATGGTCGGCGCGGTAGCACAGCAGGTCAGACCCGGCATAGGCGGCGACCTCGACGGCCACGGCGGCGCGGGTCTCGGAGATGCGGTCGATGGCGGTGAAGGCCAGGCGGGTGGCGGGCATGATCGTCGAATCGATGACCTTGTCCTGCGCCTCCCACTCGTCCGCCACGCGCTGGGCCAGGGCCAGGCTGGGCAGAACCAGAGGCGACCTGGCCGGCGATTTGGGGGTGCGGCCGTCCAGCAGCACGGCGAAACCGCCCTCCACGGGCCCAACCGTCGCCGCCTTGTAGAACCGGCGCGGCTTTTCGATTGGCGGGGTCTTCTCGGCCACGGATGATGGCTCCCTGAGCGGTGATTTGCGGGACGGTCGACGGATCGCCCTCTTCAAGGCGTTGAATGATCAAGAACGGTCCCGGGCACAAGGCCCCGGACGCAAGGAGAGAGCGCGTTTGTCCCTGCCCTCCAAGGATATGATGGCGGCCCTGGCCGTAACCCGCTTTGGCCTGGGCGCCCGCCCGGGCGACATCGCCGCCGCCACGAGGGACCCGCGCGGATCCCTGCTCGGCCAGATCACGCCCAAAGGCGCCGACCAGCCGCAGCCGGGCGCCGACACCTCGGCCCAGCGCTTTATCGCCATGCGGGCCTATCAGGAGCTGCGCCGCGAGGCCAAGGACGACGGCGAGCCCAAGACTGTCGCCGTCCAGCAGGCCAACAAGGCCATTCGCGAGAAGGCCGCCGCCGACTTCCTCAGCCGCGCCCAGCTGGGCGCGAGCACGGCCGGCGGCTTTCGCGAGCGCTGGGCGCTGTTCTGGGCCAACCACTTCACCGTTTCAGGAACCAAGGAGCTGACCGCCGTGATGGTCGGCCCCTTCGAGCAGGAGGTCATCCGCCCCTACGCCTTCGGTCGCTTCGAGGACATGCTGGTCGCCTCCAGCACCCATCCGGCCATGCTGACCTATCTGGACCAGGCCCAGTCGGTCGGGCCCGGCAGCATGACCGGATCTCGCAACGGCCGGCGCGGCCTGAACGAGAACCTGGCCCGCGAGATCCTGGAACTGCACACCCTCGGCGTCGAGGCGGGCTACAGCCAGGCCGACGTCACCGAATTCGCCCGCGCCCTGACCGGCTTCACTGTCGGCCGCGAGGATGAAGACCGGGCCGGCCAGTTCGTGTTCCGGGAAAACATCCATGAACCCGGGGCCCGCACCATCCTGGGCAAGACCTATAAGGACGACGAGATCGGTCAGGGCCTGGCGGTGCTGAAAGACCTGGCCGCCCATCCCGCCACCGCCCGCCATGTCGCCTTCAAGATCGCCCGCCACTTCGTCGCCGACGATCCGCCGCCGGCCCTGGTGGCGCGGCTGGAGCAGAGCTTCCTCAAGAGCGGCGGGCGGCTGGACCGCGTGGCCCGCACCCTGGTCGAGGCGCCCGAGGCGTGGGAGCCTGCGGCGACCAAGTTCAAGACACCTTACGAGTTCCTGATCTCGTCCTGGCGGCTGATCGGCGCCCAGCCTTCGGCCTATGAGCGCATCACCGTTCCCCTGATCAGCCTGGGTCAGCGCGGCTTCTCACCCCCTTCGCCCAAGGGCTGGTCGGACATGGCCGGCGAATGGTGCTCGCCCGACGGCCTGATCAAGCGCCTGCAATGGAGCCAGGCCTTCGCCGCCGTGGTCGCCGACCGGCTGGATCCCAACGCGGCGGCCGTCGCGGTCCTCGGCGCCCGGCTGACGCCCCCGACCGCCCAGGCTGTCGCCCGGGCCGAGACCCGCAGCGAGGCCGTCGCCCTGCTGCTGATGAGTCCGGAGTTTCAACGCCGATGACCGACTGCCCGATGATGAACCGTCGCCGCGTCCTGGCCTCGGCCGCCGGTCTTGGCCTGTCGGTCACCTTCCTGGGCCGTCCGGCCCTGGCCGACGCCGACAGCGCCCTGGACAAGCGCAAGCTGGTCGTCGTGATCTGTCGCGGCGGCATGGACGGCCTGTCGGTCAGCCCCCCTGTGGGCGACAAAAGCTATGAGGGCCTGCGGCGCGGGATTTCCATCAAGCCCGAGGACGGCCTGAAGCTGGACGGGACCTTCAGCCTGCATCCGGCCCTGACCTCGGTCCACGCCCTGGCCCTGAAGGGTCAGGCCCGGATCGCGCCGGCGGTGGCCACGCCCGACCGCGCCCGCTCGCACTTCGAGGCCCAGGACGTGCTGGAAAGCGGCTCGGCCCAGGTCTATGCGACCACCTCGGGCTGGCTGAACCGGACACTGGAAACCCTGCCCGCCTCGCGCAAGGCCGAGGGTCTGTATGTGGGCGCCACCACGCCCCTGATCCTGCGCGGCAAGGTCCAGGCGGCCAGCTGGTCGCCGGGCAAGGGCGTGGACGAGACCGCCCGTCTGCCGACCCTGCTGCAGGACCTCTACCGCAGCGATCCCCTGATGGGGCCGGCCTTCGCACGCGGCCTCGAGACCGAGAGCATGGCCCAGGCCGCCATGACCGCCATGGCGCCGCCCGTCGAAAAGGACGGCATGGCCGCGCCGGGCATGATGGCGCCGGCGGCCCCGGCCGGCCGGGGCGGACGCGAGGGACGCGAGGCGGCCCGCAAACTGGGCGCGACCCTGGCCGGCTTCATGGTTCAGGACGGCGGCCCGCGCATCGCCGCCATCGCGCTGGACGGCTGGGACACCCACGCCGGTCAGGTCGGCCAGCTCAACACCCGGCTGGCCTATCTGGACTCGGTGCTGTCGGGCCTCAACACCGGCCTGGGCGAGGAGTGGAAGAATACGGTGGTGGTCACCGTCACCGAATTTGGCCGCACCGCCCGCGCCAACGGCACCGGCGGCACCGACCACGGCACGGCCTCGACGGCCCTGGTGCTGGGCGGGGCGCTGAAGCCGGGCGGGATCATCGGCGACTGGCCGGGCCTGTCCCCGCCCGCGCTGTTAGAGAACCGCGACCTGGCGCCCACCCTGGACATGCGCGGCCTGTTCAAAGGTCTGCTGGGCGACCACATGGGCGTCGACCGCGCGGCGCTGGACAACCGGGTGTTTCCGGGCAGCGCAGCGGCGAAGGCGGTGACCGGGCTGGTCTAATAATGCCCGCTCTCCCCGGCGAAGGCCGGGGCCCAGATACAGCCTGAGACTTTGGGGATGACGCGCCTTCTGATCCAGCCAGATCAACACCCTTTCCGGGTTCGATCTGGGCCCCGGCCTTCGCCGGGGAGAGCGGATTGAAAACTAGGCGGGCACGACGTCGAACGCCATGGTCAGGCGGTGCTCGGGCGAGGTGAAGGCCCGGGTGCCGTGCCACATGTAGGACGGGAACAGCACCAGCATCCCCGGCTGGGGGCGCACCTCGTGCTCGGGCTCCAGGGCCGGCCGGGTGACGCAGCCGGGCTGGCCGAACTTGATCCAGCCTTCGCGCGTGTGCTCGTCGGCCACGCCGCCGGGCAGGTCCAGATAGAAGGCCGACGAGATCCAGCCCTGCGGGTGCACGTGGTCAGCGTGGAAGCCGTTGGGCGACAGCCGCACCGACCAGCCGCCGCTGACCCGGAAATCGCCACCGGCCCGGGCGCGCAGCGGGTCGTCGCCGGGACCGATGTCGGCGAGGTAACGCGCCACCACCTTGCGGACCTGGGCGAAGAAGGCCTGGAACAGCGGGTCGGGCGACTGGTGCAGCGAGGGAACCTGGCTGCCGCCGCGCAGGGACTGCTGCAGCGGATGGGTCTTGAGGTCGTGCCGCTGGGCCAGCCGGTCGCGCAGGGCGCCCAGATAGGCGTCCAGACTGTCCCAACCCTGCGGGGTCGGCAGGGTGTAGGCCCGCACAAGGCCCTCATAGTCGTTCAGCACCGCGCGGCGCGGATCGCCCGACAGCCGCCAGGCCGTGGATTGCAGGGCCAGGCCGTGCTGATCCAGCGGTGCGATGGCCCTCAGGCGTTCAGTGGTCTGAGACGCGGCGGCCGCATCGCCGACCGCCAGATGGGCCTCGGCCAGGGCGATCAGCACCTGGGGGGCCTGCGGGACCAGGCGTTCGGCGGCCTGGGCGTGGGCCAGCATGGCGTCGACCTGGCCGTTCTCGCCGGCCATGTGCGAGGCGGCCAGCAACAGCAGGGCGTCGTTCGGCTGGCGGATCAGGGCGTCGTTCAGGGTGGCGAAGGCGGCGGCCTTGTCGCCGGCGAACTCCTCGACCGTGCTCTTGAGCAGGATCAGCTGACTGTCAGCCGGATTGCGCGCCAGCGAAGCCGTCAGGGCCTCCAGGGCCAGGACCAGATCGCCCGACCGCATCCAGCGCAGCTGGGCCAGGTTGCGATGGGCATCGCCGAACCCGTCCCGGCGGCTGATGGCCGCCCTGAACGCGGCCTCGGCCTCGTCATAGCGGCTCTGGCCCTGCAGGGCGCGACCCAGCACCAGCCAGGCTTCGGGCGCGTCGAGGCCCAGGGCGATGGCCTTGCGGATCGCCGCCTCTGTCTCTTCGGCCTGGGCCAGATCGCCCAGGGTGGCGGCCAGATTGTACCAGGCAATGCGGTCATTCGGCGTGGCGGCCACGGCCCGGCGGTTGAAGACCAGCGCCTCGTCATGTCGGTCGACGCCCTTCAGCGCCGCCGCATGAACGATCAGCATCCCGGCCCCGGCCTGCGGCGAGGCCGCAGGCGCGCGCGTCAGGGCGACCGCATCGGTCGAGCGGCCCTGGTCGACCAGCGTCCAGGCTTGCCGAACGACCTCCGCCGTCATCGACGCTTGATCTGCTTCTTCGCGAACGGATCCTGGTCGGCCTCGTCTTCCGAGAAGCCGAACTTGGCGAAGCCGGCCTTCAGCTCGGGGCTGATCGGCGCCTCGATGAACAGCATGCCCACCGACGGGTGCGGCAGCATCACCGAGCGGGCGTGCAGCTGCAGCTTCAGGCCCTCCGACAGCTGGGTCGATTTCTCGTCGCTGTATTTCGGATCGCCCAGGATCGGGTGGCCGATGGCCTTCATGTGAGCCCGCAGCTGGTGCGTGCGACCGGTGTGTGGACGCAGGGCCATGAAGGTGACGCGCGGGCCGGCGCGGCTGATCGAGACGAACTCGGTCTCGGCCGGCTGGGCGTCCTTGTCCTTGGGCTCGGCGGGAACCACCAGTTCACGATCGCCTACGCCACGCTTGGCCAAGTGCAGCTCGATCACGCCCTCGACCGGGTGCGGATTACCCTGGACGATGGCCCAATAGGTCTTCTGCGCCTTGCGCTTGGCGAACGAGCCCGACAGCCGCGCGGCGGCGGCCGGGGTCTTGCCCAGCAGCAGCACGCCCGAAGTGTCGCGGTCCAGACGGTGGACCAGCTTGGGCCGGTTGACGCCCTCGCCCCAGGCCGACAGCAGCTTGTCGATGTGGTGGGTGGTCTTGGTGCCGCCCTGCACGGCCAGGCCGGCGGGCTTGTTTAGGGCCAGGACTTCCTCGTCCTCGTACAGCACCAGCGACTTGGCAAACGCAATGTCGCGCTTGGACAGCACCAGCTTTTCGTCGGGATCGGGCGCGTCGGGCAGAGGCGGCACGCGCACCTGCGAGCCGGCCGCCAGCTTGGTGTCGGCCTTCACGCGCGAGCCGTCGACCCGCACCTGACCGGAGCGGAACAGCTTGTTGAGCTGGATGTGGTTGAGGTGGGGCCAGCGGCGCTTGAACCAGCGGTCCACCCGGGTGCCATCCTCGCCCGCGTCCACATAGAGCGTGCGTACTTCTTTCATGCCGCGAACATCCTGCGGGCGATCAGAAGGCCCGCGTAAAGGGCCGCCACGGACAAAAGCACGCTGGCGGCGGAATAGGTGAAGGCCTGACTGTAGTCGCGCTTCTGAATCATCAGCGCGGTCTCCAGCGAAAAGGCCGAGAAGGTCGTAAAGCCGCCCATGACGCCGACGGCGAGCAAAAGGCGGACCGGTTCGTGGTTGGCGTTGCCACGATGCGCCAGCCAGGAGGCCAGCACGCCCATCAGGAAACCACCGATCACATTCACCGCGAAGGTGCCGTAAGGCCAAGCCGGTCCCATCAGCCGGAGGGCCTGGGCGCCCACCAGATAGCGGGCGACCGAGCCGACGGCGCCGCCGGCGGCTACGAGAAGCAGTTTGGTCATTGGCTCCTTATGCGCCGAGCGGGGCCGAACGCCAAGTCGCGCACGGATTTCTTCGCGGTGAACATCGCTGGAAACCTTGTTTCCGAACGAGAGGTTAAGCGTGCCAGCGGCATTCTGGCCGCTCCTCTTGCGAACCGAGCCCCATGCCCTTCGACAGCAACGCCCAGGACGATACGACCCAGCGTCTCGCTCTGCCCGCCCCGGTCCTGCACCGGCTGGCCGGGAGCGAGCTGATCGCGCGCGGCTCGGTGAACGTCATCAGCGTCCAGGCCATCCGCGCCTGGGCCGGCGACTGGTGGTCGCAGAAGCGCGGCGATGTCTGGACCTATGTCGAGCGCAAGCTGGCCGAGCACCTGGACCGCAACGACATGCGGGCCCGCATTTCCGACAGCGAATTCCTGATCGCCATGAACAGCGACCAGGGCCTGGCCGCCCAGGCGACCAGCGTCCGCATCCTGGAAGACGTGCTGACCCACCTGCTGGGCTCCGTCGACATGAGCGATCTGGGCATCAGCACGGTCATCGGCCTGAACGGCGGCGAGGCCATCTGCCGCCGGATCGACGCGGCTACCGTGCTGGCGGCCCGCGCCCGGCGTGACTCCAAACGCTCACCGGTGCGGCGGGCGGTCGAGGACGGCGATGAGTCACGACGCACCCCCGTGGCCTTCACCACTGCCGGCGGCGCGGCCCTGCGGGTCGATTTCACGCTGGAACACGTGATCAGCCTGCGCCGCAATGTCACCACGGCGATCCGCATCGAGCCGGTGGTCACCCATCTGGCCAGCGGGCGCCAGGCCAATGCACGGGCGATCACCCGCCTGCCCGACCGCGACATCGCCTTTATCGACGAGGCGACCCTGAAGTATGCCGCCGTGTTCGCGCGCGGCGCCCAGGGCCACAACGTTCCTGACCTGATCCTGCCGGCCTCGTTCCGCACCCTGGGCACCCAGCGCGGCCGCGACATGCTGACCGGAACGCCGGGCCTGTCGCTGGCCCTGCTGCGCGGCGGCGTGATGATCGAGCTGGTCGATATCACCCGCGGCACGCCCTCGGGCCGCCTGCTGGAAGTGGTTGGCCTGCTCAAGGCCCTGACACGCGGCGTCATCGCCCGGGTGCCGCCGGAGAAGGACGCCCTGCGCGGCCTGAAGGAGGCGCGGCTGAACGGCCTGACGCTGGACGCCTCGGACCTCGCTGGACCGGCGGAGCGGATCGCGGCCGACATCATGAACTTCGGCCGCGACGCCAAGGGCGTGGCGCCGATGACCACGCTGCAGGGCCTGCCCGCCGAGGGCTATTTCGCGGCGGCCGAGACTGCGGGTCTGACCCACGCGGCCCTGCGCGCCAACCACCCGCTGGCGGCCAGGACGGCAGAGGCCGCCTAGATCGTGCTGCGGCCGTAGCCCACCGAGCGGATGATCGCCTGAGCGACATAGACGTCGGCGTCACGCGGCGCCGCGCCCCTGCCGAACACCACTTCCAGCGAGCTCGTCACGGTGGGTCCGGGGCCCAGGTCGAAGCTTGTGCCGAGGCCCAGGCCAATCGAGCTGTGCCCGCCATAGCGGCTGGAGCCCCCGCCAATCGACAGGCGCGGTCCACTACCAGCCCCGGTGCTCGTCGTCAGGCGATCCGACACCCGAAACCAGTCATAGCCGTCGCGCACCGCCAGCTCGGCCGCACGCAGCAGGGCATAGTCTGAAACCTGCTCAACGGGCGCGCCGGGGCCGCCCTGGAAGGTGACGCGGTAGCGGCCGGGCTCCAGCCGAAACTCCGAATAGCCGACGCCCGCCGACGCGGTCCTGGCGGCGTAGAGGGTGGGCGCGCTGGCGCAGCCGCTCAGCAGCAGCAGGGACAGGGCAAGACCGGCGAGGCGTTGCATGGCGTTTCTCCTGACCTTTAAACGGCTTGGCTAGGCGCGCTGTTCCGGAAGCGGCAGGCCAAGCTTTTCCAGCATGGCGACCATATCGGCCGGGACCGATGCGGCGATCCGGCGCTCGCCACCCTCGGGATGCGGAAACACCAGGTGGGCCGCGTGCAGCATCAGACGCGGAACCGCCGTCCCGCCCAGCATCAGCGCCCCGCCGTAACGGCTGTCGCCCGAGATCGGCCGGCCGATCGAGGCCATGTGGACCCGGAGCTGGTGCATGCGGCCAGTGTCCGGCGACAGCTCGACCAGGGCGGCCGTCGCGTTGGACGACAGGGTGCGATAGCGGCTGCGGGCGGTCTCGGCGTCGGGGTGGTCGGGCGCACAGACCCGCATATAGGCCTCGCGGCCGATGGATTCGCGGCGCAGCGGGCTGTCGATCATGCCGCCCTTGGGCTCCGGCGCGCCCGGCGCGACGATGGCCATGTAGGACTTGCGGAACCGCTTGCCCATCAGGGCCTTGCCCAGGAACGCCGCCCCCGGCTTGGTCTTGGCGGTGAGGATGACGCCGGAGGTGTCGCGGTCCAGCCTGTGGATCAGGCGCGGACGCGGACGACCGGGCCGCGCGAAGGCCCACAGCAGGTCGTCCAGCGTATGGGCCTGGATGCGGCCGCCCTGGCTGGACAGGCCGGCGGGCTTGTTCAGCACGATGACGCTGTCGTCCTCGTGGATCACCCAGGAGCGCGCCAGGGCGATCTCGTCGTCCGTCAGGGTGATGGGCGCGTCGGAGGCCTTGGGTTTCGGCGCGAGGGGCGGACGGCGGGGGGGGCGTTGGCCCGCAAAAGACGGCTTATTCAGCGGAGTGAGTCTCGCCGCGACGCTGGGCTTCCAACCCATCAAGCTCACGCTTGAGGAAGAGCGCATAGATGCCAAACCCAATAAGGATTGGTCCCAGGATGTAGATCATGGCCTCAAGCGGCGTCATGGCTGTTCTCCATGGGGCGAAGTATACCACGCTATCACATGCAGCACGAGCGCGAGCACCATGCCCACGTAGCTGGCCGTCTTGAAACCCAAGCCCTTGATGTAGGGCTCAATGAAGGACGCGCCCATCGCCGCATAGGCGTAGGTGGTCACATTGGTGGTGAAGAGCTTGAGCCGCACCCTCAGATCGGCTTCCCGCTTTTCTCGATCGATTGGTTTCTTCATGGCTCGCCAAACATGTCAAACGAGAACAAATAAAGAACAATTACAGGAAGAGCACAAGCCCGAACTCGCCTACTTTCCGTCGCGCCGCAGCTTACCCCACGCGTCCAGCCGTTCCCGCACCTTGGCCTCAGCGCCGATCGGCTTGGGCTCATAGAACCGGGGCCGCGCCATGCCGTCCGGGAAGTAGTTCTGGCCCGAGACGCCGCCCTCGACGTCGTGGTCGTAGGCGTAGCCGTCGCCATAGCCGAGCGACTTCATCAGCTTGGTCGGGGCGTTGAGGATGTGGGCCGGCGGGGCCAGGGAGCCGGTCTCCTTGGCTGCGCGGCGCGCGGCCTTGAAGGCGGTGTAGACGGCGTTGGACTTGGGCGCGCTGGCCATGTGGACCACGCACTGGGCCAGGGCCAGTTCGCCCTCGGGGCTGCCCAGAAAGTCGAAGGCGTCCTTGGCGGCCGTGGTCAGGAGCAAGCTGAGCGGATCGGCCGCGCCGATGTCTTCCGACGCCATGCGCACCAGGCGGCGGGCGATGAACAGCGGGTCCTCCCCGCCCTCCAGCATGCGCGCCAGCCAGTAGAGCGCGGCGTCCGGATCGCTGCCGCGCACCGATTTGTGCAGGGCCGAGACGAGGTTGTAGTGCTCCTCGCGGTTCTTGTCGTAGGCGGGCCGGCGCTTCTGCAGGAACTGGCCCAGCTGGACGGCATTAAGCGGCGTGTCGGTTCCAACCGACAGCAGGGTCTCGGTCAGGGTCAGCAGGTAGCGGCCGTCGCCATCGGCCATGGCGATCAGGGTGAAGCGGGCCTCGGAGTCCAGCGGCAGTTTGCGGCCTTCGACCGCTTCAGCCTTGGCCAGCAGGGCTTCCAGAGCTTCCTCGTCCAGGCGCTTGAGAACAAACACCTGGCAGCGTGACAGGAGAGCGCCGTTCAGTTCGAACGACGGGTTCTCGGTCGTGGCGCCGACCAGGGTGATCACCCCCTCCTCCACGAACGGCAGGAAACCGTCCTGCTGGGCGCGGTTGAAGCGGTGGATTTCGTCGACGAACAACAGGGTGCTCTGGCCGGCCATGCGGCGGCCGCGCGCCTGCTCGAAGGCCTTCTTCAGGTCGGCGACGCCCGAAAATACCGCCGAGATCTGCTGGAACTCGTAGCCGCCGGCCTTGGCCAGCAGGCGGGCGATGGTGGTCTTGCCGGTGCCGGGCGGCCCCCACAGGATCATCGACGACAGGCGCTTGGCCGCCGCCATCCGGCCGATCGGCCCCTCGGGACCCAGCAGGTGCTCCTGCCCCACTACCTGGTCCAGCGTCTGGGGCCGCAGACGCTCGGCGAGCGGCGTCGGCGCATGCGGCGTCAGGCCGGCGGCTTGGAAAAGATCGGACATGGCCATGGTCTACAAAACTGGAGAGGTCATGACCAACGAAGAAGACCCGGCGCAGGGTTCCGCGCCGGGTCCATCATTCTGGCCTGATCAGGGTGTCAGGTGTTGAACCGCGCCGTGATCCGCTGGCCGCCGCGTTCGATGGTCACGGTCCAGGCGCGATTGCCGCCGTTCGACAGCGCGGTCAGATCAGAGACCGTGTTGATCGGCCGGCCATTGACCTCGCGGATGAAATCGCCCGGACGCAGACCGGCGCTCAGCGCGAAACCCTGGCCGATCTTGCTGACCAGCACGCCCCGGCCCGCAAACGGGTCAGCGCCCAGGTCCTGGGCCACGGCCGGCGACAGGTTCAGCACCGTGGCGCCGTCGAAGGGGTTGCGGCCGGTCAGGGTCTTCTCGTCGCGGGCCGGGCTTTCGGGCGCGGCCTCGGCGCGGACGGTCAGGGTCTGCTCGCGCTCGCCGCGGCGGATGACCATCGGCACACGGTCACCGACCTTGTGGGTGCCGATCGCGAAGGCGCCGCCGCCCTCGTCGTTCACGACGCTGCCGTCGATCGACAGGATGATGTCGCTTTCCTTCAGCCCCGCCTTGTCGGCCGAGGAACCGGGATAGACCTGGGCCACCAGCACGCCGCGCGGGGCGGCCATGCCCAGACTGCGGGCGATCTCGGCAGTGACGGGTTGGCCCTTCACGCCCAGCCACGGACGCACCACGCTGTGGCCGCCGCCCAGGGCGGCGTTGACCACCTGCTTGACCACAGCGGCGGGAATGGCGAAGCCCACCCCGCTGGACGAGCCCGAGCGCGAGATGATGAAGGTGTTGATGCCGATCAGGTCGCCGTCCATGTCGACCAGCGGACCGCCGGAATTGCCCGGATTGATCGAGGCGTCGGTCTGGATGTAGCTGCCGAAATCGGCCGCGCCGACATCGGTGCGGGCCATGGCCGAGATGATGCCGTTGGTCACCGTCTGGCCGACGCCGAACGGATTGCCCAGGGCCAGGACCAGGTCGCCGACTTCCAGCTGTTCCTGATCGTCGATGGCCATGACCGGCAGGCGCTCGCCCTTGGTGTCGATCTTCAGCACGGCCAGATCGGCGCGCGGATCATCGAGCAGGACGGTGGCGATGAACTCGCGACGATCGGCCAGCTGGACGGTGATCTCGCCGCGGCCTTCGACGATGCCTTCGATATTGTGATGGTTGGTGATGATCACCCCGTCGGCGCGGACGATGGCGCCTGAGCCCAGGGAGCCCTGCACCTGTTCGCGCGGCACGCCGCCTCCGCCCATGAACATGTCCCAGAACGGATCCCGCGCCTGGGTCCGCACGACCCGGCGGCTGGCGACATTGACCACGGCCGGCGCGGCCTTCTTCACCACGGGCGAGAACGAGGCCTTCATCGAGGCCGGATCACTGGGCGCGCGTCGGGTGGGCTGGGCCAGGTCCGGGATCGCCTGGGCGCTGGACGGGCCTTGCGGCGAACAGGCCGCCAGCAGGATCAGGGCGGGAAACAAAGCGCGATGGGCTCGCATGGGTGTGGAGCGTCTCCTTGGAAGCGACCCGGACATCGCCTGAGCTTTCGGGCGCATTGATGGCCGCTCGGTGTCCTGACCGGTCAGGCCGGGCGCGGTTCGGCTGAGATAGGGTGTGCGAAGCGGAACGCCAGGGCCGTGCCGGCCAGCATCAGGGCGGCGGCGAGTAACACCGGCAGGCCGGGCATGTGCACGGTCGCGTCGTTGCGCACCGCCCAGGCGAACGGGGCCAGATACAGAACCGGGCCGACGATCGAGGCGATCCCCATCATCGCTGAATTGGCGCCCTGCAACTGCCCCTGCTCGTGGGGCGCGACCCGGCGGGTCATCAGGCCCTGCAGGCCCGGCTGGATCAGACCCGAGAAGGCGAAGATCGGCAGACCGCAAAGATACAGCCAGCCTGTCGGGGCCAGGGCATAGATCGAAAAGCCGACAAAGCCGCAGAACAGGCCGATCAGCAGCGCGCCGCGCTCGCCCACCGCCTTGACGATCCGGCCGACTAGAAAGGCCTGCAGCAGAATCCCGGCAATGCCGCTGGCCATCAGGGTCAGGCCGATGGTCTGCACCGACCACTGATAGCGAAAGCCCATATACAGCACGAAGACCGACGGCAGAACGTTGTGGGCCAGCTGGAACAGGAAGCCGACACCGGCCAGGCCCAGCAGGTCAGGCTTGCTCCGCAGCAGGTTCAGCGAGCCCAGCGGGTTGGCCTTTTTCCAGTCGAAGGTCTTGATCCGGCGCTCGGGCGGCAGGGACTCGGGCAGCACGAAATAGCCGTACAGCCAGTTGCACAGGGCCAGGGCCGCGCAGACCAGGAACGGCAGGCGGTGATCGAACTGCCACAGCCAGCCGCCCAGGGCCGGGCCGAAGGTGAAGCCGACGCCGAAGGCCGCCCCCATCAGGCCAAAACCCTTGGCGCGGTTCTCAGGGGTGGTGACGTCAGCCACATAGGCGCCGGCGGTCGAGAAGCTGGCCGCCGTCATGCCATTGAACACCCGGCCGACAAACAGCCACCACAGGCTGGGCGCGAAGGCCATGAACAGGAAGTCAACACCCAGGCCGAAGATCGAGGTCAGGATCACCGGACGCCGGCCAAAACGGTCGGACAACAGGCCCAGAACTGGCGCGCAGATGAACTGCATCACGCCCCAGGTGGTGGCGAACAGCACGTTCCAAAGCGCGGCGTCAGCCGTGTCGCCGCCGTTGAACCGCTTCACCAGCTCGGGCAGCACCGGGATCATCACGCCCAGCGACAGCACGTCCATCACGGCGGTGACGAAGATGAAGCCCAGGGCCGCCTGCCGGCGTCCGCCCGTGATGGTCTGAGTCATGCGTCGTTCTCCCCGGCGCGCCCTAGTTGCCGGTCCGTCGCCGCGACCGCAAGGCCGTCCAGCAGGTCACGCCACCATTCTCCATGCCGGCGCAGGAACAGGCCGTCGGGGAAGGTGTGGCGCGCCACGTGCGCGGTCGGCACGCTGTCCCAGCCGCGATGCTCGACCGTAACCCGCGTGCCGTCCTCGACGGCCTCGAAGCGGACCTCGACCTCGGTGTCCATGTCTGGCGCGAAGGTCGCCTGCCGCCAGCCGACCACCAGCCGCTGGCCCGGCTCCCAGACCCGCACCGTGCCGACCTCGAACACCTTGCCCGAGGCCAGGCGCTCGACCAGACGACGACCGCCTTCGCCCTCCCCCTCGATGGCTTCAAAGACCATGACACCCGGCGACCGGGGCGTGAAGGCGAAGAGCGTGTTGGGCCGCCACCAGGCGGCGATCTCGGTGGTGAAGGCCTCGAACACCCGCATCGGCGGGGCCTTGATGCGCAGGGCGACAACGACGCGCGAACTCATGCGCCCTCCACGTGAGCCTTCAGCGCCGTGAGTTGGTCGACCCAGTGGGCTTCCGCGATTTCCAGCCAGGCCTTGAGCTCGTCCATGGGCCCCGCCCTCAGCTGATAGACCCGCACGCGGGCGTCAAAGTCTGGATGGCTTTCCTCGATCAGTCCCGACTGGCGCAGGGTCCGCAGGTGGCGGCTCATGGCCGGCGGGGTCAGGCCGACGGCCTGCGCCAGTTCCCCGGCCCGATGCGGTCGCTGACGCAACAGGTCGACGACCCGCCGACGGTGCGGATCGGCAAGGGCCGCCAGGGTGCGGTCGAGCGAGGCGGTCACGCTGGGCCCAGGCTCATCCCTGACCCGTGATCTTCAGGCCTGTGCGACGCTCCATCTCCTGCACCGACACGGTCTCGACGTTTCGCGCCACCGTCCAGATGTGGCCCTCGGGATCTTTGCAGCGATAGGTGCGATCACCGTAGAACTGGGTCGCGGGCTCAACCAGGATTTCAGCGCCCGCCGCCCGCGCGCGCTCGCAATGCGCGTCAAGCTCGCCCTCGCTCAGCTGGATATGCACCGTCTGGGTGTTCTTGCCGCCCACCGAGGCCGGGCTCTTGTGGTCGTCGCTCCACTCGTTGCCGATCATCACGCAGGCATTGCCGAAGCGCATTTCGGAATGGCCCAGATTGCCCTCGGCGTCCTCGACCAGAAAGACCAGCTCGAAACCGAACGCCTTTTCCAGCCAGGCGAGCGCCGCCTTGGGGTCGCGGTAGCAGACCGCCGAGATCAGGTTGGGACGCCAGTCAGCCATCGTGCCACTCCTATCGGATATCGACAATATTTAACGCATATGAAAACTATATCCGCAAGCCCGGCGACGCTCATTCTCTACCTATTGGCCGGCAAGCCCCCTAACGCAGCGCCTGGCCCACAACCTTCAGCCGGCCGTCGCCCTTCTCAGGCTTCACGCCCGACACCCTGGCCAGCAGCGGATAGACGTCGACATTATCGAACACCGGCAGCACCACGCCCGGCTTGATCGACGGCCCCCTGGCGATGAACACCGCGCGCATGGCCGGGTCATAGGGATCAAAGCCGTGCTGGCCGCCGTCCAGCCCCTCCCACTTGCCGGGCTTTTCCATCATCTTGCGGGTCGTCACATACCAGCCGGTCTGCGACAGGCAGACAATGGCCGGCACCCGCGGATTGCGGCCGTAGTGATAGCGCTCGGGGATCTGACCCTTCTTCCAGCAGGTCAGGTGCGGCAGCGGCTTGAGCAGCGCCGCCTCGACCTGCGCCTCGAAGCCGGGCAGCGGTGTCAGGCCGACGACCGCGCCGGTGGTGACCAGCCTGACCGTGGACAGGTCAAGCACGTCGTCCAGCGGCCAGCGCTGGGACGGCGGAACCGGGGCCATGCCGTGGTCGGCGACGAAGACGATGTCGGTCGTTTCGAACCGGCCCCGCGCCTTCAGGCCCTCGACCAGCCGCGCCATCGCTTGATCCACCTCAGCCACGGCGGCGCGGGCCTGCGGCGAGCCGGGTCCATAGTGATGGCCCTCGGTGTCGACGACATCGAAATACAGGGTGGAGAGCCGCAGCTCAGGCCCCTTGGGATCGTCCAGCCAGGCCAGCAGCGTATCGACCCGGTCATTCGACAGCATGGCCTGGTTGAAGGCCATCCAGCGCGACGGACGCACGCCGCTGATCTGCGTCTCCGAGCCGGGCCAGAACATCGCCGCCGCCTTCAGACCCTGCTTCTCGGCAGAGACCCACAGCGGCCAGGCCTGGCTCCACCAGCGCGGGTCATGCACGGCGTCGGCGTTGGACATCGAGAAGCGCACGCCGGGAATCGTCTCGTCTTCCATGACGTTGTTGACGATGCCGTTGCGGTCGGGCCGCTTGCCGGTGATCAGGGTGTAGTGGTTGGGAAAGGTCAGGGTCGGGAAGGACGGCCGCATGGCGCCGCGCGCGCCGTCGGCGGCCAGGGCGTCCAGGGTCGGGGTGTCGCCCTGGCCCAGATAGTCGGCCCGGAAGCCGTCGCTGGACACCAGGATGGTGAGCCGGCTCTTGGGCGGTGCGGCGACCTCGCCCCTGCCCGCTTGCATGGAGGCGCAGGCCGACAGCACCAGGGCGGCGGCCAGGGTCGCCCCAAGGGACACAAGGCGGAACAGGCTCTTCATGGCGCAACCCTTTCGACAGTCTTGAGGCGTCGATGCCAGCCGGACGTTTCGCCCATGTGACAGGCGCGTGTGACAGGGGCTTAAGACAGCGCCGCATGACCTCGTCTTAACTTGGCGGGCGAGAACCGCACCCCCATAGTCGCCGCCAACGACAGGATTCTCCTGTAACGGAAGCCGCATCCGCATGAGCATCGCCCTTGAGGCCACCGGCCTCACCAAGACCTACGGGACCGTTCGCGCGCTCGACGACTTTTCGATCGCCATACCGGCCGGTGGCGTGTTCGGCGTTCTGGGTCCCAACGGGGCCGGCAAGAGCACGCTGTTTCGCATCGCCCTGGGTCTGGTGCGGCCCACCAGCGGCTCGGCCCGACTGTTCGGCGCCCCGGCCGGCGACCTGACCGCCCTGCGCCGGGTCGGCGCCATGATCGAGACGCCGCGCTATCCGCCCTATCTGACCGCCCGCGACACGCTGAAGATGCTGGCCCTGGAGAGCGGGTTCCAGAACCCCGACATCCCTGCCTGGCTGGAGCGGGTCAGCCTGACCCATGCCGCCGACCGCGCCACCGGCGGCTTCTCGGTCGGCATGAAGCAGCGTCTGGGTCTGGCGGCGGCCTTCTTCACCCGTCCCGAACTGGTGATCCTGGACGAGCCGACCAGCGGCATGGACCCGGCCGGCATCCAGGAGATCCGCGCCCTGATCGTCGATCTGGCCAAACACGAGGGCGTGACGGTCATCCTGGCCAGCCACCAGTTGGACGAGGTCAAGCGCGTCTGTGATCGCGTCGCCATCCTGTCGCGCGGCCGGGTCGTGGCGGAAGGCGGCGTGGCTGAACTCACCGCCGGGGAAGCCCGCCTGCGCCTGAGCCTGGCCTCTCCCCTCGCCCCGGTCCTGGCGGTGCTGGGTGATCGCGGGCAGGCCGATGGACCCGATGCCGTGCTGGCCGACATTCCGCGCGCCGAGGCGCCCGCCGTGATCCGCGCCCTGGTCGAGGCCGGCGCCGAGATCGTCGAGGCCCGCTGGCGCGAGGTCGACCTTGAAGGTGTCTATCTGAAATCGCTGGGCCAGGCGCCCACGGCCGCCACCCCGGAAGGAGCCGCCTGATGCTGGCCGACGCCATCGCCGCTGAACGCTTCCGCCTGCTGCGCGACCGTTCGGCCCTGTTCTGGGGCTTCGGCTTCGCGCCGCTGGTGGGCTTCTTCCTGGCCATCGGCGGCGACCTGTTCGTCCGCAACATCATCAAGCGACCCATGCCGGGCGCGACCATCGATCTGGCCCTCCAGGTCATCAAGGCGCTGGGCAACGGCGCCTCGACCATGGCGGCGCTGTTCCTGATGATCGGCGCGGCCTCGATTCTGGCCGGCGACTATCGCTGGGAAACCTGGCGCCTGCGCACGCCGCGCAACAGCCGCTTCAACCTGCTGGCCGCCAAGCTGATCGTGATCGGCGAGGCGATCCTGTGGAGCCTGGTCCTGACCGTAATGCTGACCCTGGCGGCGGCCGTGATCGGCGCGGGGATCAACGGCAAGGCCATCGTCGCCTCGACCCTGGGCCTCTCCGAAATCGCCGGCGTCTTCGTGGTCACCTGGCTGGAAGCCATGAGCCTGGCCGCCCTGGCTGCCTGCGTCGCCGTCGTGACGCGCTCGCCGATGGCGGCGGTCGTGGTCTGCCTGGTGGTTCGCTTCGTCCAGTCGATCCTGGCGGGCGCCCTCGGGGCCATGAATCCGGAACCGACCTGGAAGGTTCTGGCCATCCCCGCCTATGACGCGGACCTGCTGCGCGCCTTCGTCACCGCGCCGTCGCATGCCGGCCCGGACGGCGGACCGGCGGGCTGGGCGCTGCTGGTGCTGCTGGGCTGGATCGCGGCGCTGACGGCGGGGGCCATTGTGCTGTTCCAGCGGCAGGATCTGACGCGAGAGTGAGCGGAGGCCTGCGGGTTGATCAGCTGGCGCCGGCGCGTCGGGCGGTGTGCAATGTCCGAAAGTCGCGCTGGAGCCAATTTCGGCTCGCGACCCAAGTCGGACGAAGCTCGCTCCTTATCTGGCTCGAGCGTGCACAGGTTGAACGATCAAAAGGATTTGAGGTAGCTTAACCTTATGACGCGTTCGAAAAATGAAGCAAACCTAGCCATACAGCGCCGGCTGAATAGTTCGCGCTTGATCGCGGGTGCCGGCCTAATAAGTGCCAACTTCGCTTTTATAGCCGCCGCATTTTTCAAGATTAGCTTGCTCACCATTGCGGTTCAATGCGTTTCCTTCGCATTGATGGGATGGTGTGTACTTAAATTTGTCTCTACCGCTAAGTCTGGAGAGACTATCGATGGGCCGCCTCGGCACCCGCCCCAGCTCGATCCTTAGCGTTCGACTTCCACCCGCAGCCGAACTTCGAAACGTCCGCTTCGGGCACTACACAATTCTATCCCCCGTCATCCCGTGGCTTGTCCACGGGACCCATTTGTCCGCCGCAAGTGAAGATGGGCGGCGCGCGGGCGCGCTGATCGCTCTGTCCACGCGAACTGAACGATGGGTCCCGTGGACAAGCCACGGGATGACGGGATCTGTTGAACGAAACCAGCGACGCCGCCACCCAAAACCCAAAACGCCAAAAAGGCCCCGGATCGCTCCGGGGCCTTTTCCGTCAGCCTGGGCTGAGAATTAGTCTTCGGCTTGGGCCGAGTAGTCCGGGCCCGAGTCCTTGCCCTTGGCCGAGACGTCGCGGTCGACGAACTCGATCACGGCCAGCGGGGCGTTGTCGCCGTAGCGGAAGCCGGCCTTCAGGACGCGGATGTAGCCGCCCTGACGGGTCTGATAGCGCGGGCCGATGGCTGCGAACAGCTTGCCGACCTGTTCGACGTCGCGAACGATGCTGATGGCCTGACGACGCGCGTGCAGGTCGCCGCGCTTGGCCAGGGTGACCAGCTTTTCGACGAAGGGACGCAGTTCCTTGGCCTTGGGCAGGGTGGTGACGATCTGCTCGTGCTTGATCAGCGAGGCCGACATGTTGGCGAACATGGCGGTGCGGTGAGCGGACGTGCGGCCGAGTTTACGGTGAGCTTTACCGTGACGCATTGTAGTGTCTCCTGGGCCTTGGCCCGCAGTGGCGCGATCTAGCGCTGATTGTCACCCATCCCAGCCTGTTCCCAGCCGGGTCAGAACGAAGCGCCGGGGCCCTCCACCGCAGTTGCGGCTTCAAAAGGCCCAGGCCGCCCGCCGTCCCCGAAGGGTGGCGAGCGGCCCGGATCGAGCGCGATATAGTTCGTCTTAGATCTGGTCTTCGAACTTCTTGGCCAGGTCTTCGATGTTTTCGGGCGGCCAGTTCGGCACGTCCATACCCAGGTGCAGCGCCATGCCAGCCAGCACTTCCTTGATTTCGTTCAAGGACTTGCGGCCAAAGTTCGGGGTGCGCAGCATCTCGGCTTCGGTCTTCTGGATCAGATCGCCGATGTAGACGATGTTGTCGTTCTTCAGGCAGTTGGCCGAACGAACCGACAGTTCCAGCTCATCGACCTTCTTCAGCAGAGCCGGGTTGAACGGCAGCTCAGGCTTGGCCTCGTCGGCCGACTTGGCCTTGGGCTCTTCGAAGGTGATGAAGATCTGCAGTTGGTCTTGCAGGATCCGGGCGGCGTAGGCCACGGCGTCCACCGGAGTGACGGCGCCGTTGGTTTCGACTTCCAGGATCAGCTTGTCATAGTCCAGCGACTGGCCTTGACGGGTAGGCTCGACGCGATAGGCGACGCGCTTGACCGGCGAGTACAGGGCGTCGACGGCGATCAGGCCGATCGGCGCGTCTTCCGGACGGTTCTTGTCGGCCGGGACGTAACCCTTGCCGGTGTTGACCGTGAACTCCATGCGCACGGTGGCGCCGTCGTCCAGCGTGCAGAGCACGTGGTCGGGGTTCAGGATCTCGATATCCGAAGGCGTTTCGATCTGACCAGCGGTCACCGGGCCGGGGCCGGTGGCGCGGAGCGTCATGCGCTTCGGGCCCTCGGCGTGCATGCGCACGGCCAGTTGCTTGATGTTCAGAACGATGTCGACGACGTCTTCGCGGACGCCTTCGAGCGAGGAGAATTCATGTACGACGCCATCGATCTGGATGGCGGTAACGGCTGCGCCCTGAAGCGACGAGAGCAGAACGCGACGGAGCGCGTTGCCGAGCGTCACGCCGAAACCACGCTCGAGCGGCTCAGCCACGATCCGCGCCTTGCGGGTCGCGTCGGCGCCAGTCTCGATTTGCGGCTTCTCAGGACGGATCAGCTCGTTCCAGTTTCTTTCGATCACGTGGTCGATCCCTTGAACGCGGCTCGCCGGCCGCGTTTTGCGCAGCCGGCGAAGGAGAATTGTGTCTAAAAAGTACTAGACGCGACGACGCTTGGGCGGACGGCAGCCGTTGTGCGGGATCGGCGTGACATCGCGGATCGTCGTGATGGTCATGCCCGCGGCCTGAAGGGCGCGCAGAGCCGACTCACGACCCGAACCCGGACCCGACACGTTGACCTCGAGGGTCTTCACGCCGTGCTCGGCAGCCTTCTTGCCCGCGTCTTCCGCAGCCATCTGAGCGGCGTACGGGGTCGACTTGCGCGAACCCTTGAAGCCCATCGCGCCGGCGCTGGACCAGGAAATGGTGTTTCCCTGGGCGTCGGTGATGGTGATCATGGTGTTGTTGAACGAGGCGTTCACGTGCGCCACGCCCGAGGTGATGTTCTTGCGTTCGCGCTTTTTAACGCGACCCGGTTCCTTGGCCATCGTCAGGCTACCTTATTTCTTCTTGCCGGCGATCGGCTTGGCCGGACCCTTGCGGGTGCGAGCGTTCGTGTGCGTGCGCTGACCGCGGACCGGGAGGCCCTTACGGTGACGCAGGCCGCGATAGCAGGCCAGGTCCATCAGTCGCTTGATGTTCATCGAATTTTCGCGGCGCAGGTCGCCTTCGACGGTGAAGTCCTTGTCGATCGTTTCACGGATCTGCAGGACTTCTGCGTCGGTCAGCTGATTGACCCGGCGGGCGTCATCGAGGCCCACCTTCGTGACGATGTCACGAGCGGACTTCTGGCCGATGCCATGAATGTACTGAAGCGCGATCAAAACGCGCTTGTTCGTCGGTATGTTGACGCCTGCAATACGGGCCACGTCTAATGTTCTCCTAGTCACGCACTAAAGACGCGAACGGCGCGCCCGGCCCGGCCTTACGACCCAGTCCGGCGCGCACAGATCGCGCCCTTTCGCGGAAGCGCCCCGTTATAGGGATCGTTGCGCCGCCGTCAATGGTTGAATCCGCCGAAAATCAACGAATTGAAAATGTCTTACACCGCGCCCAAGAGCGCCGCGTCGATAGAGGCCGCGACTGCTTCCACAGGCGCCATGCCATCCAGTTCCGTCAGCTTACCCTGCTCTACATAGTAGGGCAGCAAAGGCGCCGTCTGGGCATTGTAGGCGGCCAGACGGGTCACGAAAACTTCCGGATTGTCGTCAGGCCTGCCCTGCTCGGCGAATCTCTTCGAGATGCGTTCGATCAGGGAGGGCTCGTCTACCTTGAGTCGGAGGACGAGGTCGATCTTCTGACCGCGAGCGGCCAGCATTTTATCCAGCGCCTGGGCCTGGGCCACGGTGCGGGGAAATCCGTCGAAGATGGCGCCGCCAGCGGCCTCAGCCTCGGCCAGACGGTCCTCGATCAGGGCAATGACGATCTCGTCGGTCACCAGGTCGCCACGGTCCAGCACGCCCTTGACGCGGGCGCCCAGCTCGGAGCCGGACGCGATCGCCGCGCGCAGCATGTCGCCGGTGGAAAGCTGGACCATGCCGCGCTCGGTGACGAGCCGCTTGGCCTGGGTCCCCTTCCCCGCCGCCGGCGGTCCGAACAGGATCAAGTTCATGAATGCCCCTTCGCGCGTCGCCGAGTCTTCGCCCGGTCATCTTCCCCAGCAGACCTAGAGTGCGGGGAAAAAAAACGGAAGCCGGTTTTGTGACAAACCGGCTTCCAGAACGCTTTATTCTCTAGCGGCCTTTGCCGCCGCGGAGTTTCGACTTCTTGATCAGGCCCTCATACTGGTGCGCCAGCAGTTGGGACTGGATCTGCGCCACGGTGTCCATGGTCACCGTCACCACGATCAGCACCGAGGTGCCGCCTAGGGCGAACTGGGTGGCGCCCAGGCTCGTCATCATGATTTCGGGCACCAGACAGACGGCGGTGATGTAGGCCGCGCCGATCACCGTCAGGCGGGTCAGCACATAATCCAGGTACTCGGCCGTCCGCTTGCCCGGGCGGATGCCCGGCAGGAAGCCGCCGTACTTGCGCAGGTTCTCGGCCGTCTCGTCGGGGTTGAACACCACAGAGGTGTAGAAGAACGAGAAGAAGATGATCAGCCCCGCATACAGCATCATGAAGGCCGGCTGACCGTGCTGTAGCGCGCCCACAGTGCCCGGCAGCCAGGCTGCCCAAGGCGGAAGGTTCGCCGTCGACAGGAAACCCATGGCGGTCGTCGGCAACAGCAGCAGGCTGGAGGCGAAGATCGGCGGGATGACGCCGGCGGTGTTGATCTTCAGCGGCATGAACGAGGTGTCGCCGCCAATCATGCGGTTGCCCTGCTGACGCTTGGGATAGTGAACCAGCAGCCGACGCTGCGAGCGCTCGATGAAGACGATCGCCCAGACCGCCGCGACGGCGAGGAACACGATCACGAACAGCGGCAGGTAATTGCCCGAGGTCTGCGACTGCACCAGCAGTTGGCCGATGCCGCGCGGTAGGCCCGCCACGATGCCGGCGAAGATGATCAGGGAGACGCCGTTGCCGACGCCGCGGCTGGTGATCTGCTCGCCCAGCCACATCAGGAACAGTGTGCCGCCCGTCAGGGCCACGACCGTGGAGGCGATGAAGAAGGGACCGCTGATCCCGTCAAACACCAGGCCGGGCTGGCTATGCAGGCCAACGGCGATGCTGAACGACTGCACGATCGCCAGAACCACAGCCAGATAGCGGGTGTACTGGTTGAGGGTCTTGCGGCCGGCTTCGCCGCCTTCCTTCTTCAGCTTTTCCCACGGCGGATACACCGAGCCCATCAGCTGCACGATGATCGAGGCGCTGATGTAGGGCATCACGTTCAGCGAGAAGATCGCCATCCGTTCGACCGCGCCCCCCGAGAACATGTTGAACATGCCCAGGATGCCCTTCGACTGGCCCGCAAAGGCGTTGGCGAAGGCCTCCGGATTGATGCCGGGGATCGGCACATAGGTGCCAAGGCGGAAGACGACCAAGGCGATGATCGTGAACCAGATGCGCTTGTGAAGTTCGGTCGCCTTTTGGAACGACGCGAAATTCATGTTGGCTGCGAGTTGTTCGGCGGCCGAGGCCATTCAATTCCCCACGACTCTAATACTGAGCCACAAATAGGTGAGGCCCGCCGTGATGTCACGGCGAGCCCCCTAATTCTGTCATCCCGGTCGAAACAAAGTCCCGCAGGCGCGGCCAGCGCGCCCTCGGGATGACAATATGGACTTAGGCCTTGGCGTCTTCGGCTTGAACCTTGACCTTCTTGGTCACGGTCACCGAACCACCGGCGGCTTCAACGGCCTTGATGGCCGCTTCGGTCGCCGAATAGACGGTCAGCTTCAGGGCCGACTTGATCTCGCCCTTGCCCAGCAGCTTCACGCCGTCCAGTTCGCGACGGATCACGCCGGCGGCGACCAGGTCGGCCACCGAGACGTCGGCGCCGGCCTTCAGCTTGCCCGCTTCGACGGCCTGTTCCAGGCGCCACAGGTTCACTTCAGCGAAGTCCAGGCGGAAGGGATTGTTGAAGCCGCGCTTAGGCATACGCATGTGCAGCGGCATTTGACCGCCTTCGAAGCCGGCGATGGCGACGCCCGAGCGCGCCTTCTGGCCCTTGACGCCGCGACCGGCGGTCTTGCCCTTGCCCGAACCGGGACCACGGCCAACGCGCATGCGGCCCTTGGTCGAACCGGGGGTCGGGGCGAGTTCATTAAGCTTGGTCATATGTGCCTCTCCTTGGAGATCTGCGCCTGGCCAGGGGCCAGACTCGGCTTGAAAAATTGAAGATCGTCCGTCGCCCTGCCCTCGTTTCCCGATGGGATCGGAAGGCGGAACTTCAAACGAAAACCACCCCGGCTTTCACCGGGGTGGCGATTTCGGCGTCGTGTAGCAGACCTACTCGACGATTTCCAGCAGATGCTGGACCTTGCGGATCATGCCGCGAACCGAGGGGGTGTCTTCCAGCTCGGACTCGCGTCCCAGCTTGTTGAGACCCAGGCCAGCCAGCGTTGCGCGCTGGGTGGCGTTGCGGCGGATCGGGCTGCCAGTTTGGCGAACCTTGACGGTTTTAGCTTCAGCCATGTCTTAGCCCTCGATGGCGTCCGGAGCCGAAGCTCCGTCGGCGCGGCGGCCGAGAATGTCGCCAACCTTCTTGCCGCGCTTGGCGGCGATCTGGCGGGGCGACGATTGAACCTTCAGGGCCTCGAACGTGGCGCGAACCATGTTGTACGGGTTCGAAGAACCCGTCGACTTGGCCACAACGTCCTGGACGCCCAGGGTTTCGAGAACCGCGCGCATCGGACCACCGGCGATGACGCCCGTGCCGGGAGGGGCAGCGCGCATCATGACCTTGCCAGCGCCCCAACGGCCGTAGCCGTCGTGGTGCAGGGTGCGCGATTCCCGCAGGGGAACACGAACCATGGTCTTCTTGGCTTCTTCGGTCGCCTTGCGGATGGCTTCCGGCACTTCACGCGCCTTGCCATGACCGAAGCCGACGCGGCCCTTTTGGTCGCCAACGACCATCAGAGCAGCGAAGCTGAAGCGACGGCCGCCCTTAACGGTGGCGGCGACGCGGTTGATGTGGACGAGCTTTTCGACGATGTCGCTGTCGACCCGCTCTTCGGGGGCGTTGCGGTCGCGACGGCCGCGATTGGGGCCGCCGTCTCCACGCTGTTGATCACCACGAGCCATGCTGTGATTTCCCTTAGAAATTCAGGCCGGCTTCGCGCGCGGCGTCGGCCAAGGCTTTCACCCGACCGTGGAAGATGTAGCCGCCGCGATCGAAGACGACGTCCTTGACGCCCTTTTCGATGGCGCGCTCGGCGACGAGCTTGCCGACCAGTGCAGCCGCGTCCTTGTCCGCGCCCTTGGTCTTGCCTTCACCTTCGAGGGTGGAGGCGGCAGCCAGGGTCACGCCGCGTTCATCATCGATGATCTGGGCGTAGATGTTCTTGGACGAACGGAAGACCGTAAGACGCGGACGACCGTTGGACAGGGCCTTGAGGCGGGTGCGGGTGCGTTGGGCACGACGCACGGCGGATTCGCGAGGTGTGAGCGCCATGGCTTACTTCTTCTTGCCTTCCTTGCGGCGAACCTTTTCGCCGGCATAACGAACGCCCTTGCCCTTGTAGGGCTCGGGAGGACGAATGCGGCGAATCTTCGCGGCAATCTCGCCAACCGCCTGCTTGTCAGCACCGGCGATCTTGATTTCGGTTTGCTTCGGAACCGCGAAGGTGACGCCAGCCGGAGGCTCGACGTTCACATCGTGGCTGAAACCGAGCTGGATGGAGAGCGCATCGCCCTTCATCGCGGCGCGGTAACCGACGCCCACCAGTTCAAGGGTTTCCTCGAAGCCGGCGGTGACGCCTTGCACCATGTTGGCCACCAGCGTGCGGGACAGACCCCACATCGACTTGGCGCGCTTGCTCTCGTCGCGAGCCACCAGCAGGAGGTCGGAACCTTCCTGGGTGACGACGATCTCGTCTGCGATGGTCCAGGCGAGTTGCCCCTTGGGGCCCTTCACCGTGACCGTCTGCCCGTCGATCGTGACATTCACGCCCGAGGGGATCGCGACGGCTTTTTTACCGATACGTGACATGCTCTTTCCCTCCCGCGCCTAGTAGACGCGGCAGAGGACTTCGCCACCGACATTAGCGTCGCGTGCGGCGGAGTCCGACATGACGCCCTTCGGCGTCGAAAGGATCGAGATGCCCAGGCCGTTCTTGATCGGCTTCAGGTCCTTGATCGACGAATAGACGCGGCGGCCCGGCTTGGAGACGCGTGCGATTTCGGCGATCACGGGCTCACCGTCAAAATACTTGAGCTCGATCTCGAATTCGGGGAACGCACCGGGCTTCTCGACGAGCGAGTAGCCGCGGATGTAGCCTTCGTCGGCCAGCACGTCCAGGACACGAGCGCGCAGCTTGGAAGCCGGCGTCGCAACCTTGGCGCGCTTGCGCGTGGCGGCGTTCTTGATGCGAGCGATCAGGTCGCTCAGGGGATCGTTCATCGACATATGATCGTCCTCACCAGCTCGACTTGACGAGGCCGGGGATCTGGCCCGACGAGCCGAGCTCGCGGAGCGCGATACGGCTCATCTTCAGCTTGCGATAATAGGCGCGCGGACGGCCCGTGACTTCGCAACGGTTACGAATGCGAACAGCGGAGGAGTTACGCGGCAGCTTCGCGAGCTTCAGACGAGCTTCGAAGCGATCCTCGAGCGGCAGGCTGTCGTCATTGGCGATTGCCTTGAGCGCGGCGCGCTTGTCGGCGAATTGCTTGACGAGAGACTTGACCATCTCGTTACGATTGACGGCGCTTTTCTTGGCCATGGTGTGTTTCCCTGCCCGCTCTTAATTCGTGAACGGGAACTGGAATTCCTTCAGGAGCGCCTTGGCTTCCTGATCGGACTTCGCAGTGGTGCAGACGATGATGTCCATGCCCCAGATCTGTTCGATCTGGTCATAGTTGATTTCCGGGAACACCAGGTGCTCTTTCAGACCCATGGCATAGTTGCCACGGCCGTCGAAGCTCTTGCCGTTCAGGCCGCGGAAGTCCTTCACGCGCGGCAGCGCGATCGTGACCAGGCGGTCGAGGAACTCGTACATCCGGTCCTTGCGGAGCGTCACCTTGGCGCCGACGATCATGCCTTCGCGCAGCTTGAAGCCGGCGATCGACTTGCGGGCCTTGGTGGCGACGGGCTTTTGACCAGCGATCAGGGTGAGATCCTTGATGGCCGTTTGGGCCTTCTTGGAGTCCGCGACAGCTTCGCCGATACCCATGTTCAGGACGATCTTGTCCAGCTTGGGGATCTGCATTTCGTTCGTGTAGCCGAACTGTTCCTTCATCGCGGCGCGGATGCGCGCGCGATATTCGGACTTCAGCCGCGGCTCGTAAGCTTGATCAACCATTGATCACCTCGCCCGTGGTCTTGGCCACGCGCACCTTCTTGTCGCCTTCGATCTTGAAGCCGACGCGGGTGGGCTTGCCGTTGGAATCCACGATGGCGACGTTCGAGACGTGCAGCGCGGCTTCCTTGCTCTTGATGCCGCCTTGCGGATCGGCCTGGGTCGCCTTGGTGTGACGTTGAACGAGGTTCACGCCTTCCACGATGACGCGGTTTTCCTTCGGACGAACTTCAGACACCGAGCCTTGCTTGCCCTTGTCCTTGCCCGCCAGGACGACAACGCGGTCGCCCTTCTTGATCTTGGCAGCCATTACAGCACCTCGGGGGCGAGGGAGATGATCTTCATGTGGTTCTTGGCGCGCAGTTCACGAGGAACCGGGCCGAAGATCCGCGTGCCGACCGGCTCGCTCGCTTTGTTGACGATGACCGCAGCATTCTTGTCGAAGCGGATCAGCGAACCGTCCTTGCGCTTCATGCCTTGGTTGACACGAACGACGACGGCGCGAAGCACGTCACCCTTCTTCACGCGGCCGCGAGGAATGGCTTCCTTCACGGACACGACGATCACGTCACCGACGCTGGCGTAGCGACGACCTGCGCCACCCAGCACCTTGATGCACATGACCCGGCGAGCGCCGGAGTTGTCGGCGACTTCCAGGTTAGTTTGCATCTGGATCATGGTTTAAACCTTCCAGACTTAAGCCGAGACCTTGGGAAGGACTTCCCAGGTCTTCAGCTTGGACTTCGGAGCGCACTCGACGATCTTGATGGATTCGCCGGTCTTGTACGCGTTGGACTCGTCATGAGCGTGGTACCGCTTGGAGCGGCGCACGATCTTCTTGAGCAGCGGGTGAACGATGGTCCGTTCAACCTTAACCACTACGGTCTTGTCGCCCTTATCGGAGACGACAACCCCTTCGAGGATACGCTTGGGCATATCGTTCTCCTTAAGCCGCGGCCTTGGCGCGCAGCACGGTCTTGATGCGGGCGATATCCTTGCGGATCTCACCAACGCGGTGGGTCTTTTCCACCTGACCGGTCGCGGCCTGGAAGCGCAGGTTGAACTGCTCCTTCTTGAGGCTGAGCAGCTGCTCGGCGAGTTGGTCGGGCGTCATACCCCGGATGTCAGCAATCTTGGTCATGCCGCTTCGGCCTCCAGAGCCGCACCTGCGTCGATGCGGGTGACGACACGGGTACGGATCGGCAGCTTGGCCGCGCCGAGGCGCAGAGCTTCGCGAGCGACATCGTCCGGCACGCCGTCGATTTCGAACATGATCCGGCCCGGCGCGACGCGCGCGGCCCAGTGATCCACGGCGCCCTTGCCCTTACCCATCCGGACTTCGGCCGGCTTGCCGGTGACCGGCACGTCGGGGAAGATGCGGATCCACACGCGACCTTGGCGCTTCATCTGGCGAGTGATCGCCCGACGAGCCGCTTCGATCTGGCGAGCGGTGATGCGTTCCGGCTCAACGGCCTTGAGGCCGTAGGAGCCGAAGTTCAGCAGGGTGCCGCCCTTGGAGACGCCATGAATGCGCCCCTTGAACTGCTTGCGGTACTTGGTTTTTTTCGGTGACAGCATAGCGCTCTATCCTTAGCCCCGATCGCGACGGCCGCGGTCGCCCCGGTCGGGACGATCGCCGCGCTCGCGCCCACCACCTTCGCCGGCAGGGCCGGACTCGGTGGCGAGACGCTTGTCGAGCGCCATCGGGTCATGCTCCAGCACTTCGCCTTTGAAGATCCAGGTCTTCACGCCGATGATGCCGTAGGTGGTCTTGGCTTCCGCGAAACCGTAGTCGATGTCAGCGCGCAGGGTGTGGAGCGGCACGCGACCTTCGCGATACCATTCCATCCGCGCGATTTCAGCGCCGCCGAGGCGGCCCGACACGTTGATGCGAATGCCCTTGGCGCCAAGACGGACGGCCGATTGGATCGACCGCTTCATGGCGCGACGGAAGGCAATCCGGCGCTCGAGCTGCTGGGCGATGGACTCGGCCACCAGCTGGGCGTCGGTTTCAGGCTTACGGATTTCGACGATGTTCAGGTGAACCTCGCCTTCCGTCATGATCGACAGGTCCTTGCGGAGCTTGTCGATGTCAGCGCCCTTCTTGCCGATGATGACGCCCGGACGAGCGGCATAGATCGTGACACGGCACTTCTTGTGCGGACGCTCAATGATGATGCGCGAGACGCCAGCCAGATAGAGCCGCTTCTTGAGCATCTTACGGACAGCGATGTCCTGATGCAGAAGCTTGCCGTACTGGGCGCCGTCGGCGAACCAACGGCTGTCCCAGGTGCGGTTGATGCCGAGCCGAAGCCCGACCGGATTGACTTTCTGACCCATTAGGCGGCCTCACCCAGTTCGCGGACCACGATGGTGATCTCGGAGAACGGCTTTTCAACGCGCGTCGCACGGCCGCGGGCGCGGGGCGAGAAGCGCTTCATCACCAGGTTCTTGCCCACATAGGCCTCGGACACGACCAGCGAGTCGATGTCGAGGTTGTGGTTGTTCTCGGCATTGGAAATGGCCGAGTACAGCGCCTTGCGGACGTCCTGGGCGATGCGCTTGTGGCTGAATTCGAGCTCGTTGAGAGCGCGCTGGACGTTCAGACCACGAATGGACTGAGCAACCAGGTTCAGCTTACGGGCGCTGGTGCGCAAGGTGCGAACCTTACACATCGCTTCGTTGGCCGGCAGGCGGCGAGGTTGTTTAGCTTGGCTCATGGCCTACTTCCTCTTCGCCTTCTTGTCGGCGGCGTGGCCGGGGAAGTTACGGGTGGGAGCGAACTCACCGAACTTCATACCAACCATGTCTTCCGACACGATAACGGGGACGTGCTTGAGACCGTTGTGGACGCCGAAGGTCAGGCCGACAAACTGCGGCATGATCGTCGAACGACGCGACCAGGTCTTGATGACATCCTTGCGGCCCGACGACAGGGATGCGTCGGCCTTCTTCAGGAGGTACCCGTCAACAAACGGGCCTTTCCAGACGGAGCGGGTCATGGCTTAGCGGCCCTTTTTCGCTTTGTGGCGCGAACGGATGATGAACTTATCCGTGGCCTTGTTGACGCGGGTCTTGGCGCCCTTGGTCGGCTTGCCAGCCGGGGTCACCGGGTGACGACCGCCCGAGGTCCGGCCTTCACCACCACCGTGGGGGTGGTCGACCGGGTTCATGGCGACGCCGCGAACGTGAGGGCGACGACCCATGTGACGAACACGACCGGCCTTGCCGAGGTTTTCGTTCATGTGGTCGGGATTGGAGACTGCGCCAACCGTGGCCAGGCAGGTGTCGAGAACCATGCGCAGCTCGCCCGAGTTCAGGCGGATCTGGGCGTAGCCGGCGTCACGACCGACCAGCTGGGCGTAAGCGCCAGCCGAACGAGCGATCTGACCACCCTTGGCGGGCTTCAGCTCGACATTGTGGATGATCGTGCCGATTGGCATGGTCCGCAGCGGCGAGGTGTTGCCCGGCTTCACGTCGACCTTGTCGGCGGTGACGACTTCGTCACCAACCTTGAGGCGCTGCGGGGCCAGGATGTAGGCGAGCTCGCCATCGGTCTGATACTTGATCAGGGCGATGAACGCGGTGCGGTTGGGGTCGTATTCAATACGAACAACCGAAGCCACGCCTTGCTTGCGACGCTTGAAGTCGACCAGGCGATACAGGCGCTTGGCGCCGCCGCCGCGGAAACGGACGGCGATACGGCCATTGCCGCCGCGACCGCCCGACTTGGTCAGGCCTTCAACGAGCTTCTTCTCGGGACGACCCTTGTAGAGCTCGCTGCGGTCGATCAGGACCAGGCCGCGTTGGCCTGGGCTGGTCGGGTTAAAGTGCTTCAAGGCCATCTGATTAGAGCCCCGTCGTGATGTCGATCGACTGGCCTTCGGCCAGGGTCACGATGGCTTTTTTGACATCGGAACGACGTCCGATGATGCCGCGGAAGCGCTTGGTCTTGCCCTTGGTGACCATGGTGTTGACCTTGGTGACCTTGACCTTGAACAGCTCTTCGACTGCGGCGGCGATTTCGTCCTTGGACGCATCGGCGGACACCCGGAAGACAACCTTGTTCTGCTCGGAAAGCAGGGTGGCCTTCTCGGTGATCACCGGCGACAGGATCGTGTCGTAGTGGCGGGCGGTTGCGGCCATTACGCGGCTTCCTTCTCAGCGAAACGCGCCGAGATCGCATCCACCGCGTCCTTGGTCAGGACCAGGGTGTGGCGACGCAGCACGTCATAGACGTTCAGGCCGGCGTTCGGCAGCACGTCGATGTTCGGAATGTTGCGGGCGGCGAGCTTGAAGTTGCCGTCCACTTCCGGACCCGCGATGACCAGAGCGTTCTTCAGACCCATCTTGTCGAAGGTGGCGCGCAGGGCGGCCGTCTTCGGATCGGTCAGAGCAACGTTGTCCAGCACGATGAGCGAGCCGGCCTTGGCCTTCGACGAGAGAGCGTGACGCAGAGCCATCGCACGGATCTTCTTGGGAAGATCGAACGCGTGGCTGCGGACGACAGGGCCGTGAGCCTTGGCGCCGCCGACGAACTGAGCCGCACGGCGCGAACCGTGACGAGCGCCGCCGGTGCCCTTTTGCTTGTACATCTTCTTGCCCGTGCGAGAGACCTCGTTACGGACCTGAATCTTGTGGTTGCCGGAGCGGCGCTTGGCCAGCTGCCAGGTGACGACGCGCTGCAGGATGTCGCCGCGGATGTCGGCGATGCCAAAGATGGCGTCGTCGAGATCAACGGAGCCGGCCTTGCCGCCGTCCAGTTTGATGACGTCGAGTTTCATTAGCCTTCGCCCTCTTCGGTCGATGCCGCGGGGGCTTCCTCAGCGGGGGTTTCAGCAGCGGCGGTCGCCGGAGCCTGACCAGCCTTGCGGAAGGCGCCCGGACGCGGCAGGTCGGCCGGAGGGGCCTTCTTGATCGCGTCGCGAACCTTCACGTAGCTGCCTTCGTGGCCGGGGACAGCGCCCTTGACCAGGATCAGGCCGCGCTCAACATCGACTTTCCAGACGGTGACGTTCAGCGTGGTGACAGTTTCCTGACCCAGGTGACCGGCCATCTTCTTGCCCTTGAACGTCCGACCCGGATCCTGGCGTTGACCAGTCGAGCCGTGCGAACGGTGCGAGACCGAGACGCCGTGAGTTGCGCGCAGACCACCGAAGTTCCAGCGCTTCATGGCGCCGGCAAAACCCTTACCGACGGTGACGCCCTGGATGTCGACCTTCTGGCCGGCAACGTAGTGGTCGGCGGTGATTTCCGCGCCCACTTCGATCAGAGCGGCTTCTTCGACGCGGAACTCGGCGACAACCCGCTTGGGTTCAACCGAGGCCTTGGCGAAGTGGCCACGCATGCCATTGGGGGTGTTCTTGGGCTTCTTGGCGCCAGCACCGAGTTGAAGGGCGGTATAACCGTCCTTTTCCTGGGTGCGTTGGGCGGTGACCTGGCAGCCATCCAGCGACAGGACGGTGACCGGGATGTGCTGTCCGGTTTCATCGAAGAAGCGGGTCATGCCGAGCTTCTTGGCGATCACGCCAGTACGATTTGCGGGGAGAGTCATAAGATTCGGCCCTCCTTACAGCTTGATTTCGACGTCAACGCCGGCCGACAGGTCGAGCTTCATCAGCGCGTCCACGGTCTGCGGAGTCGGGTCAACGATGTCGAGAACGCGCTTGTGCGTACGGATCTCGAACTGTTCGCGCGACTTCTTGTCGACGTGCGGCGAACGGTTGACGGTGAATTTTTCGATAAGCGTGGGCAGGGGGATCGGGCCCCGTACCGTCGCACCAGTGCGCTTGGCCGTATTGACGATCTCGCGCGTGGAATGATCCAGCACGCGGTGATCGAAGGCCTTGAGCCGGATGCGGATGTTCTGACGATCCATATCGCTCGGTTTCCTAGTGGGCTGCGCCCGCGTCTCGAACCATTTCAAAGACCAACTCGAACCCTTGGGAGAGTTCGAACGCAGCGTCCGCAAAACAAATGGCCCTCACGGTTGCCCGTGGGGGTTATGTCCAGATATTGCGCCCCTTCTCGAAAGAAGGTTGGCGGCGCTATGTCCGGGCGTCTCGCGAACCGCGTTTGAGCCCTAGAGCTCACAGCCGGTCCAACAGAGGCGCGCTTGTACGTTCCGAATCCGGTTTCGTCAAGCGCTCCGCTTGCCTTGTCGCGCCAGAAACTGAGGCGACTCGGCGAGCCGCTTCTGGATAGGCGCCTGGGCCCGTCTCCGCAACCCCTCATCTGTCATGGGATTGTCGAATAACGCCGTCACATGGGCAGGAACGTGCGCATGCATGCGGATAGTCGCCCATTATGATCTTTCAAGTGTCACAATTGGGCATCATCTGACCCTCAAGCACGACTATTGCCCCTTGTGGCGCCAGGCGACGCGCCATAGATGCCGCCCCTCCCCGGCGGACTGGTGGCCCCTCCCCCCAATGACCGCCAGCGCCGGGGTTGTTCCAGTAAGGGGATTACCCACTATGAAGACCCAACTTTTCGCCGCCGCTGCTGTCGCGGTCCTCGCCTTCTCGGCTCCCGCCTTCGCCCAGCAAGTCGGTTCGATCGGCGCCGCCGTGACCTACAGCGACGTCGACACCCGCGTGGTCAGCGCTGACGGTACGTCGATGAAGTTCGACGGCTCGGTCGCCGTACCGGTCGGCGCGGCCTGGACCGTGACCGCCAATGGCGACGTGGCGATCTCGGACAACGACATCAGCGACGAAACCGTCGCCTCGGGCGCCGTCCACCTGACCACCAAGATCGGCGACACCTGGCGCGTCGGCGGCTTCACCGCCCTGTCGCGTCCCAGCAACGACACCCTGTGGGCCGTCGGCGCCGAAGCCCACAAGTACCTGGGCAATGTCACGCTGTCGGGCCTGGCGGCCTATGGCCAGTCCAACGATCTGGACGCCGACCTGTACGCCGTGCGCGGTGAAGCCCGCTACTTCGTGACCGACGACTTCCGGCTCGACGGCGGCCTGGGCTATTCCAAGCTCGACACCCTGGTGGAAGCCGAGGCGTGGGACGCCAGCCTGGGCGGCGAATACAAGTTCGCCAACACCGGCTGGTCGACCTTCGGCAAGTACACCCACACCGAAAGCGAAGACCTGGCCGACCTGAAGTCGGACGCGGTCAAGATCGGCGTGCGTTACACCTTCGGCGGCAGCCTGAAGGCCCGTGACGCGGCCGGCGCCGACCTGATCGACGCTGGCACGCTGTTCGGCTTCGGCGTCCGCTAAACGCGGCGAGCCTGAAAAGCGGAAGGCCCCGGGACATCCGTCCCGGGGCCTTCACTCTCTATATATATGTGTGATCGTCGAACGCGGCTCAGTGGCCGATATAGACGTCACCCGAGCCGGCCACCGACTTGCTGACATTGCCGGTCGCCTTGGCGATGCGCACGTCGCCAGAGCCGGCCACCGAGACCTCGACGTCGCCGACCTCGCCGTCATGGGTCACGTCGCCCGAACCCATGATGCTGACCTCGATCGACCTGGCGCGACCGCCGGCGATCGCCACATCGCCCGAGCCGGCAATGTTGACCTCGACCTTGCCGCCGACACTCGCCGCCCCGGCGTCGCCCGAACCGGCGATCGAGACCGTGAAGTCGCCCGCAACCTCCTGGGTCCTCACGCTGCCGGAGCCGGCGATGCTGATCTCGGCCGAACCCGCCGCGCCGACATTGGTGTCGCCTGAGCCCGCCTGGCTGACTTCCAGCTGACCTTTTACGTTGGCGACGGTCCAGTCACCGCAACCGGCATTGGCCAGTTCCAGGCTGTCGCTGCGGCCGATGCTGCCGAACACGGCGCCAGCCCCGGACACATCGACCCGCATCGGCGTGCGAATGACGATCTGCGGGATATCCTCCCACTTCACTTCACCGACGCCGCGCACCTTGATCGTGGTCTGGCCCATCTTGGTGTTGCAGCCATGGATCTTGTTCATGCGCAAATTGCCGTCGACGATCGTGTCCGGGCCATCCCGCCGGATGCTCAAGGGCAGGCTCTTGTTGGTGGTGAGGAACTCCACCTTGATGTCGTTACGGGCTTCGGGGATCACCACGACGCGGGCGACCGCATCCTTGATCCGGACCGAAGGCGCAGCGGAGGCGACGCCAGCGAAACCCAGGGCGGCCGCGCCGGCGGCCAGAACGAGAAGTGCGCGCATCGAGATATTTCCCCTGTCGGATGGCGTTGATGTGGGAAAGCTAGCGGCGCCCGCCGGGGGAGACGACTTAATTCGCGGTCATGACCGCGATGTCACAAATCGGCCTCAAGGTCGCGCTTCAGACGGAGCGTCCGTTCCCAGCTCGAAACTGCGCTCGAAGCCCTTGATCCGGTCCTCGACCAGACGCGCGCGCTTCAAGCCCAAAGACGCCGCCCACAGGCCGGCCCGCGCCACAGCCGGGGTCTTGCCCATCGCCGCCACGGGCATGCCCCAGCGCCGGAACACGCCATTGGCATAGTGCGCGCCGTTGATCAGGCGAGACCCCCAGGTCTGGTAATCCACCGACAATGAGACATTGAACGTCCCGAGGTTCTCGATCCGGTGCGGCGCATGCAGCGGCCAGGCGGCGGCCATGCCGGGCTCCAGGTCGAAGACCTGAGCGGCGGCGTCCATCTCGCGGCGGTAGGGCAAGTCCTCGGTCTGCTGCTTGAGCAGGATGTTCTCCATGCCCTTCTGGGGCATGTGAGTCTCGTCGGCCGGATAGATCCAGATCCGCTTGCGGCCGCGCAGGTGGAACAGCACAACCCCGGGCGCATCGGCGTGAAACGGCACCTTGGCGCCCGGCGCCGACAGGATCAGCTGGCCATTCAGCTGGATCGGCTTGAAGCCCTGCGCCTGACCCGAAATCCCTGCAAACGCCGCCTCGATCAGCGGGCCCAGTTGCGGATACCAGGCCTCGGCCCGGCGCAGCTGCACCCAGATGCGGCCTTCCTTGACGCCCTCCAGCACCTCCTGGCCGGAGCGCCGCCCCCGCGCGCCGGTGCGCATGGTGTGCTGGCCGTCGGCGTCGAAGTCGAACAGGTTGATGTCGTAGAGCTCGGCCGGATAGGCGTCGAGCACGCGCGCCAGGGTCTCGTCCTCGAACAGACGCGACTCCAGAAGCTTGTGCTGAAAGGTGATGGGCGTCTTGCCGAAGGCGTTCTTTTGCTCGGGCGACCAGGCGGCGATCAGATCGGACATCGAAAACTCCCTAGTCGGCCAAGAGCGTGAGACTGAGACCAAGGCCGACCCCAAGGCCGACGCCCGCCCCGACGCGCGGATGGCGACGGGTCATGGCCGTGACAAAGGACGAAGCGCCCCGCACCTGCCCCATCAGCCCGGGCTCACAGGCCATGATGCCGTCAAAGCGGCGCGACAGACGGGTCAGGCCCGGAAGGCCGGTCGGTCCGATGGCTCGGGGACGGGTATGGATCATGCCTTCGAACACCGGCTCGGCCGGCTCGGCGAAGTCGCGCTTGTAGGCCTCGCCGCCAGGCCCGAAATCAACCCGGGCAATCCCCTGTTCCGCAGCCGCGCGCAGGGTCTCCAGGGTCATCAGGCTGCCCGGCGAGTAGCGCGCATAGGCCGTATCGTAGGTCGGAAACCACAGGTGATGGCGATCGCCGCTGGTCAGGCCCAGCTCGGCCGCGACGATCGCGTCGCCGGCCCGCAGAACCGCCAGCTTCAGGCCAAAGTCGGCTTCCCCAGACTCGGCCAGGCGGTGCAGCAGGGCGCCGGTCCAGCCGCAGGCGAAGATGTCGTACTGGTGGGTCCGACGAAGCTGCTGGCGCTTGCCGGCGATGATCCGGTCCAGCATCGCGGCGGTGGGCGCATCGAAACTGAAACGCACGGGCCCGTGGTCACGCTCGAGCGCCCGCAGCCGGCGGCGCTTGTCCTTGAGGAATCCCGCGCTGCGTCCGGCCTCATAGGCCGGAAAACCGGCAGAAACGTCGGCAGCCATGGCGTGGCGCACCGAAAGCCCGCGCCCCTCGTTCGTTCCCGGAGCGATCAAGCCGCCAAAGCGCGCACGCTCGGCGCCGAGCTTTCTGAGGATATCGGTCAGGTCCAGGCGGGTGTCGGCGGATGCGACCAGGCCATGACTGTCGCTCATCGGCGCGGCCAGGGGCTGGATCAGGGCGCCGCGCCGCTGGAACGGTAGGAAGCCCTCGATCTCGTCGCCCCGCCGGATCACCGCAATGGCCGCGCCGGGCGCGATCTGGCCGGCGACGTCGAGGTAGCGAAGGTCGAAATAGGGGCTGCCCAGCAAGGGGTTGGCCCGACGCAGGGCGTTCCACCGGGCGCGTTCCGGCGCGCCCAGCTCTGACACCTTGACCGCCTCCACGGAAATCCCGTCGTGCAAAGCCCGCTCCCCGAAAGTTGCGGGAGGTTACAGCGACCTTTCCTAACAATCGCTTTAGTTGAGCGACTCGTCCCCACAGGCCGCGCTGAGACGCACGGGAACCGACTTGTAGGCCGGCGTTCCGCTGCGGGTGTCGCGATCGTCCAGATCGACCAGGATATTGGTCTCGGGATAATAGGCGGCCAGGCATCCGCGCGGGATGTCGCGCGCCACCAGGGTGAAGCCGCGCACCACCCGCTGGCCGCCGGCGTCGAAGGCGGCGGCCAGGTCGATGCGATCGCCGGACGACAAGCCGCGCGCGGCGATGTCATCGGGATTGGCGAACACTACGTCGCGCCGGCCGAACACCCCGCGATAGCGGTCGTCCAGGCCGTAGATGGTGGTGTTGTACTGGTCGTGGCTGCGCAGGGTGGTCAGGATCATCACGCTGGCGTCGCCCTGGCGCGGGTCACCGGCCTTTGGCGCGTGCGCCATGAAATTGGCCTTGCCCGAGGCGGTCTTCCAGACCCGATCCGACGGCGGCACCGGCAGGCGGAAACCGCCGGGAACGCGGATGCGCTCATTATAGTTGTCAAACGTGCCCGGAAACACGCGGGCGATCAGGTCGCGGATGCGGTCGTAGTCAGCGACCAGCCCCGACCAGTCGACGGCGTCATCCTGGCCCAGCACCGCCCGGGCGATGCCTGCGACAATGGCCGGCTCCGACTTCAGCTGCTCCGAAGCCGGCGGGTTCAGGCCCTTCGAAGCATGGACCATCGACATCGAGTCCTCGACCGTCACCGCCTGGCGGCCGCCGGCCTGGATGTCGATCTCGGTGCGGCCCAGGCACGGCAGCAGCAGGCTCTCCTGGCCGACCAGCAGGTGGGTGCGGTTGGGCTTGGTGGCGATGTGGACGGCGAAGTCCAGCTGGCGCATGGCCGCAAAGGTGCGGATCGGATCGGGCGCCGCCACGGCGAAATTGCCGCCCAGGCCCAGGAACACTGTCGCCTCGCCCCGCTCCATCGCCTCGATGGCCTCGACCACGGTGTGGCCATGCTCGCGCGGCGGCTCGAAGTCGAACACGTCGCGCAAGGAATCGAGCAGGGCGGCCCCCGGCTTCTCGGCCACCCCGACAGTGCGTGCGCCCTGCACATTGGAGTGGCCCCGCAGCGGACAGATCCCCGCCCCCGGCCGGCCGATATTGCCCTTCAGCAGCAGCAGGTTGACCAGCTGCTGCACCGTGCCCGACGAGTCCCGATGCTGGGTCAGGCCCATGCCGTAGCAGAGGATGGTCGCCTTCGACCGTGCATAGACGCCGGCGGCCTCCTCCATCTGGGCGCGCGACAGGCCGGAACCCGCTTCGATCTCCTCCCAGGTCAGGACGTCCAGCGCCTCGACCAGCGCCTCGAAGCCGGCGGTGTGCTCGGAGATGAAGTCGCGATCGACGGCCTGCAGGGCCAGCACCGCCTTCATCATGCCCTGCACCGCCAGGGCGTCGCCGCCGATGGTCAGCTGGTAATAGGCCGAAGCGATCGGCGTCGAAGACAGGGTCGCCATCTCCATCGCGTCCTGCGGCGAGGCGAACTTTTCCAGTGATCGTTCACGCAGCGGATTGAAGGCCAGGATCGCCGCGCCGCGCTTGGACGCCTCGCGCAGGGTTCCCATCATCCGGGGATGGTTGGTGCCGGGGTTGTGGCCAAAGCACAGGATCAGGTCGGCGTGGTCGAAATCCTCTAGCGTCACCGAACCCTTGCCCATGCCGATCGAGTCCGGCAGGCCCACGCTGGTCGGCTCGTGGCACATGTTGGAGCAGTCGGGGAAATTGTTGGTCCCGAAGCGCCGGCCCAGCAGCTGGTACAGAAACGCCGCCTCGTTGGAGGCCCGGCCCGAGGCGTAGAACTCGGCCTGGTCCGGATGCTCCAGCGCCCGCAGCGCCGCCCCGGTTCGCGCGAAAGCCTCGTCCCAGCTGATCGGCCGATAGCGGTCACTGGCGGCGTCATAGGCCATGGGCTCGGTCAGCCGGCCCAGGTCCTCGATGGCGTGATCGCTCCAGGTCAGCAGCTCGCTCACCGTGTGGCGCTCGAACACCTCGGACGTGGCGCGCTTGCTGGTCGCCTCCCAGGCCACGGCCTTGGCGCCGTTTTCGCAGAACTCGAACGAGCTGGTGTGCTTGGGATCAGGCCAGGCGCAGCCGGGGCAGTCGAAGCCCTCGGGCTGGTTGGCCGACAGCAGGGTGCGCCCGCCCTCGATCACCGTCTCCTGATCGGAAAGGGCCCCAGCAACAGCCTTCAATGCGCCCCAGCCGCCGGCCGGGCTGTCATAGGCGCGAACGCCTGGGATCTTGGAATCGGCCATCAGACGCTCTCCAGCTCGACTTCGACCAGACGGTCGGCGCGGGTGAACACCGTGTGGCCGTCAGACCGGGCCAGGGCCACCAGGGTCAGACCCGCCTCCTCCGCCTTGCGGATGGCCAGATCGGTGGGCGCCGACACCGCCACCAGGATCGGGCAGCCGATACGGACGGTCTTCTCGATCATCTCGAACGAGCAGCGGCTGGTGACCAGAACAAAGCCGGCGTCGGCGTCGAGACCGCTGGCGGCCATCGCCCCGGCCAGCTTGTCCAGGGCGTTGTGACGGCCGACATCTTCGCGCGACAGCAGGATGCGTCCGCCAGCGTCGGCGAAGGCGGCGGCGTGGGTCGCCCGCGTCAGCCGGCCTAGGGTCTGGGTTTCGGCCAGGGCGTCGAGCGCCCGCTGGATCGCCGAATGCGCCACGGCCCTGCCCTCGCCAACCTGCGGCAAGGGCCGCACGGCGTCGGCCAGACGCTGCACGCCGCACAGCCCGCAGCTGGACCGCCCCTCAAGCGTGCGGGGCCGGGCCTTGCGGGGCGCGGCCTGCGGCGCAAGCCGCACGTCGGCCATCAGGCCCAGTTCCGCCTGCGTGACCTCGATGGCCAGGATGTCGCCCGCGCCGGCTATGGCTTCGGTCAGGGTGAAGCCCCGCGCCAGATCCTCGATATCGGCCGGCGTCGCCATCAGCACCGTGTGGGGCCGGCCGTTGAACGACAGCCCCACCGCGACCTCGTCGGGCACGGCGCGCTCAATCGGCTGGATCTGGGCGCCGGCGCGCCACTGGGCGGCGGCGCGATGGGTGACGGAAGGCATCGGCATGGTCATGAACCTATCGCGCCGCGCGGCTCTCCGTCACGACAAATGCTGATCCTGGAATCTGCCGCTAAAGCGAGACCGCACGGGTTCGCAGCCTCGCCGGTCTGACCGGCAAGTTGGGGAGGCGGCGGAGCGTCCGGGCCAGGCCCGGAGGAGTGTGTAGAGGAGTACCGTTTCGGCCGTGGCCGGAGCGCTCCGCGCGGCTGTTATCCGATGAGCCCTCGGGGCGCGGGGTTTTAACCCGCTCCCGAAAGAGGCCCCAGGCGGGCGGAGGGGAAGCGACCCCTCCGGACCGCGCGGGCGATTTCAGCCCGCGCCTGCAGCGCCTGTACGGGCGTCGCCGAAGGGTGTTCCCGGCGGTCCGGATCCGGCTTCATCACGTTCGGTCCCCGCAGGACCGCTCCGCTCCGCCAGACCCCATCGGGCCTTCAACGACGACCGACGGGCGCGACCCGCTCGACCGCCCCCACCCCCCGTCAGGTCGCCAGCTGGACGGCCTCCCCAGTGGTGGGACGAGGAGAAGTATGCGGGCGTTTTGGAGGGGGCTGCGTCGATTTTGGATCGTCACGCTGGGTGCGGCGGCTAGGGCGTTGATTTTGCTGGGGTCGGGGCGGGGTTATCCCCGTGCGGGCACGGGGATAGAGGTCCGGCGTCTTCTCCCTTCCCCCTCGATGGGGGAAGGGTCGGGGATGGGGGTGACAGAGGTTCAGGATGAGGCGCGGCCGGCCTGAAATCGTCCAGCGGGGTCACCCCCATCCCTGCCCTTCCTCCATCAAAGGGGGAAGGGTTGTGCTTTGGCTTCAAAAGTCGTGGCCAGCCCCGCCCCCGCGTCCACCAAACCCCGTCATACCGGGGCTTTGTCCCCGGGAACCATGGTTCAGCCGCCCCGCCCCCGATCACCCCGCACCGCCCGTGCGGCGGACGGATGGGTCCCGGGAACAAGTCCCGAGATGACGGAGATTGTAGGTTCTGAGCGCGAAGCCGCCGCCCCTCGCGCAGAGCCATCCTTAAATCTCACGGCGAGACGATCTCACCAACCTTGAGGTCGGGTTTCCTGTGACCGGGCGCTCTACCCCGTCCTGTCGGTGCGAGCCTCGGTGACGCTGGGCGAGCGACCGGACACGGCGCTCGGCTCTATTGAGTGCACTGTCACCGTAACCCATCCTCCGTTCGCTGTTGATCAGCGTCGGATAAGCAGCAGTCCGGTCCTGACCACGGCCCAGAGCGCCGCGATGGCGGATGAGAGGGCCAGCAGAACGCCGACGTCCGGGTAGAACATATAGACGGCGGTCAGGGTGACGCCGCTGAGCCCCGGCATGGTGACGACCAGAACATAGCTGAGGCCCAGCAGGGCCAGGGACGGGACGACCGCGACCGCCATTGTGGCGACGGTCAACCGGCGTTCCGCACCGACGTTCCGTCCGAGCAGGTTCCGGATCGACAACGCGCTGCCCAGGGCCAGCAGCAGGGTCAAACCGAGCGTGCCCCACAGGCGCAGGCGATTGACCCCGGCCGGCGTGATGGCCTCGGCGGGCAGGCCCAGCGCGTAATTGACCGTCCCGCCCACCAGATTGCCTTCCAGGCTGCCGGACATGTTGGTCAGGACGATCACGCCCTGCCTGGTTCTCGGGTCATAGGCGACCCGGGACCAGAAGCCCGGATTCAGCCCGCCGTGGAAGATCAGCCGCCGGTCCTTGATCGTGTCGAACTCCCACCCGAATTCGTAGCCGCCCCGGCGCTCCCGGGAGAGGGCTTCAGAAAGCGAGGCGGGGACGATGCGCGTGTCGCGCCCGAACACCGCAACCAGATAGGTCGCCAGATCTTCGGCGCTGGCCGTGACGCCGCCCGGCCCGGCCATCATCCGGCCGGCGACGAAGTCGCGCTCGACCGTCTGTCCGAACCATTGGGTATGGCCGACGGCGGGGCGGGCCGATCCGGGTTTCGGCGCCTGGACGAACGAATTGCGCATGCCCAGCGGACCGAAGATGCGGTCCTGCAGGACGTCTTCATAGGGGCGTCGCTCGACGGTCTCGATCAGATGGGCAAGCAGGGCGTAGTTGGCGTTTGAATAGGCGAAACGGTCGCCGGGCCGGGTCTGGAGCCTTGCGGCCCGGAGCTTGAGCGTGGCCTGGGCCATTGCATCCGCTCCCCGGTCGGTGGTCGACTGGCTGCGGTTTCCGTCCAGGGTCGACAGGCCGCTGCGATGGTTCAGCAGATGGCGGATGGTGATCCGGTTTGAGGCCGCCGGGTCAGCGGTCCTGAAGGTCGGGATGTATCGGATGATCGGATCATCCAGCGACAGTCGCCCCTCATCGGCCAGTTGCAGCACGACGAGGGCTGCAAACGACTTGCTGACCGAGCCCAGCTGAAAGGGGGTTTGCGCCGTCACGGGCGTTCCGGCGTCATCGGCGCGCCCCAACCCCCTGACATGCGTGACCCGGCCGTCGGAGAACAGCGCCACCGCCGCGCCCGGAATGTGCAGGTCCGCCATCCCCCGTTCGACATAGGCGTCCACCTGCTTGGCCGACGGAACGGATGGCGTCGCGGCCCTGGCCGGGATGACGCCCGCCGACATCACCAGCGCCATAGCGACGGCCGCAACAGCTTTGAGGCTGAGCACCGCCCCCGAAATCGATCCTGTCACCCTGCAACGCTCCCTGATTGACCGGAGCTGCTTGAACCGGATCGCGGTGACGTGTCTGTTCGCCTTCGCGAACGGGACGGGTCCATTCGCGAACGGAGCGTGGCGTGACGGGGGCAGGAGCGATCAGAGGGCTGGCGTCGCTCAGGCTGGGCCGGTCGGGCGGCGTGGAACTGCTCGCCCTGGTCCTGTTCGGGGTCTTCCTGGCCACGATCGCGCCGTTCGGCACGGCATCTGCCCCGGGCCCGATGCGCCACCTCTACTGGCAGTTGGCCGTGGTCGGCGGCGGGGTGATCGCGGCCCTGATCGAGATGGGGCTGGCGGCGCGCCTGTCCGGGCGACCCCGGCTGTTCCTTGTCTTGCAGCTGGCGATCATGACGCCGGTGATCACGGCCTGGGTCTCGCTGCTGCCGGTGGTCCTGTTCGGTGATGCGGTCTCGGCCGCGCGGTTCCTGCGGCTTCTTCCCGAAGTGCTGGCGATCAATGTCGCCGCCGTGGTCCTGACCGTGTTGACACGCAAGGCGCTGAACCGGGGTGACACGCGGTCGTCGGCGCCCGAAGGTCTGGCTCCCCTCGCCATTCGCAGCAAGCTTCCGCCCCGGCTGGCGCGGGCCTGTCTGGTCGCGGTCGAGGCCGAGGATCACTATCTGCGCATTCGGACTGAGGCGGGGTCGGCCCTGGTGCTGATGCGGCTGGGGGATGCGCTGGACGTCCTGTCGCCCCTCGACGGCTTTCGCACACACCGGTCCTGGTGGGTCGCGCGCACCGCCGTCCAGACGGTGCGATGGAAGGGCGGGCGGGGCACCCTGGGCCTGTCGGACGGGTCACTCGCCCCGGTCAGTCGGACCTATGCCGCCGCGCTGAAAGGGACCGACTGGGCTGCCGATACCGACTGAGACGGGGTCCGGCGGCCGGCCGCCCAAAGCAAAAGGCCCCGGCGTTTCCGCCGGGGCCTTCGCAGTCTTTAGCCGTGGCTAGAAAGTCGAGACTACTCGACGATCTTGGCAACCACGCCAGCGCCGACGGTGCGGCCGCCTTCGCGAATGGCGAAGCGCAGGCCCTGGTCCATGGCGATCGGGGTGATCAGCTCGACGTCCAGCTCGGCGTTGTCGCCCGGCATGATCATTTCCACGCCTTCGCGCAGCTTGATGATCCCGGTGACGTCCGTCGTGCGGAAGTAGAACTGCGGGCGATAGTTGGTGAAGAACGGGGTGTGACGGCCGCCTTCTTCCTTGTTGAGGATATAGGCCTCAGCAACGAACTTGGTGTGCGGGGTGATCGAACCGGGCTTGCACAGCACTTGGCCGCGCTCGACGTCTTCGCGCTTGGTGCCGCGCAGCAGAACGCCGACGTTGTCGCCAGCTTGACCCTGGTCCAGCAGCTTGCGGAACATTTCGACGCCCGTGCAGGTCGTCTTCTGAACCGGACGGATGCCGACGATTTCGACTTCTTCGCCGACCTTGACGATACCCTTTTCGATACGACCCGTGACCACGGTGCCGCGGCCCGAGATCGAGAACACGTCTTCGACAGGCATCAGGAACGGCAGGTCCAGCGGACGCGCCGGCTGCGGGATGTAGTCGTCAACCGTCTGCATCAGCGCCAGGATCGACTCTTCGCCGATCTTGGGGTTGCCACCGTCGATGGCGACCTTGGCCGAGCCCTTGGTGATCGGAATGTCGTCGCCCGGGAAGTCATACGAGCTGAGCAGCTCGCGCACTTCCATCTCGACCAGTTCCAGCAGCTCTTCGTCGTCGACCAGGTCGACCTTGTTCATGTAGACGACCAGGGCGGGCACGCCGACCTGACGGGCCAGCAGGATGTGCTCGCGGGTCTGGGGCATCGGGCCGTCGGCGGCCGAAACCACCAGGATCGCGCCGTCCATCTGCGCGGCGCCGGTGATCATGTTCTTCACATAGTCGGCGTGGCCGGGGCAGTCGACGTGGGCATAGTGACGGTTGGCCGTCTCATATTCCACGTGGGCGGTGTTGATCGTGATGCCGCGGGCCTTTTCTTCGGGCGCAGCGTCGATGTCGGCGTAGTTCATCGCCTTGCCGCCGCCGGTCTTGGCCAGCGTGATGGTGATCGCAGCCGTCAGCGTCGTCTTGCCATGGTCAACGTGACCGATGGTGCCGATGTTGCAGTGCGGCTTGTTACGTTCGAACTTTTCCTTGGCCATGGTCTCTACCTTGCGCGCCGGCGGCTATGAGTGTGGGTCGTTATATAGGGAGCTGGAGCGGGTAGCGGGAATCGAACCCGCATCCTCAGCTTGGAAGGCTGCTGCACTACCACTGTGCTATACCCGCCCATACACCCCATCGGGCTAGCGGGGTCGCGGTCGGCTCCCGGTCTCTGGCTTTGGCGTCCATCTCGATCGCCATGAGGACGTTCAACGCGCGTGGTGGGGGAAGCAGGACTCGAACCTGCGAAGGCGTACGCCAGGGGATTTACAGTCCCCCCCCTTTGCCACTCGGGACATTCCCCCAGCGCGCGTTGAGCAACCTCAGTGCGACCCTTCCCTTTCCGGAACCAGCGGCGAACCGCTCGTCACGAAAAAGGAACAAAAGCTTCCTTGAGCTGGGTCGGACGGTGCTAAAGCAGCGCCGTCCTGGCTCGCGGAAACCCTCAGGGCCCCAAATCGGAGCGCGTCTTATAGTGTCCTCTCATTCCGAACGCAACGACCGCCGGAAGCCTTCTGCGCCAGGACGTGATTTTAGTCACAAGCCTCGGAATAAGCAGAGCTTTTCAAAGGGTGGCGAGGACGCAAAGGACTGGATCTGGGGGACTCATGCCGTAGAGGCGGCCCTGAAGAACCCCGCCAGACCCGCTCCGAAGCGCCTTCTGGTCACCCCGGATCGGGCCAAACGACTCGCGCCGGATGTGGCCAGACTCCCCTGCGTCCAGATCATGGAAGGCAAGGATATCGGCCGCGAGCTGCCGCAAGGCGCCGTGCACCAGGGCATCGCCCTGAAGATCGACGAGCCCGAACCGCTGTCGATCGCTGAGCTGGGCTCGCCCGCCCAGGGGGTGATCGTCATGCTGGACCAGATCACCGACCCCCAGAACATCGGCGCCATCTTCCGCTCGGCCGCCGCCTTTGGCGTGCGGGGCGCCATTCTCCAGGACCGTCATGCGCCCGCGCTGACGGGCGTGCTGGCCAAGACGGCGGTCGGGGCCGTCGACAAGGTGCCCTATGTCCGCGTCGTCAATCTGTCACGGGCGCTGGAGGAACTGGCCGACATGGGCTGGCGCGCCATCGGCCTGGCCGGCGAGGCCGAAGAAACGCTCGATAATGTGCTCGACGGAACCCCGACCGTACTTGTTCTGGGTTCGGAGGGCGAAGGCGTACGCCGTTTGGTCGCAGAGCATTGTGATGCCATGGGAAAAATTGCCATGCCTGGGGGGTTTGAGAGCCTCAATGTGTCGGCTGCGGCGGCAATCGCGCTCTATGAGGCGTCCCGAGTTTCGCGCGGTGGATGAATTCGGTTCGTGAATCTTGCTTAACCGTTTTGATTTCGTCGCACGCTCATGCTTCTCTTACGGACTAGTGTTCCGCGAGCGCTGCTCGTCGGAAAATACTGGCATGGGATCGGGGGACCCGATGTTTGGACGTAATACGCGTTTGGCGGCTCTAAGCGCTTCGGCGCTGAGCGTCTTGGTGCTTGCCGGTTGCGGCGCTGGCGATGTGGACACCACACCGCCCTCGGCCATGGCCGGTTCGGGCGCCGAGACCTCACCTGATCTGATGGGCGCGCCGCCAGCGCCAGACGCCGCCTCGTCGCCCGACGGACTGCTGGGCGCGCCGACTGCGGCAAAGCCGCCTGTCGCCGTCACGGTCGACGCCTCGCCAAGCAAGAGTTCCACGCTGAAGACCTGGCGTCGGCCAGACGGGACCCTGGTGACGGCCATGCGGCCTATCCCCAACCCCAAGGAACGCCGCGCCGTTCGCTATGCGCCGCGCGCTTCATCCGCCCCGACCAACAGAGCCGCTGCGACGCCCGCGCCGGCCGCCAAGCCGGTCGCTCTGGTTGCGGCCAAGCCCGCGACCGTGGCCGCAGCGCCTGTTCTGAAGCCGGTCGCGCCGCTGGCCAAGGCGCCCGCCCTTCCCGCCGCCGCCCTTCCCGCCTCGGTCGCGACCAAGCCGCCGACCAAGCTCGAACAGCTTCAGGCCGCCGTCGCGCCGGAAGCCACCAAGGGCGCTGTCCTGGCTGCTGGAGACAGCCTGGGCAAGGGCGAGGCCGGGCAGGTGACCCTGTCGCTGCCCGCCACCCTGGGCGACATGATCAAGGCTCAGGCCGCCAAGCTGGGCCTGGGCAAGGCCGCATCCAACACCAGCGCCTATGCCAAGCTCGAAGGCGAAGGCTATGAGGTCACGCCGAACGGCAAGCAGACCGCCGTCGTCAAGGCCGGCGAGCCCACCACCTTCGCCTGGCAGGTCAAGCCGGGCGCGGAGGCCAAGGGCCAGCTGAAGTCGGAATTCGGTGTCGACCTGAATGGCGCCAAGACCGCGCAGTCCTTCTCGCTCGGCGAGATCGTCAAGCGCGTCGCACCGCTGCAGGAAGAGGCCAAGAAGAAGACCGAGGGTCTGCTTTCAAAGCTGAACCTGCCGGGCCTCGAAGGCAACGTCGTGCTGCCGGGCTTGGGCCAGACCCCGACGAAATCGGTTCTGGGCGGCGCCCTGGTATTGCTGGCCGTCCTTATCCTGGCGATCATTTCGCGCAACGCCATGGCCAGCCGCAGCAAGGCCGAGCGTCGCCGGAAGTTCCGTACGCTTACCGACTATGGTCGTAACGAGATTGAGGCCGACGGCGCGCCGACCACCGCGCACGTCTCCTATGTCAATCCGATGGTCGCCGCCGCCGGCGGCGCTCTGGCCGCCACGGCCGTGAGCCACGGCCATGATGACCATGCTCATGATACTCATGGTCATGACAGCCACGGTCACGACGACCATGGCCATGATGATCACGGGCACGATGCTCACGGACACGACGACCATGCCGCCGATCACGGCCATGACGCCCATGCCCGCGACGCCCATGCTCCGGCCGCGCATGTCGCCCACGTAGCCGCCGCTTCGCCGGTGTCGGCGCATGAGGATCACGGTCACCACGACGACCATGGCCACGACGCTCATGCGCACGACGACCACGGCCATGGCGACCATGCCCATGATGATCACGGCCATGCGGCTGACCCGCATGCCGGGGCTCATCCCGATCCGCATGCTCCGGCCGAGCACGTCGCTCATGTGACGCCAGTGGCCGCTGCGGCGCCCGTGTCGGCTCATGACGATCATGGTCACCATGACGATCACGGGCACGACGACCATGCCGCCGATCACGGCCATGACGACCATGCGCACGACGGTCATGCCAAGACCGATCACGCCCATGATCCGCATCATGGCAAGGAACTCGAGCACGCCCACCACTAGGTCGGACTTGCAACACCGCCCGCCCTGCCGCATGAGGGGTCATGTTTGACACTCTGATTGCCCAGGCGGGCGGGCTGGACGGCCCGTTCATGGCCTTCCTGCAGGTCTTGATGATCGACCTGGTTCTGGCGGGCGACAACGCCGTCGCCGTCGGCCTCGCGGCCGGCGGTCTGGCCGTCAAGGATCGCCGCAAGGTCATCCTGTATGGCCTGGGCGCGGCGGTCGTCCTGCGGATCGGTTTCGCGCTGATCACCACCTGGTTGCTGGGCGTGATCGGCCTGCTGCTGGCCGGGGGCGTGCTGCTGCTCTGGGTCTGCTGGAAGATGTGGCGGGAACTGCGCGAGCAGGCCACCCACGATCAGGCCGACGCCGTCGCGTCGATCGACGACGACCCCACGACCGAACCGCGCGCCCGCCCGGTGAAGAGCTTCAAGCAGGCCTTCATCCAGGTGCTGATCGCCGACGTTTCGATGTCGCTGGACAACGTGCTGGCCGTGGCCGGCGCGGCGCGCGAGCACCCCGGCGTCATGGTCTTTGGCCTGTTGCTGTCGATCGTTCTGATGGGCCTGGCCGCCTCGGCCATCGCCAGCCTGCTGCACAAGCATCGCTGGATCGGCTTTGTCGGCCTGGCCATCGTGCTCTACGTGGCCGTCCACATGATCTGGCAAGGCCACCGCAGCGTGGTCATCGACCTGGGCAAGGCCGAGACCTACAACGCCTCGGCCCCCGGGTTCATCGACATCGGCCCCGAAGAAGTGGCCGATCACATGAAGCACAAGAAGTAGATCTACCGCCCCGGCAACGGCGGCATGTCCAGTCGCCGGGCATGGGCCATGTCGCGATAGAGCCGCAGGATCGCGTGGTCGCGTGCGGTGTCGCCAGCCGCCTCGACGGCCTCGTGCAGCGCGATCAGCGCCCGCCGCAGGGTGGCGTTGGCGCGGTCCAGAGCCGCCAGGGTGAAGTCGCCGTCGGCGGCGCCCGCCGCCTCGGCGAAGGCCTCGCCATAGACCGGCGCGGCGTCCAGCAGCACCGCGCGCAGGGTGGCGTTCTCCCACACCCGCGCCGAAGGCCCGCGCTCGGCCTCCTGGGCGGCCAGCAGCGACAGCAGGGCCACGACCGCCACCTTGCCGGCCATGAACTCGCCGGCGGATTCGGGCGGCGGCGGCTCGGCGACGCAGAGGAAATTGCCAACCAGGATGTCGGGCAAACTCGGGGTCATGACAGGCACTCCAGGCGCATGAGGCCATCGGCCAGGATCTGATCGTGTCGACGCGCGGTGTACCAGCCGGAAATGGCCAGCACCGGGTCCTTGAAGCCGCCGTCGCGATATTCCCGCGCCGCCGAGGTCCAGATCGCCTGGCCCTTCACGGCGCTGAACAGCTCCCACCAGGCCAAGGCGGCCGGATCGACGGGCAGGTTGCTGGTCCGGCTCCAGATCGCCAGGGCCTCGTCGCGCGGGATCATCCCCGCCACGCGCCCCTCATCATAGTGACCCCACAGCGGATCGATCGCCCAGGCCAGGTCCTCGAGCGGATCGCCAAGATGCGCCATCTCCCAGTCGAGGATCGCCAGGATCTTCCCCTCGCCGTCATGCAGGAAATTGCCGGTGCGATAGTCGCCATGCACCACGCGCACGGCGGTCGCGGGCGGCGGCGGCGCGCGGCGAAGGCGACGGATGGCGGCGCGGACGATGGGCTGCGGATGCTGCTCGTCGGCCTCGATCACGGCGGCCCAGTGATCCAGGGCCACGCGCCAGCACTCACCGGGCTCGGGCGCAACGGCGGCCTGGGCCAGGGGCAGACCCGCCGGATCGGTCGCCGCGATCGCCCCCAGGGCCGCGAAGAACGTCTCGCCGATCACCTGGGCGTGCGGGCCATAGGGCTGGACGGTGAAGGGCGAGGCCGCCGCGCCGCCATCGACCCGGGTCATGATGAAGAACGGCCGCTCCAGCTCCGCGCCTTGCGTCTCCAACACGATCGGCTCGGGAACGGGCGCGCGGTCATGGAACGACTGGAAGGCCAGATATTCCAGGCTGCGGTCGGTCTCGATCAGACTGGCAGGCGGATCGCGGCGCAGGATCAGGGGCCGGACAACGCCGTCGACGATCGCGTCGAAGCGATAGGTCTCGCGGCTGGCGCCGCCAGGGATGCGCGACAGGTCGCGCACGGTGGTGGGGGCGCCGAAATGGCGGGTCAGATAGGCTTCAAGCCGCTCGGCCAGGGTCATGGGGCGACATCCAGGATCGAGGCGAAGCCCGAAGGCGCGTGCGGACCCAGCGCCAGTTGCTCGAACACGCCCCGTCCAACCCGGGCGCGGCCGTCCGCGTCGGTGAAGGTGATGCGGCTCAGCGCCTGGACATGCAGATGATGCGGCATCCGGCGTTCGAGGTCGGCGGTGACGAAGTCCTCGCGCTCCACCGCCAGTTCGCCGTGATTGAGGCCGTGCCCCCAGACCGGATGGCCATAGCCCAGGCCCAGCATGAAGAACTCGGTCTGCGGCTCGATCACCGCCGTGCCGCCGGCGCCCAGATCCAGGCTCGCCGCGCGAGCATGGCGCGTTCCCGAGCGCCAGTCGACGGCGCAGACCGCCTGCTCGAACTCGCCCTCCCCGTCCTCTCGGCCGCCGTCGGCCAGCCACAGCGCCCTGCGGTTCCAGGGCCGGCCCAGCTCGTCATCATTGGTGTGGAAGAAGAGGCCCCCGTCCGCGAAATTGCACGGCGACCACAGCCAGAAGAACTGCATCGGCGCCGTTGGCGCGGCCTCCTGCGGATCACGCATGCCGACCGGGCGCACGCCCCACGACCTGTCGCGCGTCCCGACAAAGCCGTCGACGCTACTGCGGACGCCATCGACCTCGATCCAGCCGCTGTAGCGGCCGTTCTGGGTCAGGCGCGTATAGTCCATGAAGGTGCGCGGGCCGTTGCGCCGGATGAAGCGCGGCTCCTCGATCGGGAAGGCGCGGCCTTCGAAGACGATCTCGGCGCGGATGGCGTGCTCGGGCGAATCCACGGTCAGCTTCAGGCGCTGAAGCGGCTGCTGCACCTCGATGCGGATCGGGCCGACGTTCAGGTCCATCCGCTCCATGCGCAGCCAGCGGCTGGCGTGAAGATTGACCTGCCGGCCGTCCTTCATCACGCAGAAGGCGGCGTCGGCGATGTTCAGGTGCGGATAGACGCCGAACGCCGCGGCGAAGAACAGGTCGCCGCCATCGCCGTCCAGCGCGTAGCCGTTGAAGAAATAGCGATCGTAGAAGTTCCGATCGGTGCCGGCATAGGCCACCGGTTCCGGCGTCTGATGAATGGGATAGTCATCACCCCAGGTGAGCGCCATGCCGTCCTCCCAACTGCTCGCGCCGGGCCCTCTGACGGGGCGGCTTTACGGACAGGTGAACAACGTTAAGGTCGCGCCGGGCGATTGCAACAGTGACGGAGCGTAAGCCGATGGCGACCTGGACATCCCGAACCTGGACGGGCCTGGCGGCGCTGAGCGGCCTGTGCGCCGTCGCGCTGGGCGCGTTCGCCGCGCATGGCGTCGAGGCGCCCAAGCCGGCCGAATGGCTGCGCACCGGATCGCTGTACCAGATGACCCACGCCCTGGCGGTGTTCGGCGCCTTCGCCCTGGGCCGGGCCGGCGCGCGCGGCATGGGCCTGGTCGCCGGCCTGTTCCTGGCCGGGACGGTGCTGTTCTCGGGATCGCTCTACGCCATGGCCCTGGGCGGTCCGCGCTGGCTGGGGGCGGTGACGCCGCTGGGCGGCCTGGCCTTTATGGCCGGCTGGGCCGTGCTGGCCTGGCGGGCCTTCACCCTGCCCAAGTAGGCTGGGCCTAGGGAAGCAGACTACCGACCCGCTCGACCAGCTGCGCGCCGTCGAAGGGTTTCATCACATAGCCCGCCGCCCCCAGCTGCATGGCCAGGACGATGCGGTCGAGCCGGCCATCGCCGGTCAACATCAGCACGGGAATACGGGCGGTGGCGGGGTTATCCTTGATGGCCTTGAGCGCGTCCAGACCGCTCAGCCCCGGGATTCGCACGTCCAGCAGCACAGCGGCGGGAACTCGCAGGGCGAGCGCCGCCGTCAGGGCGTCGGCGGTCTCGAACCCGACCACCTCGAAACCGCCCCGCGTCAAGACGATCGAGACCAGCTCCAGGATGCTGGGGTCATCGTCGGCGACATAGATCAGGGACGCGGCTTTGGACATCAGGTCGCGATCGGGCTCGAAACGGAATCAGGGGCCTCGCCACCGGCGGGACAGGGATCGTCGACAGTTGGTCGTTTCGAGCCGGCTTCGTCAAACCCTGCTTGTCGACAGGGTCCGCGCCAGGGTTTCGATCAGTCCCAGGCTCGACAGGGGCTTGGTGATCTGACCGTCAAAGACCGCGTCGATCGCCAGGGTCGAAGCGTCGGCGGAAAAGGCCAGGATCGGCGTCCTGGCGTTGAGGCCGCCCTCGCGGATCCGGGCGGCGGCAGCCCGGCCATCGACCCGGGGCATCCGCAGGTCCATCAGGATGACGTCGAAGGGCGTCTCTCGCGCGCTGGAAATCGCCTCGTCGCCGTCGGCCGCCTCGGTCATCTCGGCGCCGAACGGACCCAGGATCGCCCGAACCAGTTCGCGGTTGGCGCGGTTGTCGTCGACGATCAGCACCCGGCAGTTGTCGGGCAGAGCCAGAGGCTGGTCGATCGCGACAGTCTGGTCCTCGCCTTGATCGACGGACGGCGCGGGCAGCGAGAACCAGAACCGCGAGCCTTCGCCTTCGCGGCTCTCGACCCCGATATCGCCATCCATGACCTCGACCAGGCCCTTGCAGATCGCCAGACCCAGGCCCGTGCCGCCATGTTTGCGGGTGGCTGAACCATCGACCTGCGAGAAGCGCTGAAACAGGTGTCCGATCTGGTCGTCGGGCATGCCGGGGCCCGTGTCGACCACCGCGAACGACAGGCGCTGCGTCGCGGAGTCGTAGGCTGCCTCGAGATCGACCCCGCCCTGCTCGGTAAACTTCACGGCGTTGCCGATCAGGTTGAGCAGGATCTGACGCAGACGGTCCGGGTCGGCCAGCACCTGTTGGGGCACGATTTCAAAGCCCGACAGCGTCAGCGACAGGCCCTTGGCCCGGGCCTGGGCATCGAACAGTTCGATCGCCTCACGCGCCAGCTCTGTGGGCGACATCGGCCTTGGCCTGATATCAACCTGCCCGGCCTCCAGCTTGGAGAAGTCCAGGATGTCGTTGACGGTCGCCCGCAGCGCCTTGCCGGCGTTGGAGACCCGCTCGATATAGCCGCGCGTCGAGGCGGTAAGGTCCGGTTGCTCCTCGATCAGCTTGGTGAAGCCCAGCACTGCGGTCAGCGGCGTGCGCAGCTCGTGGCTCATATTGGCCAGGAATTCGCCCTTGACGGTTGCCGCCACCTCGGCGTCGGCGCGCGCCTGGCGCAGCTGGATCTCCAGCATCTTGCGCCGCGAAATGTCGCGGACGATGTCGGTCACCCCGCTGACCCGGCCCGTCAGGCGGTCAAGGGCCAGGGTCGGGCGACCCTCGAACCAGATTTCCCGCCCGTCCTTGTGACGCGACCGGTACTCGACCCGCGTGGGCGAGACCCGTCCCCGACTCGCGAGCTGGTCGCGGAGGGCGCTGCGGATCGCCTCGACATCGTCTTCATGGATGAGGTCCACAAAGCGCCGACCGATCAGTTCCTCGGGCCTGAAGCCCAGACGATGTTCGACCGACGGCGAGACATAGGTGATCCGGCCGTCCACATCCGAATGCGCGAGGATGTCGCTGCCATTCTCTGTCAGCATCCGGAACCGCGCTTCGCTTTCGACGATCGCCTGCTCGGCGGCCTTCTGGGCGGTAATGTCCAGGATCACGCCAAAGACAGTGATCGGTCGCCCTTCAGCGTCGCGCTCGACCGCCATATTGCCTGTGGCATACCGGACCTGGCCATCAGCGCGCAGCAGCCGCGTCTGGGCGGCAGGACTGGACGCCTGGGTCTCGAGCACCGCGCGGTAGCGCAGACGCGCGTTCTCGCGATCCTCGGGATGAACCGCAGCAAGCCAGTCGTCGGCGGAAATCACCGTCCCTGGGTCAACCCCGAGGATGACGTACATCTGATCTGACCAGGTCATGGCGCCGGTGTTCAGATTGAACCGCCAATAGCCGACCCCGGCCAGGTTTTCGGCCATATCGGCCCAACGGGTCTGCTCCTGGGCCAAATCCCGCAAGCGCCGTCTCTGCGCGTTGATCGTCGCCAGAGGCAGGGCGGCAAAGATCGAGACAACCAGAAAGACCTGCAGAAACAGCGCCTGCTCGGCCATGTTCTCGGCCAGTTGGGCGACGGGACCCAGCCCCATGGCCGTAAAGCCGATCGCCAGACCCGACAGGATCAGAATTCCCACCGCTGCGCCGAGGAATTCCAGCTCCAGCGCCACAAAAACCAGGACCGGCGGAATGATGAACAGCAACGGATATCGGGGGCGGGTGAAGACCAGCACGATGGCCAGGACCAGCACCGCCAGGGCGATCCAGCCGCGCCGTCTGACCGGCCGCTCGACCAGCAGCGCGCGAGCCTGACGAAAGGCGATCAGGGATGGCGTCACCAGCATCAGGCCCAGGGCGTTAGACAGGACCCAGCTGACCATTGTGCGACCAGGGTCGGCGTCTCGCGAGACGTAGAGGACGGTGGTCGCGATGACGGCCGAGACCAGGGGCGTGCACAACCCGCAGACCAGCGCGATCCAGCCCAGGTCGCGGGGGCGGCTGACATCGATATCGCGACCCAGCACGTGTCGCAGGGCCAGGGCCGACAGCAGGTATTCGACGACATTGGCGAAGCTGAGTCCCAGGACCACCGATAGCCGCCCGCCTCCATGCAGGCCGGCGGCTATGTTTCCCGCTAGGGTGAAGGCGATCAGCAGCGGCCAGCGCGAGCGATCGGTCCACAGCAGCACCGTCAGCACGACACCGTTTGCCAGCCAGATCGGTGCGACCTGCTTCAGGTCACGCGGCAGCTCGACACAGACATAGGCCAGCAGCGCCACCACCAGACCCAGAGCGGCGGCAGCCGCGATCTGGCGAGCCTGGTCGGTCCAATACGGGGATGGCTGGGCTCGGGTCATGCCGCGCCACCCTGCCAGCCCTGTCTGCACCTCCGGTTAACGTGGCGGGAATCTCCCGCGTGCTGCGCAAAGTCGTGACGCCCTGGTGGAAAGGGCCCCGTCGATGACCTGGGCTTGATCAAAGGGTCGGCGATTGGCCCAGGATCGCCGCCAGGCTATGTCCAAGCGCTCACCGACGTGCTGCCTTCGTCCGCAGTTCCCCCAAGAGAGTTTCACCATGCGTCTGTTTGCCGCCCTTGCCATCTGCCTTTTCACGGTTCTGCCCGCCGCAGCGGCCGAGCGTTTCGACGCCGCGCCGCGCATCGCGGTGATCTCGGCCTTTCCGCCGGAGCTGACGGCCCTGGCCTCGGCCACCCGTGACCAGAAGCGCTATACGGCGGCGGGCGTGACCTTCACGACGGGCGAACTCGAGGGCAAACCGATCGTGCTGTTCCTCAGCGGCGTCAGCATGGTCAATGCCGCCATGACCACCCAGCTGGCCCTGGACCGCTTCAACGTCACCCGTATCGTGTTCTCGGGCATCGCCGGCGGGGTGGATGAAGGTCTCGATATCGGCGACGTGATCGTGGCCGACCAGTGGAGCCAGAACCTGGAGACGGCCTTCGCCCGCGAGACCGAAAAAGGTTTCGAGGTCTCGCAGTCGGCGCGCAATGACGATCTGCCGGGCTTTGGAATGATGATCCCGCGCTCGATCATGATCGCCCGAGCCGACGGTCCGCCCGAGCGCCGCCGCTGGTTCCCGGTCGATCCGGCCATGCTGGAGATCGCGCGCACCATCGCCTCGACGGTCTCACTGGCGCGATGCGTCACCAACCAGTGCCTGGTTCACGCGCCCAAGGTGGTGGTCGGCGGCAACGGCATCTCGGCGCCGGTGTTCCTCGACAACGCCGCCTATCGCAAATACGCCCGCGCCACCTTCCAGGCCCGCGTTGTGGACATGGAAAGCGCCGCCGTCGCCCATGTGGCCTATGCCAATGGCGCGCCGTTCATCGCCTTCCGCAGCCTGTCGGACCTGGCCGGCGGCGGCGACGAGGCCAACGAGATGCACACCTTCATGCAGCTGGCCTCGGACAATTCGGCCAGCGTGGTGAAGGCTTTCGTCAAAGCCCTGCCTAACTAGCGCGTCCCGAAGGTGCGGTCGCCGGCGTCGCCCAGGCCCGGCACGATGTAGCCGTGGTCGTTGAGCTGCGCGTCGATGGCCGCCGTCCAGATCGGCACGTCGGGATGGGCGGCGCGCAGGTTGTCGATCCCGACCTGGGCGGCCAGCAGGCAGACAAAGCGCAGGTCGGTAACGCCGGCCGCCTTCAGGCGTGAAATCGCCGCGATCGCCGAGTGGCCGGTGGCCAGCATCGGATCGACCACGATGACCAGACGGCCGGCGATGTCTTGCGGAGCCTTGAAGTAGTATTCGACCGCCTCCAGCGACTCCGGATCGCGATAGAGGCCGATGTGGGCGACGCGGGCCGAGGGCACCAGATCCAGCATGCCGTCAGCCATGCCCAGGCCGGCCCGCAGGATCGGGGCGAACACCAGCTTCTTGCCGGCGATCTCCCGGGCCATGGTCGGGGCGACCGGGGTCTCGATCTGGACGTCATCCATCGGCAGGTCGCGGGTGACCTCGTAGCAGATCAGGGTCGCCGTCTCGCGCATCAGGGCGCGGAAGGTCTTCGTGGACGTGGTCTTGTCCCGCATCTTGGTCAGCTTGTGCTGCACGAGCGGATGGCTGACGACGGTGACGGTGGACATGGGACGACCCTGCTGGAAGCGAGCCTCCGCTCCTAGCAGGCGGCTCGCCCTCAGGCCAGTTGATCACCGATCGGCAGGGACCGGATGCGCTTGCCCGTCGCCGCGAAGATGGCGTTGCAAAGCGCCGCCGGGGCCGGAGGATAGGCCGGCTCGCCCAGCCCTGTGGGCCGGTTGTCGCTGAGCTTGAAATGCACCTCGATGGGCGGCGCCTCGGCCATTCTCAGCAGCGGGTGGTCGGCGAAAGTGCCCTGGGTGGTCGCGCCGTTCTCAAAGGTGATCGCCTGATGCAGCGTGCTGCCGATGGCGTCCAGGATCGACCCCTGCACCTGCTGTTCGGCGCCGCTGGGATTGACGATCTGCGAGCCGACATCGACGGCGGCCCAGACCTTGTGGATCTTCAGCGCGCCGCCCTTGGCGACGGAAACCTCCATGACCACGGCCACATAGCCCAGGTGGCTGTAGTGGCAGGCGACGCCCAGGCCCGTACCCTTGGCGGTCTTGCGGCCCCAACCGGACTTTTCAGCCACCAGGTCCAGCACGCCGCTCATGCGTCCGGTGTGGAAGCTGTCGCCCTGCCCCGCCTCGCCCAGCAGGCGCGGCTCGCCCAGCAGCTTGCGGCGGAAGGCGACGGGGTCCTGCTTGGAAGCGACGGCCAGTTCGTCGGTAAAGCTCTGGATGACGAAGCCGAAAGCGTTGTTGGCCGGTGCTCGCAGGAAGCCGGTCGGCGCGCCCAGCGGCATGACCGAAACGTCGAGCTTGTAGTTGGCCACGGCCCGGCAAGGGAACTGGGTGGCGTTCATGCCTGCGGCGGTCGCGAACTGCTCGCCCTCGCCGAAGGTCACGAAGTGGTCGCGCCAACCGACGAGGTCGCCCTTGGCGTCGAGGCCGGCCGTGAAATTGTGCCAGCCGCCGGGACGATAGAAATCGTGCTGGGTATCATCCTCGCGGGTCCACACCAGCTTGACCGGCGCGCCGGCCAGTTTCGAGATGACCGCCGCCTCGACCATGTAGTCGTTCATCAGGCGTCGGCCAAAGCCGCCGCCGACGCGAACCAGATGGATGGTGATGTCGGCCTCGGTGATCCCCAGGGCGGCGGCGACCAGCTTGCGGCCGCTCTCCGGATTCTGGGTCGGGGCCCAGATCTCGACCTTGCCGTCCTTGAAACTGGCCGTGCAGTTCTGGGGTTCCAGATTGGCGTGAGCAATGAAGGGGTAGCTGTAGGCGGCGCTGACAAGCTTGGCCGCGCCCTTGAGGGCGGCGTCAACATCGCCGTCGGCTCGCAGCGTGCGATGCGGGGGCGCCTTGGCCAGTTCAGCCGCCTTGGCGGCGAACCCGGCGCTGCTCTGGGCCCCGGTGGGATGCTCGGCCCATTTGATCTCAAGGGCGTTACGCCCCTTGCGCGCCGCCCACCAGCTGTCGGCGACCACGGCAACGCCGGGCAGGATGCTGGCCAGATTGGTTCCGCCCTCGACCACGAAGGCGTCCTTGACGCCGGCCACAGCCTTGGCCGGGGCCAGGTCGACGCTGGCCACCTTGGCGCCGAAGGTCGGGGCCTTGGCGAAGGTGGCGTACAGCATGCCCGGCATGCGGGTGTCGATGCCATAGACCGGCTGGCCGGTGACGATCAGGTCGATGTCGCGGCTCTGCTGGCGCTTGCCGATGATGCGGAAGGCCTTGGGGTCCTTCAGCGTCAGGCTCTTGGGATCAGGCGGCGTCAGGCCCGCGGCGGCCTGGGCCAGATCGCCATAGGCCAGGCGGCGGTTGCTGGCGGCGTGGATCACAAAGCCCGGCTCGGTGGCGCAGGCCTCGGCGGCGACGCCCCAGCGCGCGGCGGCGGCGGCGATCAGCAGGGCCCTGCCCGTGGCGCCCACGCGGCGCAGTCCGTCATACTCCAGCGTGGTGGCCATGCTGCCGCCGGCCACCTGACGACCAAACACCTTGGTGTCGGCGATGGCCTGCTCGACGGTGACGGCCGACCATTCGACGTCCAGTTCCTCGGCGATCAGCATCGGCAGCGAGGTCTTGATCCCCTGCCCCACCTCGGGAACCTTGGAGACGATGGTGACGCCGCCGTCGGGCCCGATGCGGACATAGGCGTTCAACTGCCCGTCGCCCGCCGCCTGTCCGGGTCCGGACAGGCTGAACGACATCATCAGGCCGCCGCCCAGGGCGGCGCCGGTCTGCAGGAACAGACGACGGTTAGGGTCGCGGAGCATCTCGCCGTCCATGCTCAAACTCCCTGGCCGGAAGCGGCCTTGATCGCCGCCTTGATGCGGATGTAGGTGGCGCAGCGGCACAGATTGCCGTTCATCGCCTCGTCGATGGCGGCATCATCGGGCCGGGGATTGGCGGTCAGCAGCGCCGTGGCCGACATGATCTGGCCGGCCTGGCAGTAGCCGCACTGGGGCACGTCGATGGCCTTCCAGGCTTCCTGCACCTTGGCGCCGACCGGATCCTGGCCAACGCCCTCAATGGTCACGACCCTCTTGTCGCCGACGCGACGGACCGGCGTGATGCAGGCGCGAACCGGCGCGCCGTCGATATGCACCGTGCAGGCCCCGCACTGGGCCGCGCCGCACCCGAACTTGGTCCCGACCATGCCCAGGGTGTCGCGCAGGACCCACAACAGAGGCGTGTCGCCCTCGACCTCGACCGAGCGGGTTTCCCCATTGATGGTCAGCGTGAACGCCATGCCCGACTCCTGATCTGGCGGTTGCCGGGGGATAATGCCTCAGTCGCGCAGGGAGCACGAGAGGTTGCGCGCGCTTGCGACCGCCAGAAAAAAATGACCCCAAAAGCCGGGTGCGGCGCATGGCCCGGACCAATAATGCGCAAACGGACGACGGTCCGTGACAGCTGAGGCGGGTTTCGCAACGCCGAACCCTGACCTTGGCGAGAGCGAGTTCGCGATGCGGGTCTCGGCCTCACCGCGGCCAAACCTGCACAACGCGCCTATGCGCCGCAGTTTTCAGGTTCCGAACTCGACGACTCACGCAATCACGGGCGCTATAGTCGACTGGCGCGCGCCGTCGGTACGGATGCGGGTCTAGGGTTCTGGGTGAAGTGACGGAAAAGCCGGTCAAGCAAGGTGTTGGAAAGCGTCGCCAGGTCGCGGCGCTGCCTTGGCGTGGCGAAGGCCCGGGCTTGCAGATCCTGCTGGTCTCGTCGCGCGAGACCAAGCGCTGGGTGATCCCCAAGGGCTGGCCGATGAAGGGGCGCACCGATCCGGCCGCCGCCGCCCAGGAAGCCTTTGAGGAAGCTGGCCTCGATGGCGTGATCGCGCAGCAGTCCGTTGGCGACTATGAATATCTCAAGCGCCTGAAGAGCGGTGTGGCGCGGCTGGTCAAGGTCGATGTCTATCCCCTCCAGGTCACCGGCGAGCACGCCACCTGGCCCGAAAAGGGCCAGCGCACCTTGCAATGGATGAGTCCGACCGAGGCCGCCCTAGGTGTGCAGGAGCCGGAACTGCGCGACGTGATCGCCCGTTTCGCAGGCATAGCGCTGCCCGAGGAAGAACGCCCCGCCCCTGCCCGTGCGCCCACGCCGGTCAAGGTGGCCCTGGAGCGCGTGCGCCGCCGGATGGCGACGTTCCTGGGCGGCTCCCGACAATAGTCACAGCCTGTGGACAATCGGATCTCCGCCGCATAATGTTCTCATTATGTTCCGGAGCGACGTTCCATGCAGCTTTCCCTAGGCCTCTCGCGCTCGCCGCTTGAAAGCGTTCGCGACGCCCTGCTGTGCGAGTTTGGTCCGCAGCGGCCGGTGGCGCGCATGGATCCGATCTCGCAGCTGGTAAAGTCGTCGATCAGCGGTCGCACGCCCGACGCCGTGTCGTGGGGCGCGTTCCTGCGCCTGCGGGCCGAGTTCAGGTGCTGGGAAGACCTGGCCCGAACCTCCGACGCGCAGGTCCTGGAGATCATCGGCGATGTCACCTGCGCCGAAGACAAGGCCAGGCATCTGACCCACGCCCTGCGCCTGATCGAACAGAAGGTCGGCTGGCTGTCGCTGAACCATCTGGCCGGCCGACCGGTCGACGAAGCGCGGTGGGAGCTGCAAAGCCTGCCCGGCGTGGGGGTCAAGGTCGCCGCCAGCGTGCTCAATTTCAGCAGTCTGGCCATGCGGGCCCTGGTCGTCGACACCCATGTGCATCGCGTGGCCAGGCGGATCGGACTGGTCGGGCCGGGGGATACGACCCTCGCCTATCAGGCTCTGATGCGGCTGGCGCCAGGCTCCTGGACGGCCGACGACCTGTTTGAGCTGCACTGGCTGATGAAGCGGGGCCTGGGACAGATGCTGTGCCCGGATCAAGCCCCCAGCTGCGGCGCCTGCCCGCTGAAGCACGACTGCGCCAAGCTGGGTATCGGCCACAGCGCCGAGGTCCTGCCCTGGCGACCGCGGGGCGCCTGACTATCGCGCGGGCTTGGCCAGTTCGGTGAAGGTGGCGGTTCCGATCCCGTAGCGGCGCCAGTCCCGAAAGTCGAAGTGCCACCATTCCTCGGTGTAGACCTCGAAGCCTTCGGCAGTCATGGCGTCGCGCAGCAGGGCGCGCAGGGCCCGTTGCTGCGTCGTGCCGCCGATGAAATCGGCATAGGCGCGGTCGGAGAACTCGTCATAGCGGCTGGGCATCTCGACGGGCTTGCCGGTCTTGAGATCGTACAGCGTCAGGTCGACAGCGCAGCCGCGATTGTGACGTGAGCCCCGGGCCGGATCGGCGACAAAGGCGTGGCTCTCGGGCGGGGTCGCCTCCCAGAACATCCAGGTGACGAACCAGGGGCGATAGGCGTCGTGGATCAGCAGGCCAAAGCCCTTGCCGGCCAGGGCGTGCTGCACCCGGCCCAGGGCCTGCGCGGCAGGCCGCTGCAGCCAGGCGGCCGCGCGTTCGTACAGCGGAATGCCCATGAAATTGTCGGCGCCAGCATAGCGGATGTCGAGCCGGATGCGCGGGTCGATCGCCGTCAGGTCGACCAGGTCGGCCGGAAGATGCGCCTCGGTCTCGACTGGCGGCGTCGCGGCCAGGGCCCGCTGGCGCAGGGCCACCGGATCGGCACGAACGGCCCTCTGGATCGCCGCCTGAGTCTGCGCGCCGAAATCCTGGAAGGCCAGCCGGGTTCCGTCCAAACGGATCGCGCCCGTCTCCAAGACCAGCGCCCCGCCGCTCGCGACAGCGTAGCGACCGCCGCCCAGCGCCGTCAGCCGCGCCACGGGCAGATCCTTGCCGAAGAGGTGCAGCGCGCCGTCCCGTTCGAAAACGGTGACCGGCGCGACCTTGTCGCCATACTGCCCGACCGCCGCCCACTCGGCCCGGCTCTGGGCGAAGGCGGCCGGAGCGGCGAGGCCGGCGGCGGCGATGGACAGAAAGGATCGTCGAACCAGACCGTTCATCGCCGCCCCCTTGGCGCTATTTCATCGTCGGGATGACGAAGGCCGCGTCCTCGACCTCGCCTTCCGGCCAGCGGGCGGTGATGGTCTTGACCTTGGTGTAGAACTTCACGCCCTCGACGCCATGCTGGTTGGTGTCGCCGAAGGCGCTGCGCTTCCAGCCGCCGAAGGTGTGATAGGCCACCGGCACCGGGATCGGTACATTGATGCCCACCATGCCGACATTGACCCGGCTGGCGAACTCGCGGGCCGCGCGGCCGTTGCGGGTGAAGATGGCGACGCCGTTGCCGTACTGGTGCTCGCTGGGCAGGCTGAGCGCCTCCTCGAAGCTCTCGGCGCGCACGATCTGCAGGACGGGACCGAAGATCTCTTCCTGGTAGGTCTTCATGCCCTTCGTGACGCCATCGAACAGCGACGGGCCGATGAAGAAGCCCTTCTCGAAGCCTTGCAGGCTGAAATCGCGGCCATCCACGACCAGCTCGGCGCCCTCGTCGACCCCGATCTGGATGTAGTCGGCGATCTTGGCGCGGTGCTGGCTGGAGACCACTGGACCATAGTGGGCATCGGGGTCCGTGGAGATGCCCAGCTTCAGGGTCTCGATCTCGGCGACCATGCGTTCGCGCAGCTCATCGGCCGTCGCCTTGCCCACGGGCACAACGACCGGCAGGGCCATGCAGCGCTCGCCGGCCGAGCCGAAGGCCGCGCCCGACAGGTCCTTGACCACCTGGTCGAGGTCGGCGTCGGGCAGGACGATGCCGTGGTTCTTGGCGCCGCCCATGGCCTGGACGCGTTTCCCGTGCGCCGTGCCGGTCTGATAGACATAGTGGGCGATGTCGGACGAGCCGACAAAGCTGACCGCGCGGATCAGCGGATGGGTCAGGATGGCGTCGACGACGGTCTTGTCGCCGTGCACCACGTTCAGCACCCCCTCGGGCGCGCCGGCTTCCATCATCAGCTCGGCCAGTTTCACCGGCACGGTCGGATCCTTCTCCGACGGCTTGAGGATGAAGGTGTTGCCCACGGCGATGCTGATGCCGAACATCCACATCGGGATCATGGCCGGGAAGTTGAACGGGGTGATGCCCGCGCAGACGCCCAGCGGCTGGCGCATCGAATAGACGTCGATGCCGGGGCCCGCGCCCTCGGTGTATTCGCCCTTCAGGATGTGAGGAATACCGCAGGCGAATTCAATGACTTCCAGCCCGCGCTGGATGTCGCCCTTGCTGTCGGCGATGACCTTGCCGTGCTCGGACGACAGAATTTCGGCCAGCGAATTCATGTCGCGCTCGATCAGGCGCTTGAACTCGAACATCACCCGGGCGCGGCGCTGGGGATTGGTCGTCGCCCAGCCGATCTGGGCCTTGGCGGCGGCCTGGACGGCGGCATCCAGCTCGGCGGCGGTCGCCAGCTGCACGCGGGCCTGGACCTCGCCGGTGTTGGGATTGAAGACGTCGCCGAACCGACCCGAGGTCCCGACGAAGGTCTGACCGTTCACGAAATGGGCGATGTCTCGCATGATGCGCTCCCTGGATCTTGTTTTGCGCGTCGATAGCATCTCAACGGCAGGACGTGCGCCGGAAAATTCGACCAATAGCGCTGTCATCCCGGGCCAAGACCCGGGACCGCCGGAAACGCAGGCGATCGCCGCGATCCCGGCTCGGCGCGCGACGCGCCTGGCCGGGATGACAGTCTATTCCGCGTCGACGTGAACCCGCCGGAACCGGCCCTGCAGATAGACCAGCGGCTCGTGATCGGGATCATAGCGCAGCTTCACGACCCGGCCGACATAGACCCGGTGATCGCCCGCGTCGAAGACGTGATGGGTCTGACACTCGAAATTGGCCATGCAGTCCGGCAGGATCGGCACGCCGGTGCGCCAGACCTCGGTCTCCAGCCCTGCGAACCGGTCGACCCCCTTGCGCACGAACTGGCTCGCGACGTCCTGCTGTTCGGCCGGCAGCACATTGACGGCGAAGACGCCCGCCGTATCCAGGGCCGCAAGGCTGCTGGATTTCAGATCCACGCAGATCAACGCCAGGGGCGGATCCAGCGACACCGAGGTGAAGGAATTGGCCGTCAGCCCTATCTTGCGCCCGTCCTCGCCCAGGGTCGTGACGACCGTGACGCCTGTCGTGAAACACCCGAACGCATTCCGCAGAGCCCGGGCGTCATGTTCGGCGCCCTCGCCCAGTTCAATCGTGACTGCCTGACTCATCGTCGTGTTCTGCGATGAAGCGCGGGCCGGGGCAAGCGCTAGGCGCGCTGGCCCTCGACCAGAACGCCGGGCTTGCTCGCATCCAGGCCGAAAGTGATCGGCAGGTGGCGCACATGCGGCGTCTGCAGGTTCAGGGCCTTGGCGCCCCGCGCCACGGCCAGCTTGCCCAGCGCCGTCGGGCCAAAGCCGCTCTGGATGCGGGGCCTTGCCCCCAGCCGGCGGCGCAGCACCCCGTTGGCGTAGATGACATTGGCCCGCATCAGGGCCGGCGGGGTCATGAATTCGATCGACAGCGAGACGTTCAGCATCGGACCGTTCTCGATCCGGTGCGGCGCGTTCTGCCGCCAGGTGACCATCTTGCCCGGGGTCAGGTCATAGACCGCCGCGCCCTTGTCCCAGTCGGGATCGAAGGCGAACTGCTCGGCGGTTTCCTTCAGCACGATCTTTTCCAGATCCAGCTCGCCGACATACGGATCGGCGACCGGATAGACCCAGACCTTCTTCTGGCCGCGCAGCTGCCACAGCGACACCAGCGGCACATCCAGATGGTAGAACACCTGGGCGTTGGCCGAGCTGATCAGCATGCCCAGATCGCGCTTGAAGGTGCGCAGGCCGGGAACCTGAGCCTCCTTCTCGGCGAAGATCTCGTCGCCCAGGGCGGCATATTCCGGCACGTGGTCGTTGGTGTGGCGCAGGTTCAGCCAGATGCGGCCGCTCTTGGCCGCCTCCAGCAGCTGGTCGCCCGAGAGACCGCTGGCCGCGCCCCGGCGCCAGGTGGTCCAGGCCTTGGGGTCCTCGCCCATGGTGAAGACGCCCAGCTGATCGCGGGGATACAGGTCCAGCAGTCGCGCCAGGCCCTCGTCGTCGAACATCGGGCGTTCGTGCAGGCCGTGCTCGAAAGCCAGGTTCTCGCCGCCGAAGGCCCTGGCCTTCTCGGGCGTCCAGTCGCGGATGATGCTCACGCGGTCCTCCCGTAGAATTGGATCTTGAAGGGGCCCCACCACAGGGCCTTGCCCAGGCCGCGCGCGGCCTTGTCGAGCCAGTCGGCCCGGTCACTGGAACGGGTCAGCCACTTGACGCCGGCCACCGCGCCGAACACGGCCGCCTGCCCCACCCCGATCGCCATCCAGCGGGCCACGCCCAAGGGATCTGGCGGGCTGGACGCGGCGCAATGGGCCGAGGGACCCTGGCCATAGGCGAAGGCGCGGGCCAGCGTGTAGTCCAGGGTCAGGCGGTCGGGCACGGGATCTTCCCAGACCCAGGCGGCCGGCTCCCACGCAAAGGTCGCGCCGGCGGCCTGCATCTGGCCAAACAGCATGTCGTCCTCGCCGCCGATCTGGTTGCGCTCGGCCGCGAACGGCGAGACGGGATCGGGCAAGGCGGCGCGGCGCAGCAGGCTATCACCGCAGCCGTAATAGTGGTCGATGACGCCGGCCTGGGCGGGACCCAGGCGCGAGAAGAAGCGCTCCAGATAGTCGCGATGCTCGGCGACGCTGTCTGGGGCCCGGGCCCGGACCGGTCCGAACACGACATCGGCGTCATAGCGAACCTGGGCGGCCAGCAAGGCGGCGAGCCAGCCCTCGGGCGCTTCCTCGTCATCGTCCAGAAAGGCGATCAGGGCGCCGGAGGCCTTGGCCATGCCGGCGTTGCGGGCGTTGGCCACCCCGGCGCGGGGCTCGTGAACATAGTGCAGCGGGCAGGCCGCGCCTGCTGCCAGGGCCTCGATCGTGGCCTGAGCCGAGGGGACCTGATCGTTATCGACGACGATGATTTCCAGCGCGGCGAAATCCACCGCCTGCTGGGCCAACACAGAGCGCACCGCGACGGCCAGACCGCCGAGCCGCCTCTGGGTCGGGATCATCACCGTCACGTGGACCATCAGCCGGCCTCGTGAGCGCCGACGCGACGACGTGACTGGCTGGCGACGGCGTCGACCAGGCCGCGCACCTGTCCGCCCATGGTCAGCTCGACACTGTTGATCACGTCCATCCGGCGACGCAGCCGCGCCACCATGCCATTGCCGCCCGCGCCGGCCAGGTTCCAGGCGCTTTCGACCGAGCTGGCCATCAGGCCGGCCACGCTGGCGGCCATCACGGCGCCGCTCTGGACCGGGGTCTGGGTGAAGGCGTAGGCGCGCTTGTAGTGGTCATGGCCGGGACCCAGGTCATAGCGGCTCAGGCCCAGTTCCGGCATGGCGGCGATGGCCCGCAGGAAGAAGATCTGGCCCGGCGACCAGGCGCCGAAGGCCGGATTGGTCGAGGCGATCCACGGGTGATAGACGCTGCCCAGACGCACGCCGAAATGCCCCGCCACCAGTTCGTCGCCGGCATAGAGGTTGATCATCAGGCCCTGGAAGTCGCCGGTCTGGCGCTGGAACAGGTCGGTCAGCAGGCCGCTGGTCCAGGCCGGACGCAGGAAGTCGTGCATGCCGGTGCGCTGCAGCTGCTCGCGCTTCCAGGCCAGCAGCTGGTCGAAAGCCTGACGCGACGCATCGGCCGCGACCAGACGCACCGCGCCGACTTCACGGTCCAGCTTGTGGTCCAGCCGGCGGTAGTTCTTGATCTTCTTGGGGCTGGCGGCGCGGACGACCTCCAGGTGATCCTCCGCCGAGCCTTCGGGCGCGATCACGAAACCGGACTGGGCTTCAACGCCCTGCGCAGGCTGGCCAAACAGGCCGAACGGATCGATCAGGCCGGTATAGCGAAACACGCCCAGATCGGCGGCGCGCAGCACCTCCTCGGCCGTGAAGCCCGGATCGGGACGCGAGACGATGCCGTGATAGTCCGACAGTGGCGAGCCGATCGCCCGCGCCAGGCGGCCCGGCCGGCGATGGTGTGGCAGGAAGCCAAGCGTTTCCCCGTCCCTCTGGATCACCGCGACGCGCGCGTCGTCTCGCACCCGGCCCACGGCCAAGGTGAAATCGGGACCCAGCAGGGGATTGGCGAACGCCGGCTCGGCCGCAGCCATGTCGCGCCACAGGGCGATGTCGGCGGGCGCCAGATGGCTCGGGTGCAGGGTTTCGACGTTCAGCATGTTCCACCTGTCCTAAACCGAAGCGGTTAGGGAATGATGGAGAACAGGCTGCAACCCTTACGCCAGTTACCCGAAGGTGGTTTTGAGGATGGTCTCCAGCCCCTGCTGGTCTATCGCGTCGAAGGCGGCGGGCTTGTCGGAATCGACGTCGAACACCGCGATCAGCCGGCCGGCCTTGTCGAATACCGGCACCACGATCTCGCTTTCCGAGCGGCTGTCGCAGGCGATGTGACCGGGGAAGGCATGGACATCGGCCACCAGCTGGGTCTGTCCCGTTTCCGCCGCCGCGCCACAGACGCCCCGGCCAAAGGCGATGCGCAGGCAGCCCAGCGTGCCCTGATACGGCCCGACCACCAGCTCGCGCTCCTTCACAGGATCCACGACATAGAAGCCGGTCCAGAAATAGTGGTCGAAGCTGTTGGCCAGCATCGAGGCCACGGTCGCCATGCGGGCCGTGACATTGGGTTCGCCGTCCAGCACCGAGGCGATCTCGGCGGCCACTTCGGCGTAGCGGGCGCTCTTGTCCTTGTTCAGGAAGCCGGGGGCGAGGGTCTTGTCGTTGAAAGCTTCAGCCATGGCGGGGATATAGCGCGTTCGGGGGTGATTGCGAGGGGGTGACGGACACGGGCTCTCGGCCTCACGCGGCATCAGCCACTGAGCTAGTCGGGGAGGCGCGAAGCGGCCGGGACGAACCCGGATGACCGTGATGTGTGTTTTGCGTTTCGGCTCGACCTGTCCGCTTCGCAGAAGCTGTTCTTGCGTGAGGATCGGGCCAAGCGAGCGTCTTTCAGCTCTGATACCCAAGAGCCCCCGTACGGGCGCGCATCCCCGACCTCTTGGCAAAGCCAAGAGGTCAAATTCCAGTTGCGTGTGACAGACGCCTTCGGCTGTCACACGTGTGATCGGCTAACCGTCTCGACGCCGACGATGCGCGATAGGCGGGTTTACGATCCCTCGCCCTCTTCGACCCGCGTTCACCCGGCCGACGAGCCACTCAGCGTTTGGTCCGTCCTTCTGAGACAGCCCGCACACCTCGACCCGCCTTCCAGGGCGTCGCGGCCCCGCTCAGCTCCATCCCCATCGCCGCTTTGGGCCGGTACCAGGCGCCCTCCCCTTGCGACGGGGATAGCCATGATTATGCGGGAGGTTTGAGCTCCGAGGATTGGCGCGATCAACTATTTTACAAGCGGTTGATTTCGTTGAGCTCGGCTTTGGAAAGAACGGGTATACCGCGCGGCGTATCCCCATACCTCCCGTCATTCCCGCCCTTGTGGCGGGAACCCCTGTTTCAGCCCGCACGTGAAGCGCCAGCGAAGTGCGCGCGCACTTCGCCCCCCCCCCGCACCTGCGGCGGACAGAGGGGTTCCCGCCACAAGGGCGGGAATGACGGTGATTTATTGGAGAGGCGCCCCGCCCCCCTTCGCGCCGAAGGGAGCCATCCTTAAATCTCACGGCGAGACGATCGCCGGTCTGTCCAGGTTGCTCAAGGACGGCGCTCCGCGCCGCCGCGGAGCGGCCGGTCGAAGACCGGTCCTTGACCAACCTGGACAGACCGGCACGCTTCAGCATCCAGGAGATTTAAGGATGAGCAGGACGCGGGGTGTCCGCTTTCGGGAGGGAAGGCAGGTGCCGCTTTCGACCCATTGCGGACGTCAGATGCTCCCCCTCTGGGGGAGCTGTCGCGGAGCGACTGAGGGGGCAGCACTGGCTTGAGTTGAGTGGAGCTCTATCTGGGCCAGCGCCGCGCTGCCCCCTCCGGCCCTCTGGGCCACCTCCCCCAGAGGGCCGGAGGATCTTAGGGCCGCTCACACCCCTCAGCGGACCTTCAGGAGGTCCGCTCCCGGCGCCACCAGCAGCCCCAGCGCGCGGCCCCTAGAACTCTTCCCAATCGCCCGGCCGCGTTGACGGCTCGACCTTCAGGGCGTTGGCCCCCTGCACATAGCGCTGGCGGAAGCTCTCGCGGGACGGGGCGACGGCCGTGCGCGGGGCCGCAACCGGGGTCCGCAGCTCACGAACCTCGGCGCCGACCTGGAACCGGCCGACCAGGCGCTCCAGTTCGGCCGCTTCGCTGGCCAGGGCATGGCTGGCGGCGGTGGACTGTTCGACCATGGCGGCGTTCTGCTGGGTGACCTGGTCCATCTGGTTGACCGCCTGATTGACCTCGGCCAGGCCCATGGCCTGCTCTTTGGACGAGGCGGCAATCTCGCCGACCAGATCATTGATCTCGGCCACCTGGACCAGGATCTGGTCAAGGGTCTCGCCCGTCTCGCCGACCAGACGCACGCCGCGCCCGACCTGCTCGGTCGAGGTGCGGATCAGGGTCTTGATCTGCTTGGCGGCGTCGGCCGAGCGCTGGGCCAGGGCCCGGACTTCCTGGGCGACGACGGCGAAGCCGCGACCGGCCTCGCCGGCCCGGGCGGCCTCGACCCCGGCGTTCAGGGCCAGAAGATTGGTCTGGAAGGCGATCTCGTCGATCACACCGATGATGTTGGTGATCTCGTTGGAGGACTTTTCGATGCCGCCCATGGCCTCGACGGCTTCCTTGACCACCGCCCCGCTGCGCTCGGCATTGATCTTGGCGCTCTGGGTCACCTGACGGGCGCGGTCGGCGCCTTCGGAGCTGCGCCTGACGGTCGAGGTGATCGTGTCGAGCGCGGCGGCCGTCTGTTCCAGACCGGCGGCGCCGCGTTCGGTGCGCTGCGCCAGGTCGTCGGAGGCCTTGCTGATCTCGGCGCAGCCGGCGCGGATGCTGCGGGCGGCGGTCAGGATACCGGCCATGGTCGACTGAAGGCTTTCAACGGCGGCGTTGAAGTCGCGCGGCATCTTGCGGGCGTCGGCGGTGAAACTGTCCTCGCGCATCCGCCAGATCAGGTCACCGTCCGCCAGCTTTTCCATGCCTTCGCCCAGGGCCGAAACAGCCGTGGCCTGAGCTTCGGCGCGAGCCTGCGCTTCGATCCCGTGGCGCTGGCGCTCGGCCTCGGCGACCGCGCGTTCGGCCTCCTGTTCGGAGCGGCGGCGCTGGCCGTCTGCGAGGTCGTGGCGGAAACCGTCCAGGGCCCGGGCGATGGCGCCGATCTCGTCGCCGCCGGCAATGCCCGAGACCGGCCGATCGTACTGGCCGGCGCTGAGGCTGTCGACCGAACGCGTCAGCCCCGCCAGGGGCCCGCGCACCAGGGTCACACTGGCGAAGAACAGGGCCGCCAGCACGGCCAGAGTGATCAGCGCGCCGCCGATGAACAGGATGCGGGCCAGCCTGTCGGCCGGGCCCGTGATGGCGGTCACCGGCACGTCCATGATCAGGGCCCAGGTGGTATTGAGGGCCGGCATGGCGATCGGATGGACGACGCGGATCATCGCGACGTCTCCGGCCTTGATCCCCTTGATTTCGACCGCTTTCCCGCCGCCCAGCACGGCGCGCACGGCATCAGCGCCGGCGTCGCCATAGGCTTTCATGCGAAGGTCAGCGTCGGGGTGCGCCACCCACTGTCCGTCCGAGGAGACCAGCATGACGCGCCCACTCTCGAGCGGGTGCAGGGCGCCCAACGCCTTGGAAAGGTTGTCCAGCGACATGTCCAGACCGGCGACGCCGATCAGCTTGCCGCCCGACATCACCGGCAGGGCGACGGACGACATGGCGACCTGTCCGCCGGCGATGGTCTCGAAATACGGCTCAGTCAGCGTCGGCTTCCCGGACTGCGCCACGCCGGTATAATAGTCCTCGGCGAAATCAGAGCCGTCTGACTCAAGTTCCAGACCCGGCGCGCCGTTCTGGTTGACCCAATAGACCGAGAAGCGGCCGTCCTTGTTGGAGGCCAGGGCCGCATTGTCGATGAGCGCGGCGTCGTTGCCGTCCAGCGCATTGGGCTCGGCCATGAACCAGGCGCCCATGACGCTTTCGGTCGCCAGGGCGTTGGGCTTGACCAGGGCGATGAACTTGTCGCGCTCAGTCAGGCCGGCTTCATGGGCCGAGGCGATCGAACCGGTCATGGCGTTGGCGGCCGCGGCGGCCGAGTTGATGTCGCTGCGGACCTGCTCGATGGCCTCGTCAGCCACCGCGCCGGCATACTGATTGGTCAGGCCCGAAACGATGGAGCTGGTGTGTGACGAGACCGCCCAGGCGGCGGCGATCAGGAGCAGGCCAATGGCCAGGCCCGCGACCAGGATCAGCTTCCAGGCGATCGTTAAACGACGGAACGCGGGCATGAACGGGACACTCCGGGGAAACGTCGAGGCTCCCCGAGCATCGGCCCTGATTCGTAAATCCGGCATTAACCACGAGCAGGCGCGACGTTTAGGGCGGCTCAAAACGGGGAGGCGCTCCATCTCTGGCGGCGCTGTCGCACCGCGACTGCAGGGGCTGGCTCGGCCTTGGCGGAGCCAGCCCCTCTGGCCCTACGGACCACCGCCCCAAGGCGGGAGGGTCGAAAATGGCTAGCGCGCGTAGCGCGCCTTGACCGGCTGGTAGCTGTCCCAGACCACGCCATCGGCCACAGAGCGCAGCAGCTTGATGTATTCGGCGTGCGACCAGGCCAGCGGCGTGGCCGAGTCTGTGCCCTCGCCCCGCACGTAAGGATGGGCGGTGTCGGCGCCGACGCCGTCCCAGACCTGTTCGGGGATCAGCAGGCCGTCATTGGCGAACAGTTCCATCGCCCTGACATAGGTCTGGCGCACGGGCTCCAGCGCCCCCGGCGCCGGCTTGCCGCGCAGGGTGATGCGGGCGATCTCGTAGTGGCCGCGCTCGCCGGTGAAGATCGGCCAGACCCGGCCGCGCTGGCCCGGCCGCATCTGGTCGCCCGCGCCGTAATTGGCCCCGGTCTTGGTGTCCTCGCCATAGCCGTCGACGCCGTAGCGGCGCCAGCCGGGGAAGGTCCCCTGCACGCCCGGGAAGGCGAAGCTGTAGCGGACGCGATAGAGATCCTCCATCGACTCGTCATCCAGCTCAGGCAGGCTGGCGACGATGGCCGCATCGTCGGCCGGGCGCACGCCGTAGCGGACCAGCTCCAGGAAGCCGGCGTCCAGCATCCGGTCCTCGGCGACCGGCTTCTGGCCATTGCGCTCCTCGACCGGGCTCTTGTTGTCGGGGTCCTGGTCGCTGTTGAGGCGCAGGAAGTAGGTGCCGTCGCCCAGCGAGCCCTTGGTCGTGACCATGCGGCTGTCGACCTTGGCCGAATAGTCGTCGGCCGTGGCCCGATAGCGGGCGGCCGAGGCCGCGTCGCCCGCCAGATCCGCGATCTCGCCGGCGGTGACCAGGCCCGCGATCACGGCGGCCGTGGTCGAGGGCGAATAGCCGCCCTGCTCTTCCCAGCGCTCCTGCTGGGTGAACGGCGGGATGATGGTGGCGCTGTTCCAGCCCAGCCCGACCTTGCCGCCATCGACCAGGAAGTCGGCGGCCGGCTTGATCATGCTGGCGTAATAGGCCTTCAGCTCGGCCTCGGGCAGCCAGCCCTGCTTCCACAGCTTCCAGCCCAGCATGATCGGCATGGCGGTCTGGTCCAGCTGGACGCCGACCCACTCGGGCGTGCCGTCGACTTCCGACTTCTGCAGGAACCAGCCGCCGGCGCCGGTATTGCCCTTGGTCTTGGGCCCGACCTGAACCGTCGGCAGGTAGTGGAAGGCGGCCAGCGGGGTCTGGATGTCGCCCAGGGCGGCCAGGGCCATGGCGCACTGGTAGAAGTCGCGCGGCCAGACGGCCTTGTAGCCGGTCGAGGGCTTGGAGGCGTCCACCGTGTCGCCCCACGGATTGGACAGCGAGGCGATCAAGGCGCCGGCATAGGTGCGGTCTTCCTGCACCTTCAGCATCAGGGCGCTGGCCTGGACCAGCTTGCCGCCGTCCATGGCCGCTTCGCGCAGGCGGGGCAGTTCGGCCAGCGAGGCCAGCCAGCCTTCCCAGCCGCTGATGTAGCCGGCCAGAACCTTGGCGTAGCCGGTCTTCAGCGAACCGTCGGCGGCGGCGGCGCTGGCGACGGCGGTCGGGCCAAAGCCGATGGCGTAGTCGATGCTGACTTCATTGTCCGTGGACGGAAGCTGACCGGTCAGCATGATCGCGCCGCGCTCGGGGCCGGTGCTGGCATAGAGCTTGTCGAGCTTGCCGTCCTTCAGATCGGTCAGGCCGTCCGAAGCGCCGATGAAGCCCGCGCTGGCGGCGACGAAGGGCTTTGAGCCCTTCAGGGTCAGGAACTTGTCGCCTTCATTAGCCGTCAGGGTCGCCGTGCTGGCGGCGCCCGCGTCGTTGGCGCCGGTATTGGCCATGTGCGGCTCGAGCAGCAGATAGGGCGTCACGGGACCTTTCAGCGCCTTGACCGTCACGCGCAGGACCAGGCTCTGGCGGTCCGGGTCGGTGAAGATCCGCTTCTCGATGACAAAGCGGCCTTGCTTGTCGGTGGTGGTGACCTTGTAGGCCGGCGACAGCGGGCGGCCCTGGGCGTCGACGTGCAGATACTCCGTCTTGGCGACGGTGTCGGTCCCCTCGACGGCGAGGCCGGTCGAGGTCTGCACGGCAAAGCGCAGCTGCTTGATCTGGGCCTCGTGGATCAGGCCGTACATGGTCTCGGTCAGCACGCCGTCGGCGATCGAGAACCAGACCTTGGACACCGTTCCGGTCGGGCCGCCGTCCTTGTAGGCGCCGTCGACATAGGCCTCGTACGAGGCGCCCACGCCGGTCTTGGCCGCATAGGCCCAGGTCGAGGGCGCGCCGGGGGCGCCGGGGGCGGTCTGGGCGGACGCGACGCCCGCCAGAGCCAAGGCGGCGGTCGTGGTCAGGGCCAGGGTCTTGAACATACGCATGGGGAGAGCCTCGTGAAGGGAGGGACGGCTAGGCGCGCGCGGGCGCCTCATCGGGGTCGGTGACGGCAAACACGGCGATCGCGGCGATGGCGAAGGACGCCGCCCCCAGCACCAGGGCGAAGATCGCCTGGCCGCCGAAGAAGGTCTTGAGCAGCAGGCCAAGCACGGTGGCGGCCAGCAGCTGCGGGATGACGATGAAGAAATTGAAGATGCCCATATAGACGCCCATCTTCCGGGCCGGCAGGGCTCCGGCCAGGATCGAATAGGGCGCCGACAGGATCGAGCTCCAGGCAAAGCCGACGCCGACCATCGAGATCCACAGCAGGCCAGGCTCCCTGATCAGCGGGATCGACAGCAGGCCCGCCGCGCCAAGGGTCAGGCAGACGGCATGGCTGACGCGGCGATTGGTCAGCCGAACCATGGTCGGGATCAACAGGGCCGCCAGGGCGGCGACGCCGTTATAGACGGCGAACAGCACACCAACCCAGTCAGCGCCTTCATTATAGGCCTTGGAGGTCGCGTCGACGGCGTGGAAGTGCCAGGCCGACACGGCGGGCGTGGTGTAGATCCACATGGCGAACAGGCCAAACCACGAGAAGAACTGCACCACGGCCAGCTGGCGCATGGTGGTGGGCATCAGAAAGGTGTCCTCCAGCACTTCGGAGAAGCCGTTTTCGGTCCGCCCCATCCGCTTGAGGCGCGCGCCGACCACGCCCGCAACGCCGAACGCGGCCAGCAGGCCCGCCAGGACGTAGAGTTCCTTTTCCAGTCGCAGGGACCAGACCAGCGCCGCCAGGGCCAGGCCGCCCAGCAGGCCACCGAAACCCAGCAGTCCATAGGCGTTGATCGACGGATCCGAGCGCTTGAGCTCGGCGGCGGCGTCCTGCAGCCGGTCAGCGCGGTCAGCCCGCTCGAAGGCGGCCAGTTGCTCGGGGCTGTATTCCTTGGTCGTGAACACCGTCCACATCACCGCCAGCAGCAGGCCCGCACCGCCGGCATAGAAGGCGATCCGCACCGCGTCGGGGATCTGGCCGGCCGGCGCGGTGTTGGCGACGTTAAACCAGTTGGTCAGCATCCACGGCAGGGCCGAGGCCAGCACCGCACCCAGGCCGATGAAGAAGCTCTGCATCGCGTAGCCGGTCGAGCGCTGCTCTTCGGGCAGGTTGTCGCCGACGAAGGCCCGGAACGGCTCCATGGTGATGTTGATCGAGGCGTCCATGATCCACAGCGCCGAGGCCGCGATCCACAGTGTCGGCGAGTTGGGCATGACGAAGAGCGCGGCCGTCGTCAGGATGGCGCCCCAGAAGAAATAGGGTCGCCGGCGCCCCAGCCGGCCCCAGGTCTTGTCGCTGAAATAACCGATGATCGGCTGGACCAGCAGGCCGGTGGCCGGCGCGGCGATCCACAGGATCGCCAGGTCGTTCACATCGACGCCCAGGGTCTGGAAGATGCGGCTGGTATTGGCGTTCTGCAGGCCAAAGCCGATCTGGATCCCGAAGAATCCAAAGCACATGTTCCAGATCTGGAAGAAACTCAGCTTGGCCTTGGTCATTCGCTTCCCCGCCCGCCCATCGATTCGTGCCGATGATGCGCAAGTTTTTTCATAACATCTCGCGACTGGCATTTGCGCACGTCGGGTAGCGCCGTGCAATCCGGATTTCCCTTATCTCAAGGGATTCCAGCGGCAATTCCAGGGCTCTTCACGTCTGACACGGCTAGGCCTACCAGGATCTCGCGCGCTCAGGCGCCCTGAAGCGCCTCTAGGTTTGCACGAATTTTGCAAGAATTTGCAGAGCCGCTTCCGGCGCGGACCGGATGCGGAGACGTTGATTCAAGAACGCACCCCAACGAGGCGCTCTCAAACGGTCGTCATCCCGAGACTTGTTCCCGGGACCCATTCGTCAGCCGCATGGGCGGAGCCTGAAAACGCTCTCACGATGAAGCTGAACCATGGGCCCCGGGAACAAGTCCCGGGGTGACGAGGTGTTTCGAAGCCGGCAGCGCCGCGCCCTGCTCCTATTGCCGCGGCTTGCCCTTGCTGGCCGCCATGAACCGGATCGCCTGGCCACCGCCGGGCGCGAGGCGCAGGGTCAGGACGTCGGTGCTGGTGACCTCGCGCTCCTCGATGACCATATCCTGCGGCGCAGTCTTCCAGTCGGCCTTTTCGCCGTCGCGATAGATCTGGGCCTTATAGCGGCGGCCCGGCTCCAGGAAGCCCAGCGGCGCGGTCAGCACCCGGCCCTCCTCGTCGCTGATCGCGCCCAGATACCAGTCGTCGCTCTTGCGGTCCTTGCGGGCGATGGTGACGAAGTCACCGATCTCGCCGTTCAGCACCAGGGTTTCGGACCAGTCGGTGGGCACGTCCTCGATGAACTTGAACGGCCCCGGGTTGGCCTCGTAGTTCTCCAGCAGGTCGGCCGCCATCTGGATGGGGCTGTAGATCGTGACATACAGCGCCAGCTGCTTGGCCCAGGTGGTGGCCACGCCGTCGGGGGCCTTGGTCTTCATGCCGAAGATGCCGGGCGTATAGTCCATGGGCCCGGCCAGCATGCGGGTGAAGATCAGGTTGGCCTCGTGCTCGGGCGGATTGCCCGGCTGGCCCCAGGCGCTGAACTCCATGCCCCGCGCGCCCTCGCGCGAGATCCAGTTGGGATAGGTGCGGCGCAGGCCGGTGTCCTTGATCGGCTCGTGGGCGTTGATGGCGATCTGGCGTTCGGCGGCCTCGGTGACGACCTTCAGGTGGTGACGCGCCATGTCCTGGCCCTCGTGCCAGGCGAAATGAACCTTGCCGTCCAGGCCCATCACCTTGGCCTGACCCGCATCGGCGACGTAGCCGGTCTTCACCGCCGTGACGCCCAGTTTTTTGTAGAGGTCGAACCCGGCCTCCATCTGGCTCTCATAGTGCGCCGCATTGGCCGAGGTCTCGTGGTGGCCGATCAGCACCACGCCCTTTTCGCGGGCATGGTCGGTGACGCGCTTGATGTCGAAATCGGGATAGGGCTGGGTGAAGCTGAAGTCCTGGCCATTGCCGAACCAGTCGCCATCCCAGCCGACATTCCAGCCCTCGACCAGCACGCCGCCCAGGCCGTGTTTGGCCGCAAAATCAATGTGCTTGATGGCGTTTTCCGTGGTCGCGCCGTGCTTGGGACCGGACGCCCAGGTCTTCTTGTCCAGATGCATCTCCCACCAGACGCCGACATATTTCATCGGCTTGATCCACGAGACGTCGCCCAGCCTGTTGGGCTCGTTGAGGTTCAGGATCAGGTTGGAGGTCACCAGACCGCCGGCGGTGTCGGCGATCTGCATCGTCCGCCAGGGGGTCGGGAACGGCGCGGTGCGCTCCACCTTGGCGCCGCCGATGCCCGGCGTCAGGTTGGCCTTGAAGCGCCGCCCCTCGACCCGCGTCAGGTTCATGCCGGAATAGTCGACCAGCGCCGCCTCGTGAAAGGCGATGTGCAGGCCGTTGTCGGTGCGCACCGTCATCGGCGTCTGGGCGTCGCCCACCTCTTCGGCGCGGGTGCGATTGTAGAGATATTCCTCGCGGTTCCATTCGAAGGCGGGGATCCACCAGACCGTCGCCGGCTCGGCCAGGCTGAACTCGGTCAGCTCCTCGCCGATCTTCACCGTCTTGAGGTTGGTCTGGTCCGGAAACTCGTAGCGGAAGCCGACGCCGTCGTCATAGACGCGGAACACGACGTCAAAGCGGCGCTGCAGGCCGTTCTTCTCGGCCAGGGTGACGCGCAGCTCGTTATAGTGATTGCGCACGAACCGCCGCTCGCCCCAGGGCTGCTCCCAGGTCTGGTCAAAGCTTCTGGTCGCCTCGCCGGCCAGCACCAGATTGCGTTCCAGCTTGGGCGCGTCGACCAGGATGAAGCCCAGGCGCGACGGGGCGATCACCGGCTTTCCCAGACGCGAAACCGCATAGCTGGGCCGACCGTCGCCGTCGGTGGTCACCTCGACCGATAGCACATTGTCCGGCGAAGCGATCCGGGCCGAGGTCGCCGCCAGGGATGGCGCGGCGACCAGCAGGAAAGCCGCCAGGGCTAGGCGAAACAGCATGCGGAAACTCCACGAAAGTCGACGGCGCCTGGACTTGCCAAGCTTCCCTGCCGACGCCTAAACAGGCTTATGAAAACTTTTGCGGCAAATTTTGCAGTCGGCGAGAACCCCGCATGAGCAAGGGTGTCACCCGTCTGGAAGACCTGGCCAAGATGGCCGGGGTCTCGATCTCGACCGCCTCGCGGGCGCTGAACGACAGTCCCGCCGTCAACAAGCGCACCAAGCAGGCGATCTGGAAGCTGGCGCGCGAGATGGACTATCCGTTCCGCCGCTACATGCCCGCCGGCCCGATCGGCGCCGAGGCGACGATCGCCATCGTCGTGCCCCGTCCGCAGGGCCGCGACAGCGGCATGTCCGACCCGTTCTTCCTGGAGCTGCTGGCCGGTGTCGGCGAGGCGGCCAGCGAGCGCGGCTGCGATGTGCTGCTCAGCCACATCGCGCCGGCCAATTTCGAGGACCTGTCGGTGGCCATGACCACCAGCCGGGCCGAAGGCGTGATCTTCCTGGGCCAGAGCTCGCTGCATGCGGCCTTCAACCGCCTGGCCGAGACCGAGGGCCGTTTCGTGGTCTGGGGCGCGCAGCTGCCCGACCAGAACTATTGCTCGGTCGGCTCCGACAACCCGATGGGCGGCCGCCGGGCGACGCTCCACCTGGCGCGGCTGGGCCGCAAGCGCATCGTCTTCCTGGGCGACACCGAGGCCCCGGAAGCCATGCAGCGCCATCGCGGCTATCTGGACGCGCTGGAGCACCAGAAGCTGAAGATCGATCCCGACTTGATCGTGCCCGCCCACTTCGAGGTCGAGTCCGCCGAGGCGGCCATCGACTCCCTGATCCATCGCGGCGTGGCGTTCGACGGCGTGGTCGCGGCCTCCGACCTGATCGCCCTGGGCGCCATCCGCGCCCTGAAACATGCCGGCCTGTCGGTGCCCGGCGATGTCTCGGTGGTGGGTTTCGACAACGTGCCCTTCGCCCGCTACAGCAGCCCCGCGCTCAGCACCATCGCCCAGGACACGGCCAAGGCCGGCCGCCTGATGGTCTCCAAGCTGCTGGACGCCAGCGGCGAAAAGGCCAGCCGTTCCGAGCGGGTGCCCACGGATCTGATCATCCGGGAAAGCTGCGGGGGGTGACTCTTCAAATTCTCCGCTCTCCCCGGCGAAGGCCGGGGCCCAGATCGAACCCGCAGATGTCGTCGATTTGAGCTGAGGCGGAAGGCGGGTCATCACCAAATGCTCAAGCTGAATCTGGGCCCCGGCCTTCGCCGGGGAGAGCGGATTTTGAGGGACACTCAACCGACACCTAGATTTTCCGCGCCATCAGCCCGCCGCAAGCCGGCACAACGCCGTCCTCGGTCAGATTGACGCTCTCGACCACAGCCCAGCCGCCCGGCAGCGACCAGGCGACGGGCTCATGGCCCAGATTGAACACGCAGAGCAGCGCGTCGCTCCCCTCCCCGCGCTCGAAGATCAGCAGAGGGGTATTGGTCTCGACGAAGCTCACCCTGCCCGCCCGCAACGCCTGATGGGCGCGGCGCAGGGTGATCAGTCGGCGGGCCACATGCAGGGTCGAGGCGGGATCGGCTTCCTGCGCGTCGACGGCCAGCGGCAGATGGACCGGATCGACGGGCAGCCATGGCTCGACGGCCGAGAATCCGGCATTGGGCGCGGTCGAAACCCACGGCATCGGCGTGCGGGCGCCGTCGCGACCCAGGGTCTGGGGCCAGTTGGTGATGGCTTCGGGATCCTGCAGACGCTCGAACGGCACGTGGGCCTGGGGCAGGCCCAGTTCCTCGCCCTGATAGACAAACACATTGCCGCGCAGCGCCACCAGCAGCAGCAGCGCCATTTCCGCGAAGGTCTTGCGGTCGCGGCCCTCGGCCCAGCGCGACACCGCGCGGGGCGCGTCGTGATTGGAGAAGGTCCAGGAGGGCCAGCCCTCGCCGTCCCCGCCCATCCACATCGCCGCGCCTTTGCGCACCATCTCGGCGGTCAGGCGGTCGGCATAGAGATACAGGAAGCCATAGGCGCTGTTGAGACGATCCTCGCCGGCCGTGAACAGCTTCATCTCGCGATCGGCGTGGTCGCCGCCCACCTCCGCCACCGAGAACCGGCCGCCGTGGGCGTCGGTCAGGGCCCGCAGGCGGCTGAGGAACGCCGGGATGTCGGCGTGGCTCTGGTTGTGGATCTTGTCCTGGAAGTCGAACGGCCGGGTGCGCTTGCCGCCGGGCGGCAGGGGCGGATTGTCGGTCAGGTCCGGATCGTGCATCGAGAAATTGATGGCGTCGAAGCGGAAGCCTTCAACGCCACGGTCGATCCAGAACTTGGCGCTGGCCAGCAGGGCGTCCTGCACCGCCGGCGCATGAACGTTCAGCTGCGGCTGCGAGGCCAGGAAGTTGTGCATGTAGTACTGGCCGCGCCGGGCGTCCCAGGTCCAGGCCGGGCCGCCGAACACCGACTGCCAGTTGCTGGGCGGCGAGCCGTCGGGCTTGGCGTCGGCCCAGACATACCAGTCAGCATACGGATTGGTGCGGTCCTGGCGACTGGCCTCGAACCAGGCATGCTCATCGGAGGTGTGCGAGAACACCTGGTCGATGATGACCTTCAGGCCCAGGCCATGGGCCTTTTCGATCAGTCGGTCGAAATCGGCCAGGGTGCCGAAGATCGGGTCCACGTCCAGATAGTCTGAAACGTCGTAGCCGAAGTCCTTCATCGGCGACTTGAAGAACGGCGACAGCCAGATGGCGTCGACGCCCAGCGAGGCGATGTGCTCCAGGCGCGCCGTGATGCCCGGCAGGTCGCCGACGCCGTCGCCGTTCGAGTCGGCGAAGCTGCGCGGATAGACCTGATAGATGACCGCGCCGCGCCACCATTCGGCGTCCATGGCGGGCTCCACAGCCGGACGTGAAAGAACCTTGACCGTCACTGTAGCCCCTCGGAAACGCAGATCATGTAGTCCAGCGGGCCGACCTCGACCCGATAGCTGCCGGGCGCGCTAGCGGCCCCGGCGCAGGCGCCCCGCACCGATCGCCAGACACGCGAGGTCGCTTCGACCTCGACCTGGGCGGCGATCGGCGTGGAGCCTGTATTGTAGACAACAAGATATTCGCCCTGCTCGCCAAGCCGCGAGAAGGCCAGGATACCGGGTTTGTCGCTCTGGGCGCGCAACACCTGACGACCCGAGCGCAGGACGGCATGACCGCTGCGAATCCTGGCCATGTCGGCGATGCGGCGATAGAGCGGCCCGTCGGTGCGGTAGCTGTCTGCCGCCGCCTTGGCCGTGTTCCCGACCCGCCGGTTGTCGTTGTAGCTGGCCACCTGGCTGGCGAACATGTCCTCACGGGAGTCCGCATAGCCGCCGTCGCCCGTGAAGCCCTGCTCATCGCCATAGTAGATTGTCGGCACACCGCGCGAGAACATCATCAGGGCGTGGCCCAGGGTCACGCGGTCCATCAGCTCGACGTCGGAAATTCCCGGATTGGCCTGCAGCACGAAGTGGCCAAAGCGGCCCATGTCGTGGTTGCCCAGGAAGGTGGGCAGTTGCAGCGCGGTCGCCTCGCCGCCCTCATAGACCGCGTCGCTGGCGAACACCCGGGCCAGCCGATCCGTGCCGGCCTTGCGCGCGACGATCTCGGTGACCGCGGACTGGAAGGCAAAATCCAGCACCGCCGGGAAGCCGTCGACCCGGGTGTGGCGGGCCAGGGTGGCGACATCGCTGTCAAACACCTCTCCGAAGATATGAAAGTTCTCGATGCCCCTGGTCTTGGCCCGCGCCCGCATGGCCGGGATGAAGGCCCGCCAGAACGCGGGAGCCACATGGCGCGCGGTGTCGATCCGGTAGCCGTCGATGCCGAAGTCGTCGATCCACTGGCCATAGATGTCGATGAAACCCTGCACAACGCGCGGGTTCTCGGTGAACAGGTCATCCAGCCCGGCGAAGTCGCCGTCCAGCGAGCTCTCGCCGGCAAAGGTGCTGTCGCCGCGATTATGATAATAGGTCAGGTCGTTCAGCCAGGCGGGCGTCTTGACGGTCGCCTCGCCGGCCGGGACATAGGGGCTGTAGGCGTAGTCGGGCCGGGTCAGCCTGGTAAAATCGCGACCGTCGAAGCCCTCATTGATGGCTGCGCCCGCCACCCCGCCGCGCCGGGCGTAGGGATAGTCGGCCTTGCCGCGATAGCCGCAGTCATTGGCCGGGCACTCGCGGTACTGGATCACGTCGGCGGTGTGGTTGGCGATGATGTCCATATAGACCTTCATCCCGCGCGCATGGGCGGCGTCGACAAAGGCCTTGAACTGCGCCCGCGTACCAAAATGCGGGTCCACGTCGGTGAAGTCGGTAATCCAGTAACCGTGGTGAGCCGCCGATTCGCGGCCTGGCGATCCCTGCACCGGCTTGTTGCGGAAGATCGGCGCCAGCCACACGGCCGTCGCGCCCAGGCCCTGGATGTAGTCGAGGCGCTGGGTCAGGCCCTGCAGGTCGCCGCCATGATAGAAGTCCGCCCGCGCCGGATCAAAGCCGGTAACCAGCGGACTGCCGGTCAGACCGCCACGATCATTGACCGCATCGCCATTGGCGAACCGGTCGGGCAGGACAAAATAGATCACCTCATCGGAGGCCTTACGCTGCAGATAGGCGGCAGACTCGGGCGCGGCGCCGGCCACGCCGGCGCCCCCTGTCATCGCCATGCCGGCCGCCATGGCCGCCAGCCGTTGTCGCCAGGACCCCCAGGCCGACATCGTTTCCCCCTAACCGCGCGGCCGAGCCGTTATTGGCCCTGACCACTGCAATAATTTGCATAAATTTGCAGCCGCCTCGCCTGACTGTCAATCGCAACAACGTCATTGCCTTGCGGATAAAGGGCCCACCAGCTCCGGATAAGAGGCAAATTTACATCACCCATGGCCAGAAACGGCCCCGCCCGGCTTGCGCCCCGACAAGGTTTGCGTTTTTTTGGGTTGATTACACCACGTTAATTTGCAGTAATTTGCGACAACGGCTCCGACCGCAGCGTCAGAAACGCGCAGAGCCGATACAGGGAGGGTGAGACTATGAACTCAAGAACTCAGCACAACCGCGCGCGTCTGATGGGCGGCGCAGCGACCAGCTTGGCGCTCTTGTTCGCCTCGGCCGGCATGGCGCAGGCCCAGGAAACCACCACCAAGACCGCCGACGATACGGCCGTCGAGGCGATCGTGGTCACCGGCATTCGCGCCAGTATCGAAAACGCCATCGCGCTCAAGAAGACCTCGACCTCGATCGTCGAAGCCATCTCGGCCGAAGACATCGGCAAGCTGCCGGACAACTCCATCGCCGAATCCCTGGCCCGCCTGCCCGGCCTGACCGCGCAGCGCCTCGATGGCCGCGCCCAGGTCATCTCGATCCGCGGCCTTGGCCCCGACTTCACGTCCACGCTGCTGAACGGCCGCGAGCAGGTCTCGACCGGCGACAACCGCGGCGTCGAGTTCGACCAGTATCCGTCGGAAATCCTCTCGGGCGTCCTGGTCTACAAGACGCCGGACGCGTCGCTGATCGGTCAGGGCCTGTCGGGCACCGCCGACCTGCAGACCATCCGCCCCCTGAAGTACGGCAAGCGCATCCTCTCGGCGAACGCACGCTACGAGATGAACAGCGAAGACAAGCTGAACCCGGACGCCAAGGACACCGGCCACCGCTTCAGCGCCACCTATGTCAACCAGTTCGCCAATGACACCGTCGGCGTCGCCCTGGCCGTTTCTGACATCTCGACCCCGACCCAGAGCCGTCGCTTCAACGCCTGGGGTTATCCGACCATCAACGCGGCCAATGATCGCGTGATCGGCGGGGCCAAGCCCTACAACCAGTCCAACAACCTCAAGCGCACCGGCGTCATCGGCGTTCTGGAATACAAGCCCAACGACAAGCTGAGCACGTCGCTGGACCTGTACTATTCGGAATTCGCCGAAAAGCAGATCCTGCGCGGCATCGAACTGCCCCTGCAATGGTCGTCTGCTTCGCTGCAGCCCACCCGCACCACCGAAGCCGGCCTGATCACCCAAGGCACCTTCGCGGGCGTCAAGGGCGTGATGCGCAACGACCTCAACACCCGGGACACGACCCTCAAGTCAGCCGGCTGGAACGTCAACTACCAGACCGACAACGGCTGGGGTCTGGTCGCCGACCTGAGCTACTCCTCGGCCGACCGCACCGACGTGATCTTCGAATCCTATTCGGGCACGGGTCCCAACGGCGTCGGCGCGACCGACACCCTGGGCTTCACGACCACCCCGGGCGGCGGCACGGTGTTCCGCTCCACGCTGGACTACACCAACGCCAACCTGTTCGTGCTGACCGACCCGCAAGGTTGGGGCGGCGGCGCCGCCGGCGGCGCGCTGACCCAGGCGGGCTTCTACAACACCCCGTCCATCACCGACGAACTGTCGGCCGCGCGCTTCTCGGCCAAGCATGACCTGGCCTGGGGCCCGATCGCCAATGTCGAGGTTGGCTTCAACGCCAGCCGTCGCGAGAAGGAAAAGGAAGTCCATGAAAGCTTCCTGACCTTCGGCGGCCGCATCGCCCAGGGCGCTCCGCTCAGCCGCGCCATTCCGGCCGCCGCGATCGTCGGCGTCGCCAAGCTGGACATGATCGGCATCTCGGGCATGCTCGCCTATGATCCGACCTACCTGCTGAAGAACGGCGTCTACACCCTGATCGCCGACCAGAACCCGGCCGTGCAGACCCGCAACTGGTCGGTTCGCGAAGACGTCCAGGTGGCCTACGCCAAGTTCGGCATCGACACCCAGGCCGGCGAGATCCCGGTTCGCGGTAATGTCGGCCTGCAGGTGGTTCGCACCGATCAGTTCTCGAAGGGCGTGGCCGTCAATCCGAACGATACGGCCAACCCGACCGTGACCGACGACGGCGACACCTACACCTACGCCCTGCCCAGCCTGAACCTGACCTTCGACATGGGCAACGAGCTCTATGTCCGCGTCGGCGCGGCCCGCACCCTGGCCCGCGCCCGGATGGACGAACTGCGCGCCAGCCAGTCGTTCAACCAGAACATCGTGCGCCTGACCTCGACCGATCCGAACACCTCGTACTTCAGCGCCAACGGCGGCAACCCGAAGCTGCGGCCCTATATCGCCGACGGCGTCGATGTGTCGGTCGAAAAGTACTTCGGTCGCTCGGGCTACATCTCGGCGGCGGTCTACCACAAGGAGCTGTCGAACTTCGTCAACTCCAGCTCGTCGAGCCTGAAGGACTTCTCGGACTACCTGTTCCTGCTGAGCCCAGCTCAGAAGGCTGCGCTGGGCACGACCCAGGGCCTGGTTTCCGGTCCGGACAACGGCGAGGGTGGTTACATCCGCGGCATCGAACTTTCGGCCTCGGTCCAGGGCGACATGCTGTGGCAGCCGCTGAAGAACTTCGGTCTGATCGTCAGCGGCTCGTTCACCGACAGCGAAGTCTCGCTTGAGAAGAACCAGGATCCGATCACCATCCCGGGCCTGTCCAAGAAGGTCGTCAACACGACGTTCTACTATGAAAACAACGGCTTCAACGCCCGGGTCAGCAACCGCTATCGCGGCAAGTTCCTGGGTGAAGTCGCCGGCCTGAGCGCCGCGCGGATCTTCCGCACGGTGGAAGCGGAATCGGTGCTCGACGCCCAGATCGGCTACGAGTTCCGCGACGGCCCGCTGAACGGCATGGCCCTGCTGCTGCAGGCCAACAACATCACCAACGAGCCCTTCAAGACCTACGACAACAACGATCCGCGCCAGACCATCGACTATCAAGAGTATGGCTCAACCTACATGATCGGCGTTTCCTACCGCTACTAGGCGGTCCACTATCCCCAACTACAGCCCCCGCCAGAGCGATCTGGCGGGGGCTTTTTTATGAGAGACCCCATCAGGGGCGAACCGGGCGGAACAGTGATGACGGACGGCGGGCTGAAGTCCCTGACCATTGTCGGCGGCGGAACCGCCGGCTGGATGAGCGCCGCCATGCTTTCGCGCGCCCTGGGACCGACGGTGGCGATCACCGTGGTCGAGTCCGACGAGATCGGCACGGTGGGCGTCGGCGAAGCCACCATCCCGGCGATCAAGCTGCTGAACAGCTTTCTGGGCCTGGACGAGAACGACTTCCTCGCGGCCACCAACGGCACGATCAAACTGGGTATCGAATTCGTCGACTGGCACACGGTCGGCCAATCCTATCTGCACGCCTTCGGACCGGTCGGTCGGCCGCTGGGCATGGCGTCCTTCCATCACTACTGGATGCGCCGTCGCCTGGCGGGTCACGACGAGAGTCTCTGGGACTATTCGCTGAACGCCCTGGCCGCGCGCGCCGGCAAGTTCGATCGGCTGCAGACGGCGGGCGGGGGCTATCTGGAGGGCTTGGTCCACGCCTATCACTTCGACGCGGCGCTCTACGCCCAGTACCTGCGCCGCTACAGCGAAGCGCAAGGCGTGCGCCGCGTTGAGGGCCGCATCGTCGGCGTCGACCAACATCCGCAGACCGGCTTCGTCACCGGCCTGACCCTGCAGGACGGCCGCACGGTCGGGGGCGAGTTCTTCATCGACTGCTCGGGCTTTCGCGGTCTGCTGATCGAGGAGACGCTGCAAACCGGCTATGACGACTGGCGCGGCTGGCTGCCGATGGACAGCGCCATCGCCGTGCCCTGCGCATCGGCGACGCCCCTGACACCCTTCACCCGGTCCACCGCGCGCGACGCCGGCTGGCAGTGGCGTATCCCGCTGCAGCACCGCACCGGCAACGGCCATGTGTTTTGCAGCGACTACATCAGCGCCGCCGAAGCGACCGAGGTGCTGATGCGCAACCTCGACGGCGCGCCCCTGGCCGAGCCGCGCCAGCTGAAATTCACGACCGGCAAGCGCAAGCGGTTCTGGAACAAGAACGTCGTGGCCATGGGCCTTGCCAGCGGTTTCATGGAGCCCCTGGAATCGACCAGCATCCATCTGGTGCAGTCGGCCCTGGGCCGCCTGATCGCCCTGTTCCCGAACGGCGACTTCAACGCCGTCGAGATCGACGAGTACAACCGGCAGACCGCGCTGGAATACGAGTACATCCGCGACTTCCTGATCCTGCACTACAAGGCCACCAGCCGCGAGGACACGCCGTTCTGGCGGGCCTGCAAGGCCATGGACATCCCCGACAGCCTCAAGGCCCGCATGGCGCTGTTCGCCCAGTCGGGGCGGCTGTTCAGCCAGGACGACGACCTCTTCAAGGAGGCCAGCTGGATCCAGGTGCTGATCGGCCAGGGCGTGGTCCCTGCCGCGGCCCATCCGCTGACCCGGGTCGTCACCGACGCCCAGCTGGACGAGTACATGGCCAATATTCGCCAGATCATGAGCCGCGCGATCGAGGGGCTGCCCAGCCATGCCGACTTCATCGCGCGCCATTGCGCGACAGGCTCCCGCCCCGCCGCCTGACCCTTGCCTTTCCTCAGCCCTCCTGAAGCCTCCGCCGGACCTGCCCGGCGGGGGCTCTTTTTTGATGCGGACGGCACAAGGCGGAGCAAGGGCCCATTAAGGTTGTCGAGGCATTCTCCATCGCGATTCTGGAGAGCTCCGATGGTTACGACGTCCAAGCCCTTGAAGGCGCTGCTCGCGATGACCGGCGCCGCCGTCCTGCTCAGCGCCTGCGCCAGCGCCGACGACGTCGCGGCCCTGCGCCAGCCGGCCATGCCGCCGGTCGCCATCGCCAAGGCCGCCCAGCACAAGCCTTTCTTCCGCAATGTCTCGCTGCAGGCGGTCGAGGGCGCGCCGGAGTTTCGCTGGTTCGACGGCGGCGCAATCATCACCACCCGCCCCACCCGCGTGCAGGTGGTCGACAACCTTTCCCTCCATCTGGATCGCGCCGACATGCTGGCCCGCAGCCGGCTGGACAGCGAATACATGCTGTATGTGCGGTTCGACGAGCTGCGCGGCCCCAGCATCTGGCTGGGAGCCGACAAGCTGGCCTCGGCCCGCGTGACCTTCCGCCTGGTGCGCTGGCGCACGGGTGAACTGGTCAAGGAATCCACCGTCGAGACCAGCTATCGGGCCGCCTGGACAGGCTTTACGCCCGAAATGACCCGCGCCGCCCTGGGCGGTCCGCTGCTGGCCTCGAAGGACGCCGTGCTGGCCCCGGTCGGCGGCGCGCTCAGGGGCGTGGCCCTGGGCTACTATGTGAACCAGAACCTGGTCGTCTCGATCGCCGACGCGCCCTATGCCGGCCTGGTCGGCGCGGCGGAAGCCTCGCGCATCGGCGGCCCCGGCCACGCTCCGGCAGGCTTCGCCGCGGCCTTCGCCACGGCCGCCGCCGTGGGCAGCGCCAGCGGCCGCTTCACCGACCTGGAAGCCATGCTGGCGGGCGGCGTGATCACCGCCGCCGGCGCGGCCGCCGGTCCAACCCCGATCGCCCGCCCGGTTTCGGCCGATGGCGAGGTGACCACCGCCTTCGCCGGTCGCGCCCGTCGTCTGGCCGCCACGCGCGGCCTGATGGACCTGGCCTTCGACCAGTTCATGGCCGAACTCAGCGAGGACGGCTCGGTCAACTACAAGACCGCCGTGTCCTGCACCGCTCTGAATGGCCTAAGCCGCAAGGGTCCCTACCTGCGCGAGAACGCCAGCAGCTACGCGGTCGACTGCCCCGGCTCGTCCTACAACGAGAGCAAGACCCAGCAGGTCTATCCCTCGCGGTTCTAAGCCTGGATCAGACCCTGATGCTCATCGCCTTCATGAACCGCATGATCTCCAGCGGCTTCATGGCGGCGGTGTCCACGTCGATCAGCACGCGCTGGATCTGCCCTTTGAAGGGGTTTGGCCCTTCATAGGCGCGCGAGACCCGATTGCCGTGGTCAGCCCCAACGCAGAAGCCGTCATAGCCTGGCGCGAACAGCACCCGGTCGAACTTGCGTTCAGCCACCTTGCGGCCATTCACAAACAGCGCGCCGCGCCCTTCGAACGGGCGTGAGGTCATGGTCTGCTGGTACTTCACCTTGACGTTGCCGCGCGGCAGGCGCGTCGGCGAGGCGATGATCTCGCTCCAGGGCACAAGGCTGGTCTCATAGATCAGCCGGCCCTTGTCGACATACAGCACATAGCCGGCGGGCATCGAGCCATGGGCGATGAGCACGCCGTCCTCGTCGCCATTGGGGCGTGACAGCTCCAGCTCGATGGAGTGGCTCAGGCCGCAGACGATGGGCGACACATCCGTCGGGATCGGGTCGATCGGCGGCCGGATGTCCCAACGCTTGCGCAGCTTGGCGGCGCGTGTCTGGACCAGCTTCAGCAGCAGTGGCCGATCGTCCAGCGGCAGGACGTCGTGGTCAGCGGCGGCCTTGTTCCACTTGTCCTTCAGGCGCGCGACGACATCGGCATGATCGGCCGAGACGTCGCGCAGCTCGTTGGGATCCACGGCGGTATTGTAGAGCCCCCAGTGGTCGTCCTCGAACGGCTTGCCGCGTTGGTGCTGGGCGACCAGCCGCCAGTCGCCTTCCTGGAAGGCGCGATAGCCGCCCAGCTCGTAATACTGGTCGGTTCGCGTCGCCGCCTTGGGCGAGGCGAAGGTGGGGGCGACACTGGCCCCTTCCAGCGGCTTTTGCGGTTCGCCGCGATAGAGCTCGGGCTGCTTGACGCCGCAGGCCTCCAGCAGGGTCGGATACAGATCGACCACGTGCACGAACTGCTTTCGCACCCCGCCCTTCTCATCCACGCCCTTGGGCCAGGAGACGATCAGCGGATCAGCGACGCCGCCCAGGGCGGTGTTCTGCTTGTAGAGCCGATAGGGCGTGCCTGAGGCATTGGTCCAGCCGATCGGATAGTGCGGGAAGGTGCCGTCCTCGCCCATGGTGTCGTACAGGGCCAGGGCCTCGGCTTCCGAGGCCGGACGTCCGAACGCCGGGCCAAACAGGTTGGGGGAGCCGGTTTCGGTGCCCTCGGCCGAGGCGCCGTTGTCGGAGAACACCACCACCAGGGTGTTTTCGCGAACACCCATGGCGTCCAGCTCGGCCATGACCGTGCCGATGGCCCGGTCGACGCCGGTGACCATGCCGCCATAGACTTCCATGTAGCGGGCATAGAGCCGCTTCTGGTCTGCGGTGAGCTCGGCCCAGGGCTTGGCGCCGGGCGAGAGGGGCGGCAGCTGCGTCTCGGCGGGCATCAGGCCCAGGGCCTTCTGGCGCTCCAGGCGCTGCCTGCGGATCTCGTCCCAGCCGGCCTCGAACTTGCCCTTGTAGAGATCACGGTCGGCGGCCTTGGCCTGCAGCGGCGAGTGGGCCGCGCCGAAGGCCAGCTGCATGAAGAACGGCTTGTCCGGGGCCATCAGCTGCTGGGTGCGCAGATAGGTTACGGCGCGCTGGGCCAGATCATCGGAGAGGTAATAGCCCTCTCCGCCCGCCTCGACCTGCGCCGTGCCCTCATAGAGCGCGCCGGGATGGAAGTGGTCGCTGGAGTGGCCCTGATACCAGTAGGCCCGCTCGAAGCCCCGCTGGGTCGGCCAGTTGTGGAATGGGCCCGTCGGACCGGAGTGGTCGGCGTTGTTGACGTGCCACTTGCCCAGCAGGAAGGTCGACCAGCCGGCCTCGACCAGCACCTCGGCCAGGGTGGCGTTCTGGCGGGTCAGGTCGCCGCGATAGCCGGGATAGCCGCTGTCGATATCCGCCAGCCAGCCCATGCCGGCCGAGTGGTGGTTCAGCCCCGTCAGCAGCGCCGCGCGCGTGCACGAACACATGGCCGTAGTGCGGAAGTTGGTATAGCGCAGCCCCTTGCCGGCCAGGGCGTCCAGGGCCGGGGTCTGCAACTCGCCGCCATAGCAGCCCAGATCGGCGAACCCGACATCGTCGAGGATGATCACCACCACATTGGGCGCGCCGGCGGGGGCCTTGGCCTCTTCGGCATGGGCCGGCCGGGAGTCCTTGAACGACAGGCCGATCTTCGCCGCCTTGCCCTTGCCGACGGCCTTGGGCGTGACGATGCCGCTGGTCGCCGACTTGATAGCCGCGCCGCCCGCCACGACCGCTCCGGTTCCGACCACGCCCAGCCCTGCGCCCAGCAGTAGCGAGCGACGGTCTATCTTGGGCTTGTTGTCGTCAGTCATGCCCTGTCTCCGAGGCTCAGGCTTGGGGCTTGGTCAGGCTGCGATAGCCGAGGACCATGATCACGAGCAGGACCGCTTCCACGACGATCGGCTGGAGCAAGGGCGGCGAAAAGCCGGTCAGGGCCAGAGACAGCAGCCGCCCGCTGAGAGCGATGCCGAGCAGCGTGATCGGCACCAGCAGCAGGTCGCCACGATTACGGACCGCCGCCAGCAGGGTAAAGACGCCTGCGGCGCCGAAGAAGCCTCCCAGATCGGCGCGCATCGACGCCAGACCCAGGGCGCCGATCGGCTCAAGACCTAGCTTGGCGCCCAGCTCCGCCGGCCGGATCCAGAAGGCTACAGCCATAAGCAGAGCCAAAAGGCCCGCAACGCCAACCAGGCCTCGTGTCAGTTTTTGCATAGGTCCGCCCTGTCCGAATTATTGTGGCAATATAACTGCCACTTTATTGGCATGGCAAGAGGCGTCGCTATCGGGGGCCTTCCAAAGGCTCGCCCCAGACCTCCACATGCCCCTGCCGCTCCACCCTGCGCTGGGTTTTCAGGGTCAGCAGGGACGACAATCCTGTGGCCTGCAGCAGGGCCTGAATCTCCGCCTCTCCGGGTCCGCCCGCCGCGTCCTGGACTTTTTGCAGCAGGAACAGTCGGTAAGGCATGACCGCCACCTCAATAGGCGTGCCGCGCCAATCAAAACCGACCTTCCCCAGGACCCGGTCGCCGGGACGGGCAAGCCCATTGGTCCCGGCCTCGAGATCCGGCCGCGCCTCCAGCCATTGACGGGCGAAGCCGACCTGGGCGCTGATATCGGGCAGATAGTCCTCGGCGACGAACCGCAGGAGATCGATCAGGCTTTGCGGCACGCCGTCATCGGCAAAGAGTTGGGGCGGCGGGCTGCCATAGTCGCCGGAGTCGAGATCGGGCGCATTCATGCGCTCGACCCAGCGCCAGACCCGGTAGGCGCGGCGTTTCATCAAATCGGCAGGATAGGTGTCCCGCGCCAGATGCGCATAGAGCGGGCCAATCAGGCCATAGTCGCCAATCGTCGGCCTGCCGCCGAGCAGATAGGGCGAATGCTCCAGGTGCGCCTCGAACAGGTCGAGAAACTGCTCATAGGCCGCCTCGACCGCCGGAATGGAGGCCTCCCCCACGCCGAATGACGCCATGGCCGCACGCATGCGCCGACTGGCATTGGCATAGACCGCCTCACCGTCTTGGTGGGTCGCTCCAGGCGCCAGGGTCGCAATGAAGTCGCGCTGAAGGAAGGGCTGGTTGATGTCGTCGAAGTTCCAGCGGTAGTGCATGGCCGGCCGCAGCAGGCCCTCACCGCCGAACAGTTCAAAGATCTGGCCGATCACACGGTGGCGTGGCGTGTCAGGAAAGGTTTCCCAGCGCCCCTCGCCCTGCGCTTCAAGGGTCTGGATGATGTTCGAGCCGTCCTGGATCAGGGAGCCGTCAGAGCCCTCGAGGACCGGCATGATCCAGCGGCCGATCTGGGGGACGATCTCGGCCCGGAACCTCGCCTCGCCGACGGAAAGGTTTTCGAAATCAAGGCCCTGCTTGATCAGATAGGACCGCGCCTTGGCGGTATAGAGCGACCCCGGCGTGCCATAGAGCTTGTAAATCACTTGCGCCTCCCCTGCAGGAACGGTGGACCGCGCCCTTTTTGCCGATATAATCGCACTAACAGTGCCACTATTTCAAGATGGCGGGAGTTGAGACCATGACCTTGGCCTATGACCTCTACTGGTCCTTCCGCTCGCCCTATTCGTACATGATCACCCACCGCCTGACCGCGCTGGAGCGCGAGTTCGACGTGGTCGGCAACATCCGTCCGGTCTATCCGCTGGCTGTCCGCACGCCGGAATTCTTCGAGACCCGCGATCCGCTGTGGTTCAGCTATTTCATGCAGGACATCCACCGCGAGGCGGCCTTCCTGGGCCTGCCGTTCCGCTGGCCGATCCCGGACCCGGTGAAGATGGACTACGCCACCCGCACCTATCCCAAGGAGCAGCCGCACATTCATCGCCTGACCCACATGGGCGTCGCGGCGGCGCAGTTGGGGCGCGGCCTGCCCTTCCTGACCGAGGTCAGCCGAGTGATCTGGAGCGGCGAGGTCGATAACTGGCACGAGGGTTACCATATCGCCCGCGCCGCCGAGCGTGCCGGCCTGGACGCCGCCGCCCTGATGCGAACCGTCGATACGGAGGCTGAGCGTCTGGCCGCCATCGTCGAGGAAAGCCAGGTCGCCCAGCGCTCGGCGGGCCATTACGGGGTGCCGATGATCGCCTTTAACGGCGAGGCCTTCTTCGGTCAGGACCGCTTCGATCAGTTCAAGTGGCGGCTGGACCAGCAGGGCCTGACGGCGCGCGCCTGATCGCGATCAGCAGGGCCAGGACCTGCAGCACCAGCAAGACCAGATTGAACGGCTGGCCGGGCACGGACACGGGCAAGGGCCGCCACAGATACAGGTTGGCGACCGCCAGAAGCGTGTCGATGGTTTGCATGGCCAGGAACAGGGCCAGCAGATCGCGGCGTCGCGCCACGACATAGAGTTCGAACACACCCTTGGCCATCTGGGCCAGGCCCAGGGTGGCGAACAGCGACAGGATGGTCTCGCGACTGGTCGACAGGTCCAGGCCGGCTATCGATGCCGCACCGCCATCGACTGAAAAGGCGTGAATCGCGCCGCGTCCCAGATTGATCAGGCCCATAAGGCCCAGCACCACCAACGGTATCCAGCGCATCAGATCACTCTCGGGCAAGGGTTGGAAAGACCACGCGATCACATCTTTCGGCACGCGCAATGTCAATATACACTCCCGGCCAACGACGACCGAAAAGTCAGGCGATCTAAGGGGAGCCGGAATGCGAATTCTGAAGTGGACAGGGATTGTTCTGGCGGTTCTGGCCGCCGTTCTGGCCGGCGCGTGGCTCGGCCGCGACTTCTTGATCTACCATATTGGGCGGCTGATGGTCCCCAAGGGGACCGAGAACAAGCCCATCGCCTGGCAGGAAGGCCCCGCTCAGCCTGCCGTACCGGCCGATCAGCGGCCTCCCAACGTCATCTTCATCCTGGCTGACGACCTGGGCTACAACGACGTCAGCCTGAACGGCGGCGGGGTCGGCGGCGTGGTCAAGACGCCCAATATCGATTCCATCGCCCAGCAGGGCGTGGACCTGACCAACGGCTATGCCGGCAACGCCACCTGCTCGCCCTCGCGCGCGGCGATGATGACCGGCCGCTATCCCACCCGCTTTGGCTTCGAGTTCACCCCGACCCCGGTCGGCTTCTCGCGTCTGGTCGGCAGCTTCCGGACGCCCGGCGCCCTGCACCCGCCGCACTTCAATCGCGAACAGGCCGGCGAGATGCCGCCGATGGACGAACTGGCGGTGCCGGCCTCGGAAACGACCATCGCCGAAGTGCTCAAGACCCGGGGCTATCACACGGTGCATCTGGGCAAGTGGCACCTGGGCGGCTCAAAGGGCTCGCGCCCCGAGGACCAGGGCTTCGACGAAAGCCTGGGCTTCATCGCGGGCGCCTCGATGTTCCTGCCCGAGACGGATCCGGGCGTGGAGAACTCCAAGCAGAGCTTCGACCCGATCGACAAGTTCCTGTGGGCCAACCTGCCCTATACCGTGCAGTACAACGGCCAGCCGATGATGAAGGCCAAGGGCTTCATGACCGACTATCTGTCGGACGAGGCCATCAAGAGCATCAAGGCCAACCGGAACCAGCCGTTCTTCATGTACCTGGCCTACAACGCGCCGCACACGCCGCTGCAGGCGCCCAAGGCAGACTATGACGCCCTGCCCCAGATCAAGGACCACCGCCAGCGGGTCTATGGCGCCATGATCCGCAACCTGGACCGCAATGTCGGCCGGGTGCTGCAGACGCTGAAGGACCAGGGTCTGGATGACAACACGCTGGTGGTCTTCACCAGCGACAATGGCGGCGCGCACTATGTGGGCCTGCCGCAGATCAACAGCCCCTATCGCGGCTGGAAAGCCACCTTCTTCGAGGGCGGCATCCGGGTGCCCTACTATATGCGCTGGCCCAAGGCCCTGCCGGCGGGGGCCAAGTTCGCCAGCCCGGTTGGCCATATCGACATGTTCGCCACCGCCGCAGGGGCGGCGGGCGCGGCTGTGCCGACGGATCGTCCCATCGACGGGGTCAACCTGATCCCCCACCTGACGGGGAAGAATCCTGCCCGGCCGCATGAGGCGCTGTTCTGGCGCTCCGGCGACTATCGCATGGTGCGCGCGGGCGACTGGAAGCTGCAGGTGCTGACCCTGCCCGAGGGCAAGGGCGAGAAGCTCTGGTTGTTCGACCTGGCCGCCGATCCGACCGAGCAAAAGAACCTTGCCTTGGCCAATACAGCCAAGGTGGCGGAACTGAAGGCCCTGCTGGCAAACCGCGACAAGGGCAACATCAAGCCGACCTGGCCATCGCTGCTGCGCGGCGCCATCACCATCGACCATCCGCTCGACGTTAAAGACAAGCCGACGGACGAGTTCATCTACTGGAACAACTAGACCCCCGGCCGGGGTCAAAGAAAAAGCCCCGCCCTTCTCCGAAGGGCGGGGCTTTTTGTCTGCCTGAAAGGGCCGATGAGGCCGCCCCCTAAGGGGCGAGGCCGTCCTTGGTCCGACGGTTCAACGGGCCGGCCAGACCGGCGTTCCTGACCTGCATGAGGTTGTCCTCAGGCCTGTGCGCGACGGACCAGCCCGTCGATCAGTTCGGTGAGGGCTTCGGGGCAATCCTCCTGCAGGAAGTGACCGCCGGAGACGATCACATGAGGCTGGCCGGCCGCGCCGGGCACCTTGGCCTGGAAGATGGCTTCTCCGCCCTTGGTCACGGCGTCGCCATCGCTGAAGGCGGTCAGGAACGGCTTGTTGAAGGCTTCGAGCACGTCCCACGCGGCCTTGTTCTGGGCGACGGAGCCATGCTCGGGCGTCACCGGCACCAGTGTCGGAAACTGGCGGGCGCCTTCCTTGAAGGTCTCGTCCGGGAACGGCGCGTCATAGGCGGCGATCTCGGCTTGGGAGAGTTCGCGACCCGTGCCCATATTGACGATCAGGCCGATCGGCATCACCGGCGTATTCTGGCTGAACTCCAGCCAGGCCTTGAAGCCGTCGCTCATGCCCGTGCCGACCGGCAGGCCGGTATTGCCCACGCACACGGCGGCGAAGCGCTCCGGAAACGCCGCCACCAGGCGCAGGCCGATCAGGCCGCCCCAGTCCTGGCAGAACAGGGTGACGCCCTTCAGATCGATCCCCGTAAGCCAGGCGCTCATCCAGGCCACGTGGCGCTCATAGGTATAGTCAGTGCGGGCCGCCGGCTTGTCGGAACGCCCAAAGCCGATCAGGTCAGGGGCCACCACGCGATAGCCGCGCGCTGTCAGGCCGGTGATCATCTTGCGGTACAGATAGGCCCAGGACGGCTCGCCATGCATCAGCAGCACAACCGGCCCGTCGCGCGGGCCTTCGTCCACATAGTGCAGACGCAGGGCCGTGCCATCAGCGTCGGTGATCGTCATATAGTGCGGCGCGAACGGCCAGTCGGCCAGGGCCTCGAACCGGTCGTCCGGCGTCCTCAGAACCTGCATTCCCACTCCTCCAGTTGACTCGCCGCCCGATCGTGCGACATATATTGACAATAGGCGTGTCACTACATTGAGGCGGGGTCAAGCCCGTCCGAACGGGAGGATCGACCATGCGAAGCAGGACAGTCGTCGGACTTGCGGTGTTGGGACTGGTGGTCACGGCCGGACTGGGCGGCTGGATGGCGCGCGGCCAGATCGCGCAGACCATGGTCGAGAAGCTGTATGTGAAGGCCATGGCCCGCGCGCCCGATGATGGCCTGGCCGATGGCCTGCATGTCGGCCTGTGCGGCGCCGGCGGCCCCCTGCCCGACCCCAAACGCACAGGTCCCTGCACGGCGGTTCTGGCCGGCAAGCGCCTGTTCGTCATCGACGCTGGCTCGGGCGCCAGTCGTAACCTGTCGCTGATGAACCTGCCACCTGCCCGGATCGAGGCGGTGTTCCTGACCCACTTCCATTCCGACCACATCGACGGCCTGGGCGAGATGATGCTGCAGCGCTGGGCCGGCAGCGGCTCGGCCAGCCCCGTGCCCGTGCACGGCCCGCTGGGCGTCGAGCCCGTGGTCGGCGGCTTCATGTCGGCCTACCGTATGGACCAGGGCTATCGCACCGGCCACCACGGCGCGGCCGTGGTGCCGCCCTCCGGTTTCGGCGGCCAGGCCCTGACCTTCACCGCCGCTGCCGACCAGCCCGACGTGGTGCTGATCGACGAACCGGACCTCAAGGTCACCGCCTTCCCCGTCAAGCATGACCCTGTCAGCCCCGCCGTCGGCTACGCCTTCACCTACAAGGGCCGCACCGTGGTGATCAGTGGCGACACGGCCCTCTCACCCCGCGTCGAAGCCGCCGCCAAGGGCGCTGACCTGCTGGTGCACGAGGCCCTGGCCCCCAATCTGGTGGCCGCACAGCAGCGGGCGGCCAAGGCGGCGGGCCGCGAGCGGCTGGCCAAGATCTTCAGCGACATCCCCGGCTATCACGCCTCGCCCGAGCAGGTCGCGGGCCTGGCCCAGCGCGACAAGGTGGGCATGCTGCTGTTCACCCACATCACCCCGGCCCTGCCGATCGGCGCGCTGGAAGGTCCGTTCCTGGGCGACTCGCGCAAGATCTTCCCGGGCAGGATCAAGGTCGGCCGCGACGGCGACTTCGTCAGCCTGCCGGCCGGCTCCAAGGAGATCGTGGTCAGCGACCGTCTCAAGATGTTCCGTTAGCCGAGGTTGCCATGACCGATCCCATCGCGCTCAGCGGCGCGCCCGGCTCGCCCTACACCCGCAAGATGCTGGCGGTGCTGCGCTATCGCCGCCTTGCCTATCGCTTCCTGCCCAGCTCGGGACAGGCGCTGGACGGCCTGCCCCGGCCCAAGGTGCAGCTGCTGCCGACCTTCTACCTGCCAGGTCCTGACGAGGCTCTGGAGGCGGTGGTCGACTCCTCGCCGATCATCCGCCGGCTGGAGGCCGAGCACGCCGGCCGCTCGATCATTCCGCCCGACCCGGCCCTGGCCTTCATCGACGCCCTGATCGAGGACTATGCCGACGAGTGGCTGACCAAGGCGATGTTCCACTATCGCTGGAGCTATGCGGCCGACATCGCCCGCGCCGCCGCCATCCTGCCGTGCTGGCGCGGGGCCGCCATTCCCGACGCCGAGCTGGCCCAGCGTGGCGAGCAGTTCAGCCGACGGCAGATCGACCGCCTGTACGTGGTGGGCTCCAACCCCACCACGGCGCCGGTGATCGAGGCCAGCTATCGTCGCTTCCTCGAAGCCTTCGAGGCCCACCTGACCGTCCAGCCGTTCCTGCTGGGCGCGCGCCCCGCCGCCTGCGACTTCGCCGTCTACGGACAATTGACCCAGCTGGCGCAGTTCGACCCCACGCCCATGGCCCTGACTCTGGAGATCGCGCCCCGGGTCTTTGCCTGGGTCAGCCAGATGGAGGACCTGTCGGGCCTGGAGCCGGGCGACGACGACTGGATCAGCCTGGACGCCCCGCCCCCGACCCTGCTGGCGGTGCTCGCCCAGATCGGCCGGGTCTATCCGCCCGTCATGCTCGCCAATGCCAGGGCGGTGATGACGGGCGCGGCCACGGTGGAGACGACGGTAGACGGTCTGCCCTGGACCCAGCCGCCCTTCCCCTACCAGGCCAAGTGCCTGGGTTGGCTGCGCGAGGCCCGGGCCAAGCTCGGCGAAACCGACCGGGCCCTGATCGACGACCTGATGGAGGCCACCGGCTGCGCACCGCTGTTTGCGTGAACACTGGCGCCAGAGAGCGCTGCGCCTTAAGGAAATCCGGAGCTGATTTGTCTGGCGGGGTTGCGTGACGCAAGAAGCAAGCAAGGCGACCGACGATCCGGCGCAGCAGACCGATGGCCGTCGCCGTCGCGGCCAGACCAACCGCGCCAGCATCGTGGACGCCATGCTGGAGATCATCCGCACCGGCGACATGTCGCCCAGCGCCGAGCAGGTGGCGGCCCGCGCCGATGTGGGTCTGCGCACCGTGTTCCGGCACTTCAAGGACATGGACAGCCTGTACAGCGAGATGTCCGTCGCCATCGAGGACGAGCTGCGCGCCGTGGTCCACACCCCGTTCCGGTCGACCGACTGGAAGGACCGCATCCTCGAACTGGTTGACCGCCGCGCCTTCGCCTTCGAGCGGATCGCGCCCTTCAAGCATGCCTCGGAAGCCTATCGCCACCGCTCGCGCTTTCTCAGCCAGGACAGCGGCAAGCTGGTGATCGTCCTGCGCCAGATCCTGGTGCGCGAGCTGCGCCCGCCGCTGGCCGATGACCCGCTGAAGGTCGAGACCCTGGACCTGCTGCTCAGCTTCGAGGCCTGGTCGCGCCTGCGCCGCGAGCAGGGCCTGAGCATCGAGAAGGCGTCAGAGGTGCTGCGCGCCGCCGTCCGCCGCATTCTCGACGAGGCCTGACGATGAGCGACGCCCCCTACCCCACCCTGCGCGCCGCCAACCTGGCCCGGCAGGCCGAGTGGGACACCGACGGCCAGATCACCCTGTCCTATCGCGGCAACGAACTGGCCGGCGAGGTAGGCGAGGCCTGCAACCTGATCAAGAAGCTGGAACGCGAGCGCATGGGCATTGCCGGCTCGCGAGCCAGCGTCGCCGACCTGGCCGAAGAACTGGCCGACGTCATCATCTGCGCCGACCTGATCGCCATGCAGCTGGGCATCGACCTGGACCGGGCGGTGGCGGAGAAGTTCAACAAGACGTCGGAGAAGGTCGGGTTGCGGACGCGGATGGCGGAGACCGCCAGCGAACCCTCATCAATCTAGAAGCTAAAGGCTGGCTCAGGATTTCGGCGCCAGATCCGGCCGCGACGCCAGAAACACCGCCTTCTCCGCAGGCGTCAGGACCTTAGCGGTCTTGCGGCGCGAGGCCTTGGGCGTAGCGCGCGCATAGACCTCGGCCTGGGTGGCGGGCTTGAGGTCGGACAGGCGTTTGATCGGCGGTTTCATAGGGTTCCCAAGATCGGTTCGGGCGGGACCATGCCGCCAGAGCATGACGATCTCATGAGTCGGCGATCTGCGCGCGGGGCGCGCCGTGCGCATTGATCCACACGCACCTTGCAAAAGCACGCTCGTGTGTATAATTACGCATGAATAGTCGCGACATCATCTCGGCGCTGCTGGCCGACGGCTGGCGGGAGGTCGCCCAGAAGGGGTCGCACAAGCAGTTCAAGCATCCTACCAAGCCGGGGCGCGTGACGGTTCCGCACCCTCGCAAGGATTTCCCGACCGGCACACTGCGCTCCATCGAGGCGCAGGCCGGGATCAAGCTCAGGTAGTCAAATGGTCCAGTATATCGCCCTGATCCACAAGGAAGCCGCCAGCGACTACGGCGTGTCGTTCCCCGACCTGCCCGGCTGCGTCACGGCCGGCTCGACCCTGGACGAGGCCCGCGCCATGGCGGAAGAAGCCCTGGCCCTGCACCTGGAAGGCTTGGCCGAAGACGACGAGCCGATCCCCGAGCCGTCATCTCTGGAAGCCGTGATGACCGATCCGGTCAACCGCGACGGCGTCGCCATCCTGGTCATGGCCGAAACCAAGACCAAGATCGTGCGGGTCAACATCACCCTGCCCGACGACACCCTGCGCGCGATAGACCAGTACGCCGAGGCCCACGGCTTCACGCGCTCGGGCTTCCTGGCTCAGGCGGCCAAGCGGGCAATGGCGGCTTAAGGGCCGATGACGTCAGAGAAGGTTGGTAGGCCCGGAGGGACTCGAACCCCCAACCAGACCGTTATGAGCGGTCGGCTCTAACCATTGAGCTACAGGCCCCCATGAACGGGCGTCACGTTCGGAGGAAGGGCGCATTAGCATGGGCACAACGCGGCTTAAAGCTCCCGTTCAGGTTCGTTCCGTCATCAGGGAACCATACAGGGTCGGTCAAGCTTACAGGACCACCCGACAGGAGACTTCAGTCATGACTTCGTTCGCCGCCCGCATCGCCTCCGCCGCCCTGATCCCCGCCGCCCTGGGGGGCGCGTTGGCCCTCGCCTCGGCCCCCGCCATGGCCCAGAGCGCGCCGGACGCCGCCTTCCGCGCCACCACCTTCAGCCTGGCAGCCTTTGGCGAGACCAATGTCGCCCCCGACATGGCCACCATCACCCTGGGCGTGCAGACCGACGACATGACGGCCGCCGGCGCGCTGAAGGCCAATGGCGCGAAGATGAACCAGGTGATGGCCGCCCTGCGCAAGGCCGGGATCGCCGACCGCGACATCCAGACCTCGAACCTCAACGTCAACCCGCAATACATCTACGAGCAGAACCAGCCGCCCAAGTTCAACGGCTATCAGGTCAGCAACCAGGTGACGGTGACCGTGCGCGACCTGGGCAAGCTGGGCCAGGCGGTGGACGCCACGGTCGGCGCCGGCGCCAACACAGTGGGCGGCATCAGCTTTGGCCTGCAAAACCCGCAGGTCGCCGAGGACGCAGCCCGCATGGACGCCGTGAAGGCCCTGCAGGCCAAGGCCGACCTCTATGCCCGGGCCACGGGCTACAAGATCGTGCGCCTGGTCAATCTGGGCGAAGGCGGCGGCTATTCACCCGCGCAGCCGATGCCGGTGTTCGCCATGGCCAAGCGCGAAATGGCCGACTCCACCCAGATCGCCGCCGGCGAGCTGAAGGTGCGGATCGACGTCACGGCCACCTATGAGGTGGCCCGCTAAAAGCCAGCCTTGGTGAAGGCGCGCTCGACGCGCTCCTGAACCTCGCGCCCCGGCAGGGCCCGCTCGCCTTCCATGACCGCCACATAGGTCAGGTTGCGGGCGGGCTTGCCCTCGCTGGTCGGCACCGGGCCCATGGCCCAGCCGACGGTGTTGACCCCGCCCGTGCCCGTCGGACAGCTGGCGAAGCGGGCCGGCTTGCCGATGGCGCTCTTGAGCACGACCTCGGCGATCACCGGCTGGCCGCCCGCGCAGGTGGGCAGGTTGCGGGCGCAGGTGATGTAGCCGCCCGCGCGCCAGACCATCGCACCCGAGGCGTCGGCCACCATCACGCAGGTCGAGGGCGAGCCGATGGCGCGACCGATGGATTCCGTCAGGCGGGTCTCATCGATCCCTTCGGGAAGTTTGGGCGCGCAGCCGGCCAGCAGGCCGGCGACGAGGGTTAGTCCGACCAGACGGCGCATCCTAGGCGGCCTTCTTGATCAGGTTACCGTCATCCAGCAGCACCACGGTCGGCGCGTAGTTACGCGCTTCCTCGGCCGGCAGCTGGCAGTAGGTGACGATAATGACGGTGTCGTTCTTCTGCACCAGACGCGCGGCGGCGCCGTTGACGCCGATCACCTTCGAGCCGCGCGGGGCCTCGATGGCGTAGGTGGTGAAGCGCGCGCCGTTGGTGATGTTCAGTACATCGACCTGCTCGTTGGGCAGGATGCCCGAGGCGTCCAGCAGGTCGCGATCGATGGCGATCGAGCCTTCATAGTCCAGGTCAGCCTGGGTGACAGTGGCGCGGTGAAGCTTGGCCTTGAGCATGGTGAGCAGCATGGCGGAACCTGTATCCCCTTGAGTAAGCTGGGCTTTGTTGGGGCCGCCACACACATGGGCCCAAGGCAGTGCGGCCATATAGCCACGAAGCCGCGCCGGTTCAATCGCCTCACCTGAGTCGAAAGGGTTAACAAGACCTTCTATCCGCGGTAGAGTTGAAAGAACGGGGTTATGCGGTGGGGACCATGCGTAACGGACAACTGATCGTCGCGGCGGCCATAGTCGTCGCGACCGTGGGCGTTGGCGCGACCATCGCCTCGCGCGTGACGGCGCAGACACGGGTGGATCCAGCGACGGGCGCGCCGATCGGCGCCACCCGCCCGCCCGTAGTGACCCGGGTCCCTCCGGCGACGACCGTTCCACCCCGCAGAGGCGGCCGGGTCGACTGGCAGGGCGCCGTGGGCGGCCTGCGCCAGAGCGGCGGCGCGTCCGACACCCTGGGCGCCAATCTGGACAAGGGCGAGGTGGACGCCACCCGCGTGCCGATCCTGCTGCCCAATGACGCCAAGCTGACGGCCGGGGCGCGTATCTACAGCTTCGGCGACTACTATACGATCACAGCCGACGCCCCCGGGGCCGGCATCTCGCTGAGCGGCACGACCGCCATCATTCCCCTGCCCGCTTCAAAGCCCCTCAAGATCGATCCCGTTGGTCCCGAAGGCCTGACGGTGCAGCGCACGGTCGATGGCCAGCTGGCCAGCTTCATCCGCTATGGCGTGCTCTACACCGTCGAGATCCGCTGCGAGAAGGCGGGCGACCTACGCTGCGCTGACGACAACTATGTGCTGGGTCTGGTCGGCAAGACCACGACTGTGGTGCTGGGCGCCGCCGCCCGCGCCGAAGCCGGCCTGGGGGGCTGAGCCGATGAGCAAGCTGACCGCGCCCCTGGCCCTGGCGGTTCTGGCCGCCCTGGCCCTGACCGCCTGCGATCCAAAGACGCCCGCGCCCGACGCGCCGCCCAAGCCGCCGTCGGCCGACCCCGGCCCGCCCAAGGCCGATGACGAGCCCGTGGATGGCGGCGCCGAGCAGGAAGCCTCCGAGCCCCTGCCGCCCAGCCCCGGCGATCCGGTGCAGCCGGCCGAGCCGCCCGCGCCCTCGCCGGCCACCTTCGACCACGGCCCCGCCGGCCAGCTGCCCAGCGGACAGGGCTCGGGCTATCTGGATCGCACCGTCTGGGCGCCGGCCATGTGCTGGCCCCTGCAGGAAGCCGGCTTCGCCAACTCCCAGGTCTATGGCCCCGGCGGCGGCATGGGACCGCCCGGCAAGCCCAGCCAGTGCGACAGCCTGAACTACACCCTGCCCTGGCGTGACAATTTCTGCGAGGCGCGCTCGCGGACCAGCCCCCTTTGCGCCTCGGGAACCGGTCACCAGGGCCAGGACATCCGCCCGGCCACCTGCAAGAAGAACGAACACTGGGCGGTCGCCACCGAGGCCGGCACGATCACCGACATCGGGACCTATACCGTGACGCTCGTGGGCAAGGCCGCGCCGCACTACACCTACCGTTACCTGCACATGCAGATGTCGACCCTGGCGGTGGCCGAGGGAGCCAAGGTCACGGCCGGCCAGAAGCTGGGCAAGGTGTCCAACGACTTTGGCGGCACGCCCACTACCATCCACCTGCATTTCGAGATGCGGGCGGGCCTGGCCGGGGTGACGACCGACGGCAAGCCGGTGGCGGTCCAGACCTTCATCCCGCCGTATCTCAGCCTGGCCGAGGCCTATCAGCGCAAGCTGAACGGCGGGGTCTGCAGCTAGATCGCAGCGGCCTTCAGGAAGGCCGTCATCTCGCCCAGAAGGTTGGTCTTGGCGCGGAACGGGCGCGACAGGGCCAGCACCGTGTCGGCGTGGTCGAGCCCCGGATAGTGTCGCTCTTCGACCTTGCCGCCCACCTGGCGCAGGGCGGCGGCCAGCTTGCGGGTGTTGCGCGGATAGACCGTGGTGTCGGCGTCTCCGGACGCGAGGAAAGCGGCCGGCGAGCGGGCGCTCGCGAACTGTCCCGGCTGGGTGGCCGGCAGATCCGGGGCCTGACCGAAGGTGCGCCGCGTGACCGGCCCATCCAGGGGCAGGAAATCATAAGGTCCCGACAGTCCAGCGAAAGCCCGGACAGCCCCGGGTTCGACGCCCGCCGCCTTCAGATAGCGAGGGTCCAGGGCCAGCATGGCGGCATTGTAGGCGCCGGCCGAGTGACCGATCAGGACGACCCGGTCAGGATCCCCACCCAGGGCTCTGGCGTTGTCGACCGCCCAGCGCACCGCCGCCGCGCAGTCGTCGAGGAAGTCTGGAAAGACGACTTCGGGATAGAGACGATAGTCTGGCACCAGCGTCAGGAAACCGCGCGCAGCCACCGCCCTGCCCGCCCAGGCATAGTCGGCGCGCCGACCAGAATCCCACGAACCGCCATAGAAGAACACCGCCACCGGCTCGGCGCCCGTGGCCGTGGGCGGCGCATAGACGTCCAGCGTCTGACGCGCGCCTTTCCCGTAGGCTGCGCCCCGCAAGGGCGTGCGAGCGGCGTCCTTGGGCGTCAGGGTCGCGAACATCGAAAGCGGCGAGCACGCGCTCGCCAAGGATCCCGCCAGGGCCGTCAAGCCGACGCGTCGCGTCATAGAACCACTCACCACGTCTCGCTCCGCCCCTGCGTCTTGTTACAGATACGCGAGAAACGCGGGTTTGGACGAGGCGATTTCAGCGCCCATCGACCAGCTTGCCGATGGCGTCGAGATAGAGGCCAAAGGCCGTGCGGCCGATCTCGGTCAGGCTGACGCGCGTAAGAGGTTTGCGACCGACGAAGCTCTTGTCGATGGCCACGTAGCCCGCGTCTTCCAGCTTGCGCAGGTGGACCGACAGGTTGCCGTCGGTGACCGATAGCTTGGCCTTCAGCGCGTTGAACTCCGCGACCTCGGCGCCCGACAGATAGGCCATGATCCCCAGACGCACGCGCCCGTGAATGACCTCGTCGATGTGTTCGATCTCGAAATCGTCCATGGCGACCTAGACGATGTCCGAAGGTTCTTGTCGCATCAGGATCAGGCCCGGGACCATAGCCAGCAGATACAGGGCGGCGGCGTAACCCAGCCAGGCCCAGCTACTGCCCATCAGCAGCGCCATCCCGATGGCGCTCGCGAAAGAGGCGACCGCCACGACCCTTAGCCAGACTATCCGAGACATCGCCGCCGCCACCGACCATGCGCCGCCATAGAGCGCCAGCACGATGGACGGTGAGAAGTTGATCAGGTTGAGGTCCCGGGTTTTCCAGCTGGCCACGGCCAGGGCGGTGAAGATCACGAAACAGCCCCAGCCCACGCCCATCCAGGCGTTGCGCATGGCGCGATTGCCAGATGAGCCCGCCCCGGGCTTGGCGCCGACCCCGCGCCTGAGCACGGCCACCATCACCAGGTGAAGGAGAACGGCGGCGACCCAGACCACCATCAGCATCACGGATGGAGCCTGCAACACCTTCGACAGGATCGCCCACTGGATCAGGCTGGCCGTACCAAAGATCGCGCCCGCCGCAACCAGCATCGAGCCGCCCAGCAAAGGAGCCTGACGCCCCTCTTCGGCCAGGGCGCGCATGAACGCGATGTCGTCGCGGATGGCCTTCATCTCTTCAGTCACAACGCATCTCCCCAGCGCTCAATGAGGCGAGGAATAGCGAACTCACTTTGAAATGTAAAGTTCTTCTTAGAGCTTGAATCCGCCAGCCACGACCTTGGCGCAGACCGCCTTGGTGATCTTCACATAGCCCTTGGCCGGATCACGGAAATAGAGCGGATCCTTGGTCATGGCCGGGTCGAAACCGTCGGTGACGAGATCGATCTTGCGATACTTGAAGGTGCCGGTGGTCTCGATCTCGCGCTGCAGGCGCACAAAGATAGGCCGGGCATAGGCCGGCAGTTCCCGATCGACATGTTCGGCCAGGGTCGTGATATCGAACTCGGGTCCCACCACCAGCGAGGCCATGCCGGCCTTGCCGTCGAGGTCGCCGATCTTGACGCCATAGACATTGACCTCCAGCACCCCGGGCACCCCGGCCAGGCGCTCGGAGACCTCGCTGGTGGCGACGTTCTCGCCCTTCCAGCGGAAGGTGTCGCCGATCCGGTCGACGAAATAGATGTAGTCGTCGCCGTCGGTGCGCATCAGGTCGCCGGTCCGGAACCAGGCATCGCCCTTGGCGAAGACGTCGTGCAGAACCTTCTTCTCGGTCGCAGCCTTGTCGGCATAGCCGGTAAAGTTGGATCGGGCGTCATTGGCGATCTGGCCAATACATTCGCCAACCTCGCCCGGCGCCACCTCGATGCAGCAACCGTCGGCGCCACGGATCGGCATCTCTGTTTCCACATCGAACTGCACGATGCGGGTGTTGAACTTCTTCCTCAGATAGCCGGGGATACGGCCGATGGCCCCGCGCCGCCCGTCGAAGTTGAAGAACGAGACATTGCCTTCGGTGGCGCCATAGAATTCCAGTACGCCGCCGACCTTGAAGCGATCCATCATGTCGTCCCAGACGTCGGGCCGCAGGCCGTTGCCGAAGATCTGACGGATCTTGTGGTTGCGGTCCTCGTCGCTGGCCGGCTGGTTGGCCAGATAGCGGCACAGCTCGCCGATATAGACGAACATCGTACAGTTCTCGGTGCGGATATCGCTCCAGAAGTGCGTGGCCGAGAACTTCTTGCGAAGCACGATCGACCCGCCATTCAACAGCCCCGCCCCCATGGCGCAGAGGCCGCCGGTGGCGTGATAGAGCGGCAAGGTCACATAGATGCGGTCGGTGTGACGCGCGTCGGTCGAACCGGCGAAGCCGCGCATATAGAGTTGCGTCCGCATGTGGGTGATGCGCGCGGCCTTTGGCAGCCCGGTGGTGCCACTCGTGAAGATGTAGAGTGCGGTGTCCTTGGCGGTCAGCCCGCCCCGGGCTGTCTCGCGATCGGGACGCAGCTGACTGCAGCTCTTCAGGGCGTTGACCAGATCGCGCTGGTCGCCATGAGCCTTGCCCAACACCCATTGCTGGACGTGACGGCCAAGACCATCCTTGACCTGTTCGAAACAGGGCGAGGTCTCGGGATCGACGATGCAATGCAAGGCCTGGGAGATGTTCAGGCAGTGGGCCAGGGCCGGGCCGGTCAGCTGGTTGTTGATCAGCGCGGTGGCGACGCCCACCTTCGACAGCCCGTACCAGATGGCCAGATATTCCAGGCGGTTGGGCATGAACAGCGCCACCGTCTGACCGCGGGTGATGCTCTGCCCCTTGGCCCAGTGGGCGTAACGGTTGGCGATGGCATCCAGCTCGGCATAGGTGATCGTCTTGCCTTCAAAGGTGATCGCGGGGCTGCCAGACCAACGGTCGACCGCCGCTTCGAGATCATCGCAGATCAGGTTGGCGCTGTCGGGAGCGATGGATTTCACGCGCTTGAGCGTGCGCATCAGCCCCTTCAGGAACACCCACTCGCGCTTCAACCTAGCCTGCAAACGCATAAGCACCCTCCATTCAAACAACCATTGGAGAGCGCCGCGCGGCGGGTCAAGCTGCACCGTCGCGCGCCGCGCGCGTTTCCGTCAGACGGGCCTCAGCCGCGACCGGCGATCTTGAAGCGCACCTCGCGGCGCTTGAAATCCAGGGCCACGGTTTCGAACTTCTGCAGGATATCGGAGCCGATCAGGATCGCCGGCTCACGGGTCAGTCCCCAGTAGTCAAAGGTATGAACCGCGGCCATGACCACGGGCACGTTCACCAGGGTCATCTTGCCCAGGGTCAGCCGGTTGAGCACCACCAGTCGCCCGGGCAGGGTCTGGCCGGTGGCGCCGCGCAGCTGGATATCAAAGGTTTCACCAATGATCGCCTTGCGCTTCTGCGCCGCCCGGAACAGCGCCAGATTGCCGATCGTCGCCATGGATCCGCTGTCCAGCAGGGCGACCATTGTCTGACCGGGCATGGAAACGTCGATCAGGGTCAGACCGCTGCGCGTACGGGTCTTGACCACCACGGTCTGGTCGTCGGCCCGCGGCAAGCGCTCGCCAACAGCCATGCGACGCTGACCATAGTTCAGCATCAGGTTGTCGGCGCCCAGCCAGTCCAGGCCCAACAGGCCAGCCGCGCCGAGATAGCGTTCGGCGACGATCGACACCTTCATCTGGCGCCGGACGCGGTGACCCATCTGCAGGGTGTCGATCACCACGGTGTCGACAGCGTGCACGCCGGCGATGCCGTGCACGTTCACCGGCTCGCCCCGCGCCAGTCCCAGCCTGTCTGCGGTCTCGATGGAAATCATCGAGCTGTTGGCCCCGGTGTCGATCATCATGTGAAACGGCCCCTGGCCGTTCAGCATGACCTGCACCGTCAGGCGACGGGCAACATCCAGATACTTCAGCGGCTCTTCGCGGGCGACCTGCGGAGCATTCGGGTCCCAAGCAAGGGCCGGCGCGGCGACGAGCGTCGCCACCAACCCCGCAAGACCCCTGCGAGAGATGGTTGAACCCATCATTTCACCCCGCCTCCTCCATGAGAGGCGGAGGCTATACCCGCGCTTGAAGGGGCGCCAGCAATGACGACCGGCGCGTCAGCCGGTGGCCAGTTTGCGCTGATCGTCGCGATCCGACTTCAGCTTCTCGGCCACCAGGAACGCCAGTTCCAGGGCCTGTTCGCCGTTCAGACGCGGATCGCAGTGGGTGTGGTAGCGGTCGGCGAGATCGCCTTCGCCCACCGCCCGCGCCCCGCCCAGGCACTCGGTGACGTTCTGGCCGGTCATTTCCAGGTGGACGCCGCCGGGGTGCACGCCTTCGGCATGGGCGATCTCCACGAACGATTTGACTTCCGACAGGATGCGGTCGAACGGCCGGGTCTTGTAGCCGGTCGAGGCCTTCAGCGTGTTGCCGTGCATCGGGTCGGTGGCCCAGACCACCGAACGGCCGGCCGCCTTGGTCGCCTTCATCAGGCGCGGCAGGCGGTCGGCGATCTTGTCGGAGCCAAAGCGGCCATACAGGGTCAGGCGGCCCGGCTCGTTGTGCGGGTTGAGCACGTCGATCAGGCGCAGCAGGTCGTCACCTTCCATGGTGGGACCGCACTTGAGGCCGATCGGGTTCTTGACGCCGCGCATGAACTCGATGTGCGCGCCGTCCAGCTGACGGGTGCGCTCGCCGATCCACAGCAGGTGAGCGCTGGTGTCGTACCAGTCGCCCGAGGTGCTATCGACGCGGGTCATGGCTTCCTCGAAGCCCAGCAGCAGGGCTTCGTGGCTGGTGAAGAACTCCACCTGATGCAGGCCCGGATGGCTTTGCGGCGTCACGCCGATGGCGGCCATGAAGGCCAGGCTTTCGCTGATCTTTTCCGACAGCTCGCGGTATCGCGCGCCCTGCGGGCTGTCGCCCACGAAGCCCAAGGTCCAGCGGTGGATGTTGTGCAGGTCGGCATAGCCGCCATTGGCGAAGGCGCGCAGCAGGTTCAGGGTCGAGGCCGACTGACCATAGGCCTTCAGCAGACGATCTGGATCGGGGATGCGCTCCTCGGCCGTGAAGTCCATGCCGTTGATGTTGTCGCCCCGGTAGGACGGCAAGGTCACGCCATCTATGGTCTCGATCGGCTCCGAGCGCGGCTTGGCGAACTGGCCGGCGATGCGGCCCACCTTCACCACAGGCTTGCCGCCGGCGAAGGTCAGCACCACCGCCATCTGCAGGATCAGCCGGAAGGTGTCGCGGATGTTGTCGGCGTGGAATTCCTTGAAGCTCTCGGCGCAGTCGCCGCCCTGCAAAAGGAAGGCGCGGCCTTCGGCCACGTCACCCAGCAGGGTCTTCAGCCGACGCGCCTCGCCCGCAAACACCAGCGGCGGCATCTGGCGAAGTGTTTGCTCGACCCGGTCCACAGCGCCCGCATCCGGATAGTCGGACGGGATGTGCTTGGCGGGTTTTGCTCTCCAGGTGGCGGGGGTCCAACGCGAGGTCATGACAGGCTCTATAACTTCAAAGGGAGCGGCTTTTACCGTAGCCGCAGGGAAAAGGCAAAATCATGCGGCCGATCGCCGCTTTTTGACGAGAGTGAGGAAAGTTCATCCTAGCGGACGGCGTGGCGACTTCAATCCTTGCGCGAGATATCGCAGGCAATGATGGTCAGAGCGCCCAGGGCCAGCCACCATTCCTGCCAGACCCCAAAGCTCAGAGCGCCGATGGTCAGATAGGTGACCAGAGCGCCAGCCGCTATGGCGCCATCCTCCTGGGACTCGCCGGTCAGGGCCACAATCCTGTAAGCGACCCAGCTGAAGAAGATGCCGCCCAAGGCCGCGCCCACCGCGCCAAGCTCCAGCCAGAGCTGCATGGCGGCGTTGTGGGTGTGCAGCGGGATCGCCGGGCCAAAGGTGCGGCTGGCGTCCAGGCCCCAGCCGCGAATGGCGTGGGCCTGCACATGGTCGGCGGTGAAGGCCCAGATATCCAGGCGGGCGTCCCAGGAGCGCGGCACGTGGCGATGCAGCCAGGCGATCAGTCCCGAATGTACGCCCCACAGCAACATGATCGGACCCAGCACGAAGGGCGCGGCGACGGCGGCGACCAGCAGGCGCGCAGCCACCTTGCCAAACAGCCGAACTGCCCCGAAGGCCACGAAGCCAAATGCCAGGGCGGCCCAGCTGGCGTCGGCGCTCAGCGCGAGGGCGCCGATGATCACCGCGCCCAGCAGCACGAAAGCGGCGGGCGTCCAGCCCCGCCCGCTCATGATCCGGGCCGTGGGCCAGAACAGCAGCGCCAGGGCGTAGGTGGCGATCGACACCTTCACGACCGCAAGATCGGGTCGGATCGGATCGTTGGTCGCGGATCTCAGCCATTGATAGAAGGCCGCCCCGCTCACCCCGTCCAGGGCGACCAGAAGGGCCAGAAACAGGGCGCTCACCGCCAGCACCGTGGCGGCGCTGCGGGCGGACCGGTCAGACAGGCCGCGCATGGCGGCGATCGCCGAACCGTACAGCGCCAACTGGAACAGCAGCTTGAGTCCGGTGAAGGACTCCATGTCCCCACTGTCCTTCAGGTCGGCCGGGTTCGGCGCGCCGGGGCTCCAGGACAGGCTGATCAGGGCCCAGACCACCAGGACGAACAACGCCATGGCCGGAGGCGACGCCGGCCGCGACTGCGCCAGGCCCGGCGTCGACAGCAACCCGCACAGGGCCAGAAGCGGCGCAAAGCCCAGCGGCGCGAGATAGCCCACGAACGGAACCAGCGCGATGGTGAACACCGCGACAGCCCCTAGCCATTTCGTGGAACGTTGCGCGCCGGCGACAGACCTCATCCGGCGCCCACATCGGCCGGCGCGTACTTTTCCTTCATCGTCACCAGTTCCTCGGCCAGGGTCGGGTGGACGGCGCAGGTCGAGTCCCACTGCTTTTTGGTGACGCCCATCTTCACGGCGATGGCGGCCATCTGGATGATCTCGGGCGAGTCCGGCCCCACCACGTGGACGCCAACCACCTTTTCGTCGTCCTGTTTGACCACCAGCTTGATCAGGCACCGGTCCTGAGCGCCGTAGAAGGTCGCCTTCATCGGCCGAAAGACCGAGCGATAGATATCCACCTTGCCAAACTCGTGCCGGGCCTCGGCCTCGGTCATGCCGACCACCCCGACCGGCGGCTGCGAGAACACGGCCGAGGCCACCAGGTCGTGATCAAAGCTGGTCGGATTGTCGTAGAACTCGGTCTGGGCGAAGGCCGCCCCCTCGCGGATCGCCACGGGCGTCAGATTGATCCGGTCGGTGACGTCGCCGACGGCCCAGATGCCATCGACACTGGTTTTCGAATGCTTGTCCACGGCGATCGCGCCGCGCTCGTTCAGCTTGACGCCCACCTTGTCCAGGCCCAGCCCCTCGACATAGGGCTCGCGGCCGGTGGCGAACATCACCGCATCGGTCTCGAACGTCAGGTCGTTGCTGAGCGTGCTGACCAGGCCGGCCTCTGTCTGCTCAAGGCTCTTGTGCGAGCAGCCCAGCACCACCTTGATACCGCGCTTTTCCAGCTCGTCGGCCAGGTGCGAACGGACGTCGTCGTCAAAACCGCGCAGGATGTTGGCGCCGCGATAGAGCAGCGTCGTCTCCACGCCCAGACCGTTAAAGATGCCGGCGAACTCAACCGCGATATAGCCGCCGCCCACCACCAGCACCCGCTTGGGGAGAGTGGGCAGGTGGAAGGCCTCGTCAGAGGTGATGCCCAGCTCGGCGCCTGGGAAATCCGGCCTCACGGGGCGGCCGCCGGTGGCGATCAGGATCTTGCGGGCGGTATAGCGGCCAGCGTCCTGACTGCCTTCCTTGGGCAGAACCTCGACGGTGTGGGGGTCGATCACCCGGGCCTTGCCGTGCAGCAGATCCGCGCCGGCTTTCTGCAGGTTGGTGACATAGATCCCCGACAGGCGGGCGATCTCAACGTCCTTGTCGTGCAGGAATCGCTTCCAGTCGAACGACCGCTCGCCGATGGTCCAGCCAAAGCCCTCGGCGGTCTTCAGCTGCGTGGAGACCTCACTGGCATAGACCATGAACTTCTTGGGCACGCAGCCCCGGATCACGCAGGTGCCGCCGACCCGATACTCTTCCGCCACCGCCACCTTGGCTCCCGACAGCGAAGCCAGACGCGCGGCCCGCACCCCCCCGGAGCCGGCGCCGATGACGAACAGGTCGAAGTCATAGTCAGCCATCGAAGGCTCCAGTCAGGCTAAGGAACAGCGGCGCTCTATCTAGGAACTCACGGCGTCAGGCGCACCACGCCATCGTCAGTGCCCAGCAGCGCCTCGTCGGCCAGATCCAGGAAGAGGCCATGATCCACGACGCCTGTCACGGCCTTCAGCGCTGCGGCCAGGGCCGCCGGCTCCTCGATCTTGCCCGAAGCCATGTCGTAGATCAGGTTGCCGCCGTCGGTGACCACCACGCCGCGATCGGCCATCCGCAGGCGCGGCGGCGGCAGTTCGAACTCGGCGGCGATGTCGGCGAGGCGCTGGCCGGTATGCACATGGCCAAACCGCACCACCTCGATCGGCAATGGGAACTTGCCCAGCCGCTTTACGTGCTTGGCTGCGTCAGCAATGACCACGCAGCGCTTGGAGGCTTCCCAGACCAGCTTTTCACGCAGCAGCGCCGCGCCGCCGCCCTTGATCAAGCTGAGGCCCGGTCCGATCTCGTCGGCGCCATCGACCGTCAGGTCCAGCGCCTTGACGTCGTCCAGTGCGGCCAGGGCAATGCCCAGTTCCCGAGCCAGATTGGCGGTGGCGTCCGAGGTCGGTACGCCCCGGATATCCAGCTTGCGGGCCGCCAGCGCCTTGACGAACCAGGCGGCGGTGGAGCCGGTGCCCAGGCCCACCACCATGCCATCCTCGACCAGCTCGGCGGCGGCTTCGCCAGACAGACGCTTTTGATCGTCGGCGCTCATGTCTTGTCCCTCTTGGCGGCCTTGGCCTTCTTGGCCAGTTTCAGCGCCCGGAACGCCTCGGCCCAGCCGCTCTTGTTTTTCTGCTCGCTGCGCGACAGCGCCAGAGCGCCTTCCGGCACATCCTTGGTGATCACCGAGCCTGAACCGGTCATCGCCCCGTCACCAATCCGCACCGGCGCGACCAGGGCGCTGTTGGAGCCGATGAAGGCCCCCGCGCCGACATGGGTCTCGAACTTGTCGAAGCCATCATAGTTACAGAAGATCGTGCCGGCCCCGATATTGGCCTTCTCGCCTACCGAGCCGTCGCCCAGATAACTCAGATGGTTGGCCTTGGCGCCGGCTCCGACCTTGACCTTCTTGACCTCGACGAAGTTGCCGATGTGCGCATCGGCCCCGATCTCTGCGCCCGGGCGCAGGCGGGCATAGGGACCGATCAGGGCCCCCTCGCCCACGGTCGCGCCTTCCAGATGGCTGAAGGCCTTGATCACTGCACCGCTGGCAACGCTGACGCCGGGTCCGAAGACCACGAACTGTTCCACTGTCACACCGGCGGCGATCTTCGTGTCCCAGGCTAGATGCACCGTCTCCGGGGCCGGCAGGGTGACGCCCTCGACCATCAGGGCGTTGCGGCGGCGCTTTTGCCAGACGGCCTCGGCGGCGGCTAGTTCGGCTTGGGAATTAACGCCCTGCACAGAGGCCTCGGCCGCGAAGCTGGCGCGGGTCGAAAGCTCGCGCCCGTGGGCGATTCCGACCACGTCGGTGAGGTAGTATTCGCCGTTGGCGTTGTCGTTGCCGACCTGGCCCAGAATGTCGAACAGCAGGGCCCTGTCGGCGGCCAGAACGCCGGAGTTGCAATGCTTGACCTGCTTGACGCTATCATCAGCGTCCTTGGCTTCGACGATGCGCAGCAGCACATGGCCGGGGGCCAGGATCAGGCGGCCATAGGCGCCCGGATCGGCGGCCTCGAAGCCCAGCACCGCCACATCGGCGCCGGAAGCGCGCAGATCGAACAAAGGCTCTATGACCGCCGCGCTCAGCAGCGGACAGTCGGCGAAGGTCACCACCACGTCACCGTCGAAATCGGCCAGGGCGGCCTTGGCGGCCAGAACAGCATGGCCGGTGCCCATCGGCGGATCCTGGATCACCACGGCCGCATCGCCCAGACGCTTGCGAGCGTGGAGACCGACGGCGGGGCTGTGGGCGCCCACCACCACGACGATCCGCGCGCAGCCCAGCGCCTCGGCGGCGTCAATGGCGTGGTCCAGAAGGGCCCGGCCGGCGATCCTGTGCAGCACCTTGGGGGTCGGCGACTTCATCCGCGTCCCCTGGCCGGCGGCGAGGATCACGGCGGCCCGGGGGCGGTTCGAAGCGGAGCTGGTCATGGTCCTGGCGACTCTCTAGGGGACGAACCAAAGTTGCATTAGCCGGCCGTTTAGCCGAAAGGCCAGATCAATGCATGACCTTCAAGCCCTCAAAGGCGCCACCATCGCCTTCGACCTCGACGGAACCCTCGTCGACACCGCGCCCGACCTGGTCGGAGCGCTGAACATGATCCTCGTCGAAGAGGGTCTGCCGCCGCTGCCCTTTGACGACGTGCGACTGATGGTCGGACGTGGCGCCCGCGCCCTGCTGGAGCGCGGCTTCGCCGCCGCCGGCCATCCGCTGGACGCCCTGACTGGCCCAAAGCTGGTGGAGCGGTTCATCGCGGTCTATCTCGATCGCATCGCCCACGAGAGCGCGCCCTTCCCCGGCGTGGTCGAGGTTCTGGCCGATCTGCGCGGCGCGGGGGCGAGGCTGGTGGTCTGCACCAACAAGCTGACCAATCTGTCGGTCGCCCTTCTGGACGCCCTTGAGTTATCCACAGCCTTCGACGCCGTGATCGGCGCGGACCTTTCGCCCGCCGCCAAGCCCGACCCGATCCACGTGTTGACCGCGATCCAGGCCGTAGGCGGCGATCCGCGCCGGGCGGTGATGGTCGGCGACAGCATCAACGACGCCCTCGCGGCTGTCCGGGCCAACGTCCCGGCCCTGCTGGTCAGCTTCGGCTATACTGAAGAGCCCGTGGAGACCCTGGGCGGCGATCTGGTCATCCACAGCTTTTTAGATGTGCCCCAGGCCTGTATCGGCCTTCTGGCCTCTTGCCCCCGGCCAAACACCGGGCTATAGGCCCGTCCCTCTCGCGGATCGGTCTTCCGGCCCGGCGAGAACGGTTCTTCTGAACCGCCCGAAACGGTTAGGTCGCGTAGCTCAGCGGGAGAGCGCCTGCTTCACACGCAGGATGTCACAGGTTCAATCCCTGTCGCGACCACCACTCCCCCTTCTTTTTGATTCAGATGCTTCGCGGACGCCGCCTCGCGCGCGCCTCGCCTCCAGCGTTCCGGCCAAAAAGAAGGCCCGACCTTCGCAGGCCGGGCCAGTCATTAGGGAGGAAACGCCCAGGAAGGGCAGAGGCGCTCGCGCCTCACGCCTTGTCAGGTAGCGCTACCGACCAAACAATCAAGGGCAGGACGCGGTAATTCCAGGGATCGGGACAATATGGCGCAGCTTTAGGCAGCCATCCCTGCCCAGAGCCGCCAACCGGCCATAGGTTATCCACAACGCCTGTGGATAACCTATGGCCGCAACGCCTGGACGCGAACATCGACGGCGCGTCGCAATGGGCTTCCCTCGCCGCGCATTCGCGGCGAAAGTCCCGGCCTGTTTCAAATCGCATTGCGAGGATCGGCCATGTGTGACGACGACATCCACCCCGGCCTGATCCACGATCCCACCGTGTCCCGCCGCGCCTTCGGTCTGATGACCGTACTGGCCGCCGGGCTCGGCGGCGCGGCCCATGCAGGCGCGCCGGTCGTGGAGAAGGACGTCGAGATCAAGACGCCGGACGGCGTGGCGGACGCCGCTCTGTACTATCCCGAGGGCAAGGGCTCGTGGCCCGCCGTGGTGGTCTGGCCCGACGTGGTCAGCCTGCGGCCGGCCTTCCGCGAGATGGGTCGGCGGCTGGCGTCCTCGGGCTATGTGGTGCTGGTTCCCAACCTCTATTATCGGGTCAAGAAGGCCCCGGTGGTCGAGAGCGGCTTCAACTTCGCCAGTCCCGAGGACCGCGCCAAGATCATGCCGATGCGGGCCACCGTGACGCCGGAGGGCACTGACAGGGACGCGACAGCCTATATCGCCTTCCTCGACGCCCTGCCCCAGACCAACAAAAAGAAGAAGGTCGGCGTGCAAGGCTATTGCATGGGCGGCCCGCTGGCCTTCCGCACGGCGGGCGTCTCGCCGTCGCGCGTGGCGGCCGTGGCGAGCTTCCACGGCGGCGGTCTGGTCACCGAGGCCCCGACCAGTCCGCACCTGACCCTGCCGGTCAGCAAGGCCGAATACCTGATCTGCGTCGCCGACAACGACGACAAGAAGGATCCGGCCGACAAGGAAAAGCTGAAGGTCGCTCTCGACGCGGCCAAGCGGCCGAACAAGATCGAGGTCTATGCCGGCGCGGCCCACGGTTGGACCGTGAAAGGCAGCCAGGTCTATGACGAGCCTGCGGCCGAAAAGGCCTGGGCCGAGTTGCTGGCGCTGTACAAGCGCACCCTGGGCTGAGGTCTGGGCCGCGCTGTCACCGGCGCGGCCGCCTTCGCCTATCACGAATGCGGCTATCGGCCCGCCCAGGCCGTGCCGGAGCAAGCATGATCCAGATCACCCGCCGCACCCTCGGCCTGGCAGCCGCCCTGGTCCTGACGCTGGGCGTCTCCGCCCACGCGGAAAGCCGCTGGGTCGGAAGCTGGGCCAGCGCCCAGCAGGTTCCGGAAGAGCACAACGCCCTGCCCGCCGAGGCGCTGAACGACGCGACCTTGCGCCAGATCGTGCGGCTGACGACCGGCGGCGACCGCCTGCGCGTTCGGATCTCCAACGCTTTCGGCACGACACCCCTGCGAGTCACAGCCGCCCGGGTGGCCCGTCCGCTGACCAACGACGCCCCGGCCATCGACCCCGCCACCGACCGCCCCGTCACCTTCGCCGGCAGAGCAGAGGTCGTCGTGCCGCCCGGCGCCGAGTATCTTTCCGACCCCGTCGCCTTCAAGGCCCCGCCTCTGTCGGACCTCGCCATCACGATCCACATCGACAGGGCCCCGGCGGTGCAGACCAGCCACCCCGGCTCGCGGGCGACCTCCTATGTCGTCAAGGGCGACAAGGCCTCGGCCGCCGACCTGCCGGGCGCCCAGAAGACCGACCACTGGTTCCAGCTGTCGGGCGTCGAGGTCGAGGCCGGCAAGGGTGCGGGCGCGATCGCCCTGATCGGCGACTCGATCACCGACGGCTATGGCGTCAAGCCCAATACCAACCAGCGCTGGCCCGACGTCTTCGCGGCAAGGCTGCAGGCCAATTCGAAGACCCGCAAGCTGGGCGTGCTGAACCTTGGCATCGGCGGCAATCGCGTCCTGCTGGACGGGCTGGGGCCCAACGCCGCCGCCCGCTTTGACCGCGATGTGCTGATGCAGAGCGGCGTGACCCATGTGCTGGTGCTGGAGGGCGTCAACGACCTAGGTGTCCTGACCCGCGACCAGCCGGTCAGCGCCGACCGGCATGCAGCGCTGGTCGCCGAGGTCACCACCGCCTACGCCCAGATGGTCCACAAGGCCCGCGCCCGAGGGATCACGATCATCGGCGCGACCATCATGCCCTATGGCGGATCAAGCTATTACCATCCCGACGCCCTGAACGAGCAGGACCGCGCGGCCATCAACGCCTGGATCCGCGCGCCCGGCAACTTCGACGCCGTCGTCGACATGGACGCGATCATGCGCGACCCGGCCAATCCGACGCGGCTGGCTCCGGCCCATGATTCCGGCGACGGCCTGCACCCTTCGATGGACGGCTATCGCTTCATGGCCCAGTCCATTCCGCTGGAACTGTTCGCTCGATGACTCTGCGCGCGCTTCTCGCCGCCTGCCTGGTCGCCGCGCCCATCACAGCCCAGGCCTCCGACATCAGGATGGCGATCACGGTCGATGACCTGCCGGCTCACAGCGCCCTGCCAAACGGCGAGACCCGCGTGGGTATCGCGAGGACCTTCCTCGCGGCCCTGAAGGACGCCAAGGCCGCCCCGGTTTATGGCTTCATCAACGGCGTCCAGACCGAGCGCGAGCCGGACTCGGCTGACGTCCTGAAGATCTGGCGCGACGCCGGCTACCCGCTGGGCAACCACGGCTGGGCGCATCTGAACCTGGCCCGGATCGACGTCGCGACCTTCGAAGCCGAACTGACCCGCAACGAGCCCCTGCTGCAGGGCCTGGCCGCAGGCTCGGACTGGCGCTGGTTCCGCTTCCCCTTCCTCAGCGAGGGCGACACGCCCGAAAAGCGCGCCGCCGTTCGCGAGTTGCTGAAGGCGCGCGGCTATCACATCGCCAGCGTGACCATGAGCTTTGGCGATTACGCCTGGAACGAGCCCTATGCCCGCTGCGTAGCCGGGGGCGATCAGAAGGCCATCGCCGATCTCGAGACCCGCTACCTGAAGGCCGCCGAGCTGAGCCTGGCCCATTCCCGCGCCCTGTCAGCAACGCTGCACGGCCAGGACACCCCTATGTGCTGCTGATGCACCTGGGCGCGTTCGACGCCCGCATGGCCCCCCGCCTGCTGGCGCTCTACCGGTCCCTGGGCGTGACCTTGGTCTCGCTGGAAGCGGCGCAGGCGCATCCGTTCTATGCGGCGGATCTGGCCGCCGCGCCGGCGGCGGCCCTCGTCACATTGGAAAACGCCATGGCGGCCAGAGGCCTGCCCGTTCCGCCGCTGTCGCTGGACCTGGCGGCGCTGGACCAGGTCTGCCGTTAGCCCCGCACTACTGGCACGGGGCGTGACAAGATCCCCCACCACGACCTACAACAGCGACAATGAGCCAGGCTTCCTTCGACGGCATGATCGCCCTGCCCGGCGGCGTCTTCCAGATGGGTTCGGACGAACACTATCCAGAAGAGGCCCCGGCCCATCCCGTGGCCGTCGATCCGTTCTGGATCGATGAGACCCCGGTCACCAACGCCCAGTTCGCGCGGTTCGTCGCGGCGACGGGCCATGTGACCCTGGCGCAGATACCGCCCGATCCGAAGCTCTATCCCGGCATGGACCCCGCCTTCGCCCACCCGGCCTCGGCGGTGTTCGTGCGGCCGGCCCACCGGGTCGATCCGCGCGCCGGCGGCGGGGAATGGTGGCGGCTGATCCTCGACGCCCGCTGGAACCAGCCCTTTGGCGAAGGCAGCTCCATCGCCGGGATCGAGGATCATCCAGTGATCCATATCAGCCACGACGACGCCGCCGCCTACGCCGCCTGGGCCGGCAAGAGCCTGCCGACCGAGGCCGAGTGGGAATTCGCCGCGCGGGGCGGTCTGGAAGCCGCCGCCTATGCCTGGGGTGAGGAACTGGCGCCCGGCGGGGCGATGCTGGCCAACTACTGGCAGGGCGCTTTTCCGAGCGAGAACCTGCTGACCGACGGGTTCGAGCGCACCTCGCCGGTGCGGACCTTCCCGGCCAACGGCTACGGCCTCTACGACATGATCGGCAATGTCTGGGAATGGACCTCGGACTGGTGGGCCGACCGCCACGAGGGCAGCCCGACCAGACCCTGCTGCGCACCCCGCAATCCGCGCGGTCCGGCCAGCGGCGGCAGCCATGACCCCGCCCAACCGGGTCCGGTCATTCCGCGACGGGTGCTGAAGGGCGGCTCGCACCTGTGCGCGGAAAACTACTGCCGGCGCTATCGACCAGCGGCGCGTCACCCGCAGCCGATTGACACCACCACCAGCCACATCGGCTTTCGCTGCGTGGTGCGCGGCGCTTAAGCCGCCTCGCGCAGACGCCAGGGGTGGGCCGGATAGAAGCGGTCCATCATCCGGTCGACATAGGCCACCAGATTGTCGTGACGCTCGGCCTCGCGGCGAAGCGGCGAGTCGAAGAACGACGTCAGGATCCCGGCCAGCACCCCGAACGTGATGGCGTCGACACCCGTCGGGTGGTCGGCCATCACAAAGGCCTTCTCGCCGAGGATCTCGTCCAGGGCCCGCAGCGACAGCGTCCCAAGCCACGCGATCTCGTCCTGGCTGTGCCGGCCGACACCGACGGCGTGCAGGTTGGCCGCGACCGCGTCCAGCAGTCCCTCACGAAGGCCAGCGCGCATGTCTTCGGGGGCGCCATCGAACCAGTGGGCGGGGCCCCTGGCGAAGTTGGCCGGGTTCATGAAGCGGAAGTATGAGGAAGCCCAGCCCAGGTGGTTCTCGATCATCCGTTCAAGGGCCCAGGCCTGGGCCCGGTCGCGGGACGACAACCCTGCGTCCAGATCAATGTCGTACTTCCGCTCGATATGGGCTCGGATGAAGGTGGAGTCGCCGATCGTCTGGCCGTCGTCGTCGATCCACGGCAGCTGGCCCTTGGGGGCGGTCTCGCGGCTGCCAGGCGCCTTGCGATAGTCAAGGCCCGCCATCATCAGCTGGATCTCGGTCTTGGTGACGTAGGGGCTCAGTTCCGGCAGGCCAAAGCCCGCGCCCGTGGCGTACAGGGTGATCATCTCGCATCTCCGTCCAGCAGCGTTCGATGCAGTCTTGCTACCGCCACCCTACTGCCAGCATGCTGTCAGCATAGCTCTGCCATGGTGTCCTCATGAGACGCGCCGAACGCCTATTCCAGATCATCCAGATCCTGCGCCGCAGCCATTCGCCGGTCACCGCCGACGCGATCGCTGTCGAACTCGAGACTTCCAAGCGCAGCGTCTATCGCGACATCGCCGCCCTGGTCGGGCAGCGCGCGCCGATCCGGGGCGAAGCGGGCGTCGGTTATGTGCTGGAGGCCGGATTTGACATGCCGCCGCTGATGCTGACCCCCGACGAGATCGAAGCCGCCGTACTCGGCGCCCAATGGGTGGCCGGCCGGGGCGATCCGGTGCTGGCCAAGGCGGCCCGCGACCTGATCAGCAAGATCGCCGCCGCCGTGCCCGAGCGATTGCGGCCCTATGTGCTGGAGCCCGCAACGGGCGCAGCGCCGGCCTGGAACGCCGCGCCCGACGGGCTGGACATCGCCCAGGCCCGCGCCTGGATCCACGCCGGCCGCAAGATCCGGCTGGACTATCGCGATGAACAGGGCGCGGTTAGCCAGCGGGTGATCTGGCCGGTGACCGTAGGCTATCGCGAGACTGTCCGCATGCTGATCGGCTGGTGTGAGCTGCGGCAAGACTTCCGCACCTTCCGCACCGACCGCGTTGTCGACGCCCAGTTCCTCGATGATCGCCATGGCCAGCGGCCGGGCCAGCTTCGGGTCCGCTGGCAAAAGCATATCGAAGCGGAACACGCCGTCTGGAAGCGCCAGAATCCAGACTAGAGCCCGTGGCGCCTGGCGAAGGTCTCGAACAGACCCGGCCAGGCCGAAACCGGCTTGCCGGCTACAAAGCGCAGGCCAAAGCCGTGGCCGCCTTCCTCGAAGACGTGCATCTCGGTCGGGATGGCCTTGGCCTTGAGGGCCGAGAACATCAGCAGAGAATTCTCGACCGGCACCGACTTGTCGTCAGCGGCATGCAGCAGGAACACCGGCGGCAGATCGGCGCTGACCTGTTTCTCGGGCGAATACAGCACGACCTGCTCGGACGTCGGGTTAGGGCCGAGCAGTTGCTTGCGCGATCCGCCGTGCATGGCGGCAGGGTCCATGGTGATCACCGGATAGATCAGGGCCGACAGATTGGGGCGGGCCGAAAGATCGTCGGCGGCGTCTATCCGCTCATAGACCTTGGCGGCGAACCGGGTCGTCAGGCTGGCCGCGACGTGACCCCCGGCCGAGAAGCCCATGATGGCAATACGGTCGGAGCTGAAGCCCATGGCGGCGGCGCGCGACCTGACCAGACGCAGGCCCCGCTGGGCGTCCTGCAACGGCGTATCGGGCCCCGCGCCCCAGCCGTCGCCCGGCAGACGATAGAACAGGACGAAGGCGGTATAGCCGCGGTCGGCGAGCCAGCGGGCGGTCTCGTAGCCTTCCTTGTCCTGAACCACCCGCTCATAGCCGCCGCCGGGCATCAGCACGACTGCGGCGCCGTTCGGAGTCTTGGGCCGGAACACCACCAGGGTCGGCTTGCGGGTGTGAGTCAGGGCGCGGTCGCGCAGACCATCGGGGTCGCCGCGCTCGATGACGGCTTCGACGGCGGTGACCTTCGCGGCCCCGGGCGGGCCGCCCGGCCAAAGCTCGATAATCTCGGTCGGGTCGGTCATGGGAAGGGTCTCCGCTTTCGCCCCGCGCGCCAGGCCCGAGGCCAGCAGGCCCGTGACGAAGGTGGCCAGCGCGCCGCGACGATTGAGCATGGACCAGACCTTCCGGCGAACTGACTGACGTTTCGCCGCGAACCTTAGGACCCGTCCCGGATTCAGGAAACCGGTTTCCTAGCGCTCGGCGAACCGCAGGTGATGCAGAACGACGCCGCTGGTGGTGGCGACATTCAGGGAGTCGAAGCCGCCCGCCATCGGTATGCCGATCGGCCGGGCGCGGGCCATCAAGGCGGCCGAAAGCCCGGGCCCCTCGGCCCCAAGCAACACCGCCGAACGCTCTGGCGGCCTCAGTTGGGCCAGGGTTTCGGTGGCGGCCGGCGACAAGGCCAGGGCCTCGAAACCATGGCGTTCCAGGAGCCCGGCGAGGTCCTCGTCGCGCGCCAGCCAGGCGGTGGGCACACTGAGCGTCGCGCCGACCGACACCCGGATGGCCTTGCGGTAAAGCGGATCGCAACAGTCGCTGTCGAGGATCACGCCCTCCACGCCAAAGGCCGCCGCGTTACGAAAAATCCCGCCGATGTTGTCGTGGTTGGCGATGCCGCACAGCACCAGCACCACCGCCCTGCCCTGCAATGACGCCAGTAGCGTATCGGCCGCCATCGGATCGGGCTTGCGGCCCACGGCCAGGACGCCGCGATGCAGATGGAAGCCGGCGACGGCGTCCAGCACCGCCTGCTCGACCAGATAGACCGGCGTCTCGTGGGGCAAACCCGCGAACACCTCGTCCAGCTTGTCGCGGCGCTTGGGATCGATCAGCAGCGAGACTACCCGTTCGGGCGCATCGCGGACGAAAGCGCGCAGCACCGTCTCGCCCTCGGCGATGAACAGGCCTTGGCGGCCGACCAGATCGCGCTCGCGGATGTCGCGATAGGCCGCGACGCGCGGATCGTCCGGATCGGTGACGGTGATGAACTGCGGCACGGCTGCGGGCTTCCGAGAGGCTTACCGCACGCCTCGTATCGGCAGGATGGCCAGACCGCCAGCCATGGCGAGCGCGGCGGCCACCAGGAAGAAGGCCCGGAAGTCCATGTGGCTGGGCCCCAGCGATACAAAGGCTAGCATCGGCGCCAGGGCTTGCGGCAGGGTGTTGGCGAGGTTCAGGACGCCCAGGTCCTTGCCTGCGTCGCGCTGCGAGGGCAGCACCTGGGTCACCAGGGCGATGTCGACGGCGTAGAAGCAGCCCGCCCCACAGCCGAGCAGGACATAGGCGCCCAGCATGACGGGCCAGCTTGGCGTCGTCGAGAAGACCACCATCGCCAGACCCATGGTCAGGGCGGCTCCGGCGGCAAACAGCTTTCGACGCTTCAGACGATCCGACAGGATGCCGCCCAGCAGAGCGAAGGTGACGTTGGAGGCCGTCGAGACCGTCGTCAGGATCGCCAGCCCCTCCTCGGCCCGGTGGCCCGGGAACAGCCGCGAATAGCCGAAGGCGTCCTGCAGGAAGTACAGCATGTAGCCCTGCACCAGGCTCAGAGCGACCAGCACCAGGAACCGTCCCAGCCAGGCGAAGGCGAAGTCGGGGTGCTTGCGGGGATTGACCCAGAGGCCGGCGATGAACGCACCCAACTGGAACGGCGGACGCGCGTCGCGAGCCAGCGGCTTGTCGTCGAGCTTCAATACGAACGGGGCCAAGGTGATCAGCAACACCAGAGCGATGGCGATGTAGCGGGTAAACTCGGTCACCAGCAGGCCGCCGATCAGCACGGCGCCGGCCATGGTGCCAATCGGATTGCCCAGACTGAGAAACGCAGCCACGCGTCCCTTCTGGGTGTCCGGCACCCGGTCTGGCAGCACAGCCACGAGCGCCGAGAACATCAGGTTGAACATCAGCTGAAAAAGAATGATGCCGCCAATGAGGGCCATCGGCGTCTTGGCGGCCATGATCAACAGATAGGCGCCGGCCGCGCCCAGCGAGCCGACCACCATCCAGGGCCGACGTCGGCCAAAGCGCGAGGTGGTGCGGTCGCTGATCGCGCCAGCCAACAGGTTGGCCGCGCTGGCGACCAGAGCGCCATAGAACGCGACCTGGCTGAGCAGCAGGGCCTTGTTCGCCGGGTCGATCGCCTCGGCCTTCAGCGGCAGCAGCACCTGCAACAGAGGCATGAAGCTGACGAAGGCGCCGATCTGGGCCAGGGTATAGGCGGCAATGAAACTGGTCCTGACCGGCGTGGCCGGCCGGGCTTCGTCGCTTGGCGACATAGGCGCTCCCCTAGCACGGTCTGCGCCGCGTCTCGGGTCAGACTGGCCTTCCGGGTCGGCCGACACAAGGCCGCACGCATGTCATTGGCCGATGCCCTTGAACCCGCGTGAATTTTTCTCGCCGCAGGCGTCGCTAGAGCCACAAGAAATGCTCTAGGCTGCGCTGATGGGTTTGAGTCTCATTCGACAGGACTTGGCGGTTCAATGGCCTCGGTGACGATCTACGACGTCGCCGCACGGGCTGGCGTCTCCATCAAGACCGTTTCCCGGGTCATGAACAAAGAGCCCAATGTGCGGCCCGCCATGCGCGATCGCGTGCTTGAGGCGGCCAGCGCCCTGGACTACAGCCCGAACCTCTCGGCGCGCAGCCTGGCCGGTTCGCGGTCGTTCGTGATCGCGGTGTTCGTGGACGCCGCCCTGACCATCGACCACTGGCGCAGCGAGCGTGGCGCCGATTATCTCAGCCGTATTCAGCTGGGCGCGACGCTGCAATGTCGCGATGCCGGCTATCACCTGCTGATCGAACTGATCGACCACGATGCCCCACGCGTCAGGCAGGAGGTCGCCGCGCTGCTGGCGGCGCTCAAGCCCGACGGGGTCATACTGACGCCGCCCAGTTGCGACAACGAGACCGTCCTCGAACTGCTCGACAAGGCCGGCACGCCCTATGTGCGGCTTGGCCCCGAGCGCCGGGACGGCGTTGGCCCCCGCGTGCACATGGACGACTTCGCCGCCGCGCGGGAGATGACCCAGCATCTGGCCAGCCTGGGCCATCGCCGCATCGGCTTCATCGTCGGCGAGCCGCGCTACGGCGCCAGCCAGGCACGGCATGGCGGCTATCTGGACGCCATGAAGCAGCTTGACCTGCCGGTCGCCGACAGCTGGGTTCGGCAGGGCGATTTCACATTCCAGTCGGGCCTTGATCAGGCCAAGGCGCTGCTCAGTCTGCCCGACCGTCCGACCGCGATCTTCGCCAGCAACGACGACATGGCACTGGGTTGCCTGGCCGCCGCAGCCGAGCTTGGCCTGATGGCGCCCGGTGATGTCTCCGTGGCGGGCTTCGACGACAGCCCCAGCGCCCGCTTTAGCCGGCCGCAGCTGACCACAGTGCGCCAGCCTGTGGTCGAGATGGCCTCCCTGGCCACCCGGCTCCTGATTTCCGGGGTCATCAAGGGCTCAGCCTCGAAGGGCGAGCCCCTGGACGAGCTGTTGCCCTTCGAACTCATTCACCGGGCGTCAACCGCCCCGCCCCCCTCGCCCTAGAGCGAAACCTCGTCGAGGCCTGGATCGGGCCGGGTTCAACGGCCCGGGCGAGCAAAGGCGGCGACCCGGGCGCGCGCCGCGTGAACCGGATTTTGATCCGGCGCCGGCTCTGCCTGGGTCTGGGTCTGGGTCTGGCCGCCCGTGCGGAAGGCCCCGACACGATTGGCAAGGTCGGCCGCCTCCACGCGCAAGGTCTGGGTCGACTGGCTGGACTGATGGACCATCGCCGCGTTGCGCTGGGTGACCTGATCCAGCTGGTTGACCGCCGTATTGACCTGACTGAGGGCCGAGGCCTGCTCGTTGGCCGACGCGGCGATCTGGTTGATCAGGCTGTCGATACCGCCGACCTTCTCGACGATGCCGCGGAGAGCCGCGCCCGTCTGGCCGACCAGATCGACGCCCTCGCCGACCTGCCGGCTGGATTCGGCGATCAGTGACTTGATTTCCTTGGCGGCGTCAGCCGAACGCTGGGCCAGCGCCCGCACTTCTTGGGCGACGACCGCAAAGCCTCGGCCGGCATCGCCGGCTCGGGCCGCTTCAACGCCCGCGTTGAGGGCCAGAAGATTGGTCTGGAAGGCGATTTCGTCGATGACGCCCAGGATCTGCGAGACCTGGTTGGACGAGCCTTCGATCTTGGTCATGGCCTCGGCGGCGCGGGTGACCACGGCGCCGGAGCGCTCGGCCTCGGCGCTGGCCTCGCTAACCCGAACGGAGACTTCACGGGCGCTCTGGGCGGTTTTGCCGACGGTGGAGGTCAGAAGATCCACGGCGGCGGCCGTCTGCTCCAGGGTCGCGGCCTGCTGCTCGGTGCGTTGGGCCAGATCGTCGGCGCTGCGAGCGATATCGTCAACGCCCGAGCGGATGCCCGATGACGCGCGCTCGACGGCCTTCATGGCCTCGCCCAAGGCGATGGCGGCCTGATCGAAATCACGCTTCAACGACTGAAACTCGGGCGACAGGGCGCCATCGACCCGTGCCGACAGATCGCCAGCCGCCAGGCGGGAGAGCGCCTCGCCGATGGCCTTTACCGCCTGGGCTTGCTCCTGGGCGGCGACCTCACGTTCGGCCTCAAGTTCTGCCCGCTCTTCCTCGATCACGGTCAGATAGCTGGAGACCGCCAGTTCCATGTCCAGGAACACGGCCTTGTTCAGCGCCACCAGCTTGTCGGCCAGATCAGCGTCAGACTTGGCGCTGGCGAACAGGCCCTTGGCCCGCTTGCCCACAATGACGCGCACGAGTTCTTCGGAGACGACAGCGTAGCCGCCCATGTACCAGCGGGGCTCGATGCCCGCGTCCACGTGGGCGCGGCCTATGCGTTCGACGTCGCGAATATAGTCGGCCCCATAGTCGGCTGTGACCAGGCGACGCCAGTGACTGGCCTGGGCGCGTTCGGCCGACGCAATGTGACCCTCGTCACGAAACTTGCTGCGTGTTTCCGGGAAGGCGCGCACCTGGCCGTAGAACTTGCCCAGAGCATCAGAGATCTCGGAATCAATCAGCGGCTTGAGCGCGCGCAGCGCGGCGCGGTCGCGCTCGTCGAAGCGCATAAACGACATACGCTCATCAAGCTTTGGGTTAGCGCTCATGCCGTTGGCTCCGACTCGAAAGTTACGGCACCAGACCTGAACTTAATTTGTTAACCATGATTGAAGCCTGACGCGAAAGGCGCATGTGTCGCACCGGAAAGGTCCCCGCGGGGGCGTTTTCGGAAACCTGGTCTCGATCGCAACAAGCTGCGCTTTGGCGCGTTTGGGGCTATTCAATTGATTTGCTAGGCTTGGCTTTACCCACAGGGGATCTGTTCGCGTCCATGGCCGTTCCAGCGGAATTCAGCTTTGATGAGACGGGCGGCCAAAGAACCGTCGTGTTGTTTGGGGACTGGACGGCGCGTGGCCTGTATGACACCGCCGGTCGGCTGGCCGAGGCCTTGATCGGCTCCGAGGGGGTCTGCCTCGACCTCAGCCAGATCAACCGATGCGACACAGCCGGCGCCTACGCCATCATCCGCGCCGCCGATGGCCGCAAGTCGGCTGGCGTGATCAAGGCGCGCAAGGAAACGCTCCGTCTGCTCGAACTGGTCGGCAATGCGGTTCAGGTCGAGACCGAGGTCAAGCGGCGCCCCCCCGGCGTCCAAGCCCTGCTGGAGCGCATCGGACGGGGCATGTTCGGTCTGGCCGCCGATGGCTATGGCACCCTCGTCTTCCTGGGCCACTTGCTGACGGCGATCGGTCGCTGCGTCGTGGACCCACGCCGCATACGCTGGGCGCCGATCATTTCTCTGGCCGAGCGTGCCGGCCTCGACGCCCTGCCGATCGTGGCGATCACCACCTTCTTTATCGGCGCTGTCGTCGCCCTGCTGGGCGCCAACATGCTCATCGACTTCGGCGCCCAGGTCTATTCGGTTGAACTGATCGGCATATCGGTGCTGCGCGAGTTCAACATCCTGATCACCGCCATCCTGCTGGCCGGGCGCTCGGCCTCCAGCTTTGCCGCCGAGATCGGCTCCATGAAGATGAACCAGGAGATCGACGCCATGCAGGTGATGGGCGTCGATCCCTATGAGGCCCTGGTCCTGCCGCGCTTCGCTGCGCTTCTGCTGACGATCCCGCTGCTCACCTTCGTCGCCACCCTGGCGGGCCTGGCGGGCGGGATGATGGTGGTCTGGGTCGTGCTGGACCTGTCGCCCAGCTTCTTCATGCAGCGCATTGTCGACTATGTGGGGCCCACCCATTTCTGGATCGGCATGTCCAAGGCGCCTGTGATGGCCACGGTCATCGCCGCCATCGGCTGCCGTCAGGGCATGGAGGTCGGCAACGACGTCGAATCCCTGGGTCGACGGGTCACCGCCGCAGTGGTTCATGCCATTTTTGCCATCATCCTGATCGATGCGATCTTCGCCCTGATCTACATGAAGCTTGACATATGACGGTCGTGCGCAACCCGGGCCCCGCGCCCCAGCCGGACGTTGACGTTGACGACGACGCCCACCCCATCCAGATCACGGGTCTGGTCTCGCGCTTCGGTGAGACGGTCGTTCACAATGGCCTCGACCTGACCGTAGAGCGCGGCGAAGTGCTGGGCGTGGTGGGTGGATCCGGCTCAGGCAAGTCGGTGCTGCTCAACAGCATCATCGGGCTGAAGGTCCCCGACGGCGGCGTCGTCAAGCTGTTCGGCCACGACATGCGCACCGCCAATCGCCGCCGCTGGAGCTCGCTTGAGCGCCGCTGGGGCGTGCTTTTCCAGCAGGGCGCGCTGTTCTCGAACCTGACGGTGCGAGAGAATGTCGCCGCTCCACTGTTCGAGCACACGCAACTGCCCAAACGCGAAATCGAGGAACTGGCCGATCTGAAGATCGCGCTCTCGGGCCTTCCCGCCCGCGCCGCTGACCTCAAGCCAGCCGAGTTGTCGGGCGGCATGCGCAAGCGCGCCGGTCTGGCGCGAGCCCTGGCCCTGGATCCGGAACTGCTGTTTCTGGACGAGCCGACTGCAGGCCTGGATCCGATCGGCGCAACGGCCTTCGACGAACTGATCAAGGACCTGTCCGACAGTCTGGACCTGACGGTGTTCATGATCACCCACGATCTCGACAGCCTCTACGCGATCACCGACCGCGTCGCCGTCATCGCCGACAAGAAGGTGGTGGCGCTGGCGCCGGTGGAGGAGCTCGAACACTCCGATCATCCGTGGATCAAAGAATATTTCCTGGGACCGCGCGGACGCGCGGCGAGCCGCAAGACGGCTTCGGCCCAGACCAGTGCGACGAGGACCAGCTGATGGAAAGAAACGCCAACTACGCCCTGGTCGGCGCGGTGACCCTGTTCCTGTTCATGGGACTGGTGGTCTTCGTGGTCTGGCTGGCCAAGCTCAGCTTCAACCAGGAATACGACCAGTACGACATCCTGTTCGTCGGGCCGGTGCGCGGCCTCTCCGAGGGCGGCGAGGTGCATTTCAACGGCATCAAGGTCGGCGAGGTCGCCAAGATCGCCCTCGACAAGAGCGACCCCAACCGCGTGATCGCCCGGGCGCGCGTCACCTCGGATGTGCCGATCAAGACCGACAGCTACGCCACCCTGGAGCCCCAGGGCATCACGGGCGTCAACTACGTCCAGATCACTGCCGGCACGCCCGACAAGAAGCTGCTGAAGGATACGGTGGAAAACGGCAAGGTTCCGGTGATCCGCAGTCAGCGCAGCGCCCTGTCCGACCTTCTGGAGGGCGGCGGCACCGTGCTGACCCGCACCATCGAAGCGCTGGACCGGGTGAACCGCGTATTGTCGGACGACAACGTCAAGACGTTCAGCGCCGCGCTAAACGACGTCCAGGCCGTCACCTCAGAGCTGCGCGAACGCAAGGCGATCATCGCCGACGCCCAGAAGGCGTTGCAAAGCATCGACGCCACCGCGCAGTCGATTGCCGATCTCTCCAAGTCCACCGAGAGCGTCGTCAATGGCGACGCCAAACGTTCGCTGGCCGAGCTGGCCGACGCCGCGACCGAGCTGAAGGGCGCCGCCAAGGACGCCCGCGGCATGATCTCGAAGCTGGAAGGCCCCACCAGCGACTTCGCCAGCACGGGCCTGCCCCAGCTTTCAGCCGCTATCGTCACTCTGCAGTCGGCGGCCGAGTCGCTTGACCGGCTGGTCGGCGACGTCGAACAAAACCCGCGTGGCCTGGTCAGCAAGGCGCCCGCCAAGGAACTGGAGGTCAAGCCGTGAACCCGATCCGCTTCATCCCGCGGGCGCTCGCCCTCGCGGCGGCCGCCATGGCTCTGACCGGCTGCATCACCCTGCTCCCGAAGACCGAGCCGGTTGGCCTCTATCGCTTCGGCGTCGAGCCCGTCGCGGCCGCCAAGGGACCGCCGGGCGCGCTGTTTGGCGTTTTCAAGACGCCGACGGTCTTTACGCGCGCCTCGGCCGGCGACCGCCTGTTGACCATCACGAACGGCGAGGCGGCCTATATCGCCGGCGCGCGCTGGGTGTCCCCGGCCAGCATATTGTTCGACGAAGCCGTCGCGCGCGCCTTCGAGGCCGATCCAGGCCGAGCGCGGCTGATCGGTCGCGGCGAGGTGGCCAAGGCTGATCTCGTCCTGCGTCTGGAAGTACGTTCGTTCGAGGCCGTCTATGTCGACGGACCCAAGGCCGCGCCCGAAGTCCTGGTGCAGGTGCGCGGCGTGATCAATCGCAACAACGACCGCGCGCTGGTCGGTGATCAGGTGTTCGAGGCTCGCGTAAAGGCTTCGAACAATCGCGTGGGCGCAATCGTGGAAGCCTATGACGAGGCCACCGCCAAGGTGCTGACCGACCTCACCGGCTGGGTCAGCGCGTCAGGCGCCGGCATCAAGTAGGCCCTCCAGCCGTCTTCGGGCGAATCGAAAGCTGTCTCGCACAAAGACGCGCTACAGCGCTGACAAAGGCTCAATCACGTCGCCATAGCCGGCGTTGGCCGGGATCCTCAGCCCCTGCCCCTCGACCCAGGGCTCGACCGCGATCAGCGGGCGGGTCAGCGACCGCGCGATCGCTTCGGTGGGGCTGGCGCTCTCGGCCAGAAGCTGCAGGTTCATGCGGGTGGGAAAGATCACCTTGCGGGTTCCGGCGGCGGCCATTTCCAGCGCCTGGGCTGGCGCGATCCATTCTGCATCGACGGCCTCGTGGCCATCGCAGATCGCCTGTTGAGCGCCCGGCGCATGGGCGGCGTAGAACCAGGTGTCGAACCGCTTGGGCATCAGCTTGGGCGTGATCCATCGCGCGAAGATGGTCAGGGCGGCCAGGTCCAGCGTCAGACCCAGATCGCCTACGACATCGATAAACGCCATGCGGTCCTCGGCCACCGCCGCGCGGACCTCGACCGCCGCCTCGCCCTCATAGAAGGCCCCACTGCGGTCGCGCGCCAGCAGCACGCCCGCCTCCTCATAGGCTTCGCGAATAGCGGCGATGCGCAGGGCAGGCCCGTCTTCGCCGACAGCATCCCATCCCGTGGCCAGGTCTCGCCAGCGGGGATCGTCGTCGCCGGAATGACTCTTGCCGCCCGGAAACACCAGGGCGCCGGCGGCAAAGTCGATCTGATGGTGCCGCTTGACCATCAGCACCTCGAAGGCGGGCGCATCTCGAAGCAGCAGTACGGTGGCGGCCGGGCGGATCAAATCATGCGAAGAGTCTGACATCGCGTGAGATTGACGCGGTTCAGACGGCTTGCACAGTCAAGATTGGAACAAGTGTTCGACTGGCGCCCGTTTTCGGCTCAGCCCGTGGCGGCATGGTTCTGGCGCGCGAACCGGTCCATGCGCTCCAGCAGGTAGTCTGAGTCCTCGCGCGAGATCGATTGTGGCGAGGTCAGGAAGCGCTGGATCATGTGCTCCTGGAAGCGTTCGCGATCCTGGGTGCGACCGTCGAATTCCATCGCGTGGAAGGCGTCGACACCGGCGCGGAAGGCTGCATACAGGCGCGGCGGCAGGCCGGCCCGCTCGCAGATCGCCTTCAGGCCCAGTTGGCCCGCATCGTGGATCATCAGCCATGTGCGATGATGCGGCACCCCGGCCAGCTCGGCGACGGCCCACTCGAAGAAGGTCATGTGGCCGTGCGCCAAGGCGCGCAGTAGGAGTGACGGCGTCAGGCGTTCCACGCGATTCAGGTGCTGAACGAAGGCCTTTGGATCGGCGGTGCGGCCGGCCTGATCGACCAGATCGATCGTCGCCCGTTCCTTGGCGCCGACCACCAGCTCCAGCACCCGCTCGGGCGACAGCGCGTGGTGGCTGAGAATATGATCGCGCAGCTTGTCGCCGACCATGTCGATCAGCCGCTCGCTGACCGCCAGCGGCAGGGCCGCGCGGTAAGCGACGGCCTGCAGGATCTGCTCGGACTTGGAGAACCGGTCCAGCGCCTTCTGCAAGGCGACGTCGGAGAAGCGGGCATTGTCGTTGGCGCAAATGACCGCCACGGCCTCTTCGGTGCCCGACTCGACCAAAACCGCAGTGACGCGGGTCGAGAGCTTGGGTCTGCGGGCCACGGCCATCTGCCGCGCCGCGCCGCCCATGCGGACAATCTCGGCCAGGTCATTGTCGCTGAAGACCGGCGAGAAGGTGATGATCGGCAGCGAGATGCTTTCGACGTCGCGGGCCAGGCGGTTGGCGACGTCCGGCGGCAGGCTGGGCGAGTTCTTCAACGTCACGGCCATGGCGCGGCGAACCAGCTCGGCGGCGTCGGTGGCCATCACGCGCAGGATGTCATGAGCGATCTGGCGCTCGTCATCCGCCAGCTCGGCGCGGTCAATCGTCCGGCAGAGCTTGTGCGCCGCAAGGGCGCGCTCGTCGGCCGTCGCGCCCTTCACGAGCATCCGGATATCGTTGTCTGTAAGCGCCGCGCGGGTAGTGGCCATGGGAGGTTCGCCGAACCAGAGGAATGCAAGTGACCCCTATCATCCCCTGTTAGGCTTAATGATTGTTTGAACTTCAAACCTGTGGATTAACGATACCCCGTAACCGGACGCAAACCGTGACGACTTAGGTTCCTAGCTCAACAGCTGAGGAATGCGATCCGTGTCCGCCGAGCGCCGCCCTACTGAGCCCCCGACGCGCGGCGCGAACCTGGCCATGGCGCTCGACGCCCAGACAGCGCTGCTGCCTTATGCGCTTGGGGTTTTCGCGATCAGCCTGCCCATCTTCGTCTGGGCGGGGTCCTTCGCCGACGACGCGCTCTGGATGGTCGCCAGCCTTATCACCTTCGCCATCAACTGGGGGGCCTTCTACGGCGCCGTCAGCTGGCTGCGCGGCGAAGGGTCGCAAGATCTTGAACGACGCGCCCGGGTCCAACTGCTTGGAGGCCTGCTCTGGGCCGTCACCGTCATCCAGCTTTCGGCCTTCGCCAATGCTGCGGGGCCCGCGCGAGAGACCCTGTTGCTGCTGGCGACGGCGGCGGCTGTGATGTGCATCTTCTTCTCGGCAACCTCATTGCCAGCTCTGCTGCTGACAGCGCCCATCGCCGCCGCCGGGCCCCTGATCGCGCTGTTCTCGAGCGCGGAAACCCGTCACGCCGGCGTCATGGCCTGGGGCGCGATCGCCCTGACCCTGGCCCTGTCCCTGGTGCTCAACCGCATGATCCGCCGCCAACACGCCCTGGCGCAGGTTCACGAGCGGCTGATCGAAGAGCGCCTGGCCGTGCTGGACGCCGCTGAGCGCACCGCGCGGTCCAAATCCGATATCGTCGCCACCCTCAGCCACGAGATCCGCAATGGTCTGACCGGCGTTACCCATGTCCTGGCCGCCGCCGCCGGCAAGGGCGGCCGCGCCGCCCCATCCCGCGAGCAGTTGAACGCGGCGCTCGACGCCGCCCAGGATCTGATCGCGGTGCTGAACGCCACGCTCGATTCCGAGACCGCCGAATCCGGTCGTCTGGCCGTCGACGCCCTGCCCTTCGAGCCTGTCCGCCTGCTGCGCGACCTGACGCTGCTGGAACGCCCGCACGCCCTGGCCAAGGGCCTGGAGCTGGCCATCCATGTCGATCCGCTGCTGGAGCGCCGCACCCAGGGCGCCGTGCTGGCCGACGCCATGCGCACCCGGCAGATCATGGCCAACCTGCTGGGCAACGCCGTCAAGTACACCGTTCGCGGTCGTATCGAAGTCCGTATCGAGCGGCGCGGCGACGTCGTGGCCATCGAGGTGGCGGATACCGGCCCGGGCCTGTCGGCCGAAGAACTTGAACAGGCCTTTGAGCCTTTCCGCCGCGTCGAGCGCACCGGCGCGGGCGTCAATGGCGCGGGCCTTGGCCTGTCTCTGTCGCGCCAGCTGGCGCGCCTGATGGGCGGCGCTCTGGAGGCGCGCAGCGCGGTCGGCGTGGGCAGTTGCTTCACCCTGACCCTGCCTTTCGACGACGCCCTGACCTGCGAAACCGAGACGGCCGAGGAAGCCGCCCAGGCGGCCGAGGCGCCCGGCTCGCCGCGCAGCCTGCGCGTATTGATCGCCGAGGACGACGCCCTCAACGCCGCCATGCTGCGCGCCATCCTCGAGCAGTTGGGCCATCAGGTGGTCCACGCCCAGAACGGACAGCGCGCGGCCGACCTGGCCAGGATCGCCGAGTTCGACCTGTTGATGCTCGACGGCCGCATGCCCGTGCTGGACGGGCCCGGCGCCGCCGCTGCGGTTCGCGCCCTAGACGGCAAGAACCGCGACATGCCGATCATCGCCGTGATCGACGGCGACGCCGACGAGGCCAGGGACTGCATGGACGCCGGCGCCGATATCGTTCTGCGCAAGCCGGTCACCGTGGCCGGCGTCGCCCGTGCAGTCGCCGACGCCTCGGCGCTGGGACGACTGACGGTCGCCGGCCGGGCCGCAGCCTAGCGACCTTTCGCACGCCTGCCGCAGGGTAAGCCTTCCACCAGCCCCTTCCCTCGCCCACACTCGTCACAACGAGAAGAAAAGCGGGAGGATGCGATGCTGGAGGGACTCCGGGTCGTCGAGCTGGCCACCTATATCGCCGCGCCTGGCGCTGCGGGGATCATGGCCGACTGGGGCGCAGACGTGATCAAGGTGGAGTCGCCCGAGGGCGACCCGATGCGGCGCTTCTTCGACACGATCGCCTCACAGCAGGACGCCAATCCCGTCTTCGAGCTCGACAACCGGGGCAAGCGGGCCGTCGTGCTGGATATTCGCTCCGACGCCGGGCGCGAGGCGATGAAGGCCCTGGTCGCCACGGCCGACGTCTTCCTGACCAATGTCCGGCCCGGCGCCCTGGCGCGGGCCGGCCTGGACCACGAGATGCTGAGGGCGCTCAACCCACGCCTGGTCTATTGCAGCCTCACCGGCTACGGCCTTGAAGGCCCGGATGCCGACAAGGCCGGCATGGACGTCGCCGCCTTCTGGTCGCGGGCGGGCGTCGGTTCGATCACCGCCCCGAAAGGCGCCGAGCCGTTTCCGATCCGCACCGGCATGGGGGATCACGTCACCTCGCTGGCCACCGTCTCGGCGATCCTGGCGGCGGTGTTCGAGCGGCAGACCACAGGCGTTGGCCGTCTGGTTGAGACGTCTCTGCTCCGGACCGGCGTCTATGCGATCGGTTCCGACATGGCGATCCAGTTGCGTTTCGGGAAGCTGGCTTCGACCCGCGGCCGGCGCGAGGCGATCCAGCCCCTGGCCAATTTCTTCAAGACCCGCGACGGGCGCTGGATCTGCCTGCTGCCCCGCCAGGGCGCCACCGACTGGGCCCGTATCGCCCAGGCCGCCGGCAAGCCCGAACTGGTCGACGATCCACGCTTCGCCTCCGCCAAGTCGCGCCGCGAAAACACCGCCGCCCTGGTCGACCTGCTGGATGCGGCCTTCGGCTCCATGGACTACGAGGACGTCGCCGTCGCTCTGGACGAGGGCGACCTGACCTGGGCGCCCTATCAGACCCCGCGCGAACTGGTGGGCGACCCCCAGGCGGAGGCGGCAGGCTGCTTCGTGGACACCCCCGATGGCGCCGGTGGGACGTTCAGGGCGCCGGCCTCTCCGGCCCGCTTTCCGGGCGCCAAGGATGGCCCGCGCGGCCCTGCGCCGAAGCTGGGCGCGGATACGGCGACGGTCTTCAGGGAACTGGGGTGGTCCGAGGACCAAATCGCGGCCCTGACGGGGTCTAGCGGTTGATCTTGTCGTCCTTGGCCTCGGCCAGGACGCGCAGCATCTCGCTCGAGAACATCGAGCTGGCCAGACGCTGACCAGCGCCCGCGCCCGAGCCCAGGCTGCCGAACGTCGTATCGGCGTCCTGGGAGCCGCGCAGGATCAGTTGAACCACCGCTTCCTGCTGGTGGAGGCGCTCCAGGCGACGACCGCTGGCGTACTGGACAAAGCCCTGGTCGGCGCCGGTGTCTCTGGAGGGATCGACCGCGCGGCTGGCGCCGCCGGTCTTGGTCAGGTTGGCATAGACCTCGCCCACGGTGGCCGAACGACCGTCACGATAGAAGATCGAACGATTGGCCTGGGCGGCGTCGGGAAACATCGCCGCGGCGCTGGCGCCGGGGGTCTTGTTGGCGGCCTCAATCAGGCGCGCCGAGCCCTGCGGGCCCAGGAAGTGTGCGGCATAGAGCTCACCGGCCGTCGGGGTGCGACCCACCCTGCCGCGCAGATAGGATGCATGGTCCGAGGCCAGCTCGCCGGCCATCAGGGACGAGGCATGCGGATCCATCTTGAGCGCCAGAACCGCCTTGCGGGCCTCATCGCCGGCCACCTTGAAGCGACCATCCGAGCCCTGCGAGATCAGGTCGGCATAACGGGCATAGCCATATTTCGCGCCATGCTTCTTCAGCGTGCCCAGCCACGTCTGATCGACGAACTGGAACAGGCCCGAGGCCGAAGAGGTCCGCGCCTTGGCGGCGGGGTTGTAGCCGCTCTCGCGCTTGGCCGTGCCCATCAGAAACGTGAAATCGACGCCCGTCGCGCTGGACGCGCGCTGGATCGCTGATTCTACGACGCTGCGGATGGATTGGACGGCCATGACCTCCATGCCTGAACGATCATGGTTAATCGGCCCTTAACCAAGTCAACTTGGCAGGCGCGCGGCGCAACATGCCGCACCACGGCGCAGGGAAAATTACAGACGTACAAATTATCGATGATAGATTACGATTGTCAATTTACAGCGCCCCCGCGCCGTGATGATCTGGACTTACAAGCGTAATGTTTGAAAGGGAGATCATCATGGCCATCGCGCTCAATCCCCAAGGCTCCGGTATTCCACAGCTGGACCGAGGTCCGCGCAAGCCCCCGCCTGTGCTGATCGTGGCGCTCGGCGCGTCCGCAGCCGTCCACATCGGTCTGATCGCCTATCTCGCCTACACCAGGTACGTGACCCCGTTGCCGGACGCCGGCGAAGACCCGGTCATCATGATCCAGCCCCCCTGGATCGAACCGCCGCCTCCGCCGCCACCGAAGTCGACCGAGCGACCACCCTCGAACCCGATTCCCTTGCATCCGCCTCTGGTGACGCGCTTCACGCCGCCCGTCATCCTGCCCATCGCGCCGCCGGATCTCGTCGCGCCGCCCAGCCTGACGGGCCCACCGACCCTGACCTCGGATCCGCCGTTGGTCAGCCCTCCGTTCGCACCGACGGCCAAGGTCATCACCCGCGCCAACTGGCTGCGCAAACCCTCGGCCGGCGATCTTGCGCGCTACTATCCCGACGGCGCGGCCCGCCGGGAAATCTCGGGCAGCGCCACCCTGAACTGCGCCGTGGCGGCCAATGGCTCGGTGCGCAACTGCATGATCGTGTCAGAGACGCCGGTTGGCGAAGGCTTCGGCGACGCGGCCCTGAAGCTGTCGCGCTTTTTCCGCATGAGCCCGCAAACCGAGGACGGCCAGGCCGTCGACGGCGCGACGGTGCGCATTCCCATCCGCTTCAGTCTGTAGGCCGACCCCGTTCCGACCTCCTTCCAGACTGAGGCGGTGGCCGGGCCTCCCCCTCGAGGTCCGGCCTTTTCCTGTCAGTAGCTCTTGGGCAGGCCCAGCACACGCTCAGCGATGAAGTTGAGGATCATCTCGCGGCTGATCGGCGCGATGCGGGCGATCATCGCCTCGCGGAAGTAGCGCTCAACGTCGTATTCCTTGGCGTAGCCCATGCCGCCATGCGCCAGGACGGCGTTCTCGCAGGCGGTGAAGCCGGCCTCGGCGCCCAGATACTTGGAGGCGTTGGCCTCGGCGCCGCAATCCTTGCCCATGTCGTAGAGCGCGGCCGCCTTGAAGGCCAAAAGGTTGGCCGCCTCCAGCTCAGCCCACGACCTGGCCAAGGGATGAGCGACGCCCTGATTCTGGCCGATCGGCCGGCCAAAGACCACGCGCTCCTTGGCGTAGGTGGTGGCCTTCGCCAGGGCCGCGCGGCCCAGGCCAACCGCCTCGACCGCGAACAGCACCCGCTCCGGGTTCAGGCCGTGCAGCAGATAGGCAAAGCCCTTGCCCTCCTCGCCGACCAAGTCCTCAGCGGGCACGAACAGGTCCTCGATGAAGAGCATGTTACACTCGACGGCCTTGCGGCCCATCTTCGGGATCGGCTTGGCTTCGATCTTCTCGCGATCGGTATAGAACAGGCTCAGGCCCTGGGTCGGCTTGGCGCACTGATCCTTTGGCGTGGTGCGGGCGATGATCAGGATCTTGTTGGCCCGCTGGGCGCCGGTGGTCCAGATCTTCCGGCCGTTGAGGCGATAGCCACCGTCAACCTTCTCCGCCCGGGTCTCCAGGCTGGAAGTATCCAGGCCCGAATTGGGCTCGGTCACGGCGAAGCACATCTTGTCCTCGCCAGAAATCAGACGGGGCAGATGCCTGGCCCGCTGTTCGTCGCTGCCGAACTTGACGATCGGCATCGGGCCAAAAATGTTCAGGTGAATGGCCGAGGCGCCCGAGAAGCCCGCGCCCGATTCGGTCACGGCCTGCATCATGATCGACGCTTCCGTCAGGCCCAGGCCCGCGCCGCCGACACTCTCCGGCATGGCCACACCCAGCCATCCGCCCTCGGCAATGGCGGCGACGAAGTCCTCAGGGAAGTTTCCGCTCTCGTCGGTGCGGCGCCAGTAGTCGTCGTCGAACCCTGCGCACAGCTTGGCCACGCCCTCGCGGATCGCTTCCTGTTCTTCGGTCAGCCAAAATCCGGACATCTCTTCCCCTGCTTGCCTATGCCTCGGGCTCTCGATCGAAACGGCGCGCGTCGAACTGCGCCGCATCAGGACCCGGGTCCTTGCCCGTCAGATACGCCGCGACCAGACCTGCCACAAGCGGCGCCAGCAACCAGCCGTTACGTCGCGCGCCGACCGCCAGCATGACACCTGGGCTTGCGCTCCAGCCCACCAGCGGCAGGCCATCGGCTGTCGAAGCGCGGACACCAACCTGCGTTGTCGCGGTCACGCCCGCCAGATCGGGCCGCAACGCCGTCGCCGCCTTCAGCAACGCAGCCGTCTTGAGCGGATCAGGCGCCAGATCATCTCGCCCAAGCTCCATCGTCGCCCCCACCACCATGGGCGCGCCAGGACAGAGATAGACGCCCGCCCCGCGCAGGACCGATCCGGCGCCCAGATCATGATCCAGACGAAGGATCTGTCCCTTGATGGGCGCGAGGACCACCGTTTCCGGCGCCAGGGCCCCGCTTCGCGCTGTAGCGCCGGTCGCCAGCACCAGGGCGTCGAAGCGCTCTGCCCGGCCGCCCGACAGGCTCAGGAGGCCATTCTGGTAGGCGGTGACAGAAGCGCTCTCGAAACGGACGCCCAACGCGCTCGCCGCAGCTCTGAAAGTCGCCAGCGCAGCGTGAGCATCCAGCCGCCAGTCCTCGGCGAGGCGCAGTGCGCCATCCGCATGGTGATCGTCAGGCAGACCCAGGACACGCCGCCGCGCCCCGATCCCGGCGAGCCATTCGGCGTCGCCTTCGATGCGGACGCCGTCGTTCAGGATCTCGATATCCAGCCCAGCGACAAAGGCCGGCCACAGGTCTCTGGCCCGCCGCAACAGGGCCAGATGGGGGGTAGAGGCTTCATCGAACAGCGCTTCGCTGGCGGGGGCGAGCATGCCGGCCGCGACGCCCGAGGCGTTGTCGCCAGGCGCGGCCGGATCGAAGACCGTCACGGCCAGTCCAGCGCGCGCCAGGGCCAGGGCCGTCGCCGAGCCGAAGGCTCCGGCTCCGGCCACCGCAATACGCGCGCCTGACACAGTTCCCATGCGGCGCAATCACCTGCCGAGGCGCCAAAGGTCAAGCCCTTGCTGCCCAGAACTTTTGCTCGCCCAGATTAAAAGGCTCCACCCTGACGCGCATTGACGCAGTGTGGGTGCACAGACGTGACTATGACGGTCAGGTCGGGCTATCTTGGGGCGTCCAACTGCGCCGCTCTCTAGTGAGGCTTTGTTCCGCGCCGTTGGAGGGAATGGATTGGCATGAACGACAAGCCCGCCGCCGACCTGGCTCACCCCGTCGATCTGTATGTCGGCGCCCGTCTCAGAATACGGCGCAAGGTCATGGGCCTGAGCCAGACGCAAGTCGCAGATGCCTTGGGCATCACCTTCCAGCAGATCCAGAAGTATGAGCGCGGCTCCAACCGGATCAGCGCCTCCAAGCTGTATGACGCCGCTCGTCTTCTGGAGGCTCCGGTGTCCTATTTCTTCGAGGGCCTCGGCGAGACCGATGGCGGCAATGACGACGGCTTCGCCCAGCGCATGACCGAATTCGTTTCGACGCCCGAAGGCCTGGAACTGGCCGCCCTGTTCCCGCGACTCGACGACCGACGCCTGCGCCGCCGTGTGGTCGATCTGGTCCGGGCCATGGTCGAAGACGAACCCGGCTGACGCTACGCGGACCGTCGCGGTCCGCCTACCCGAGACGATCTGGCGAACCTGCCGTGCGTTAAAAGACGCGGGGCGGCTTTCGCCTGCTTGCGTCGCGGCCCAAAATCCGGGACAAGAGTTTTATACTCTACCTTTTTGATAGAATTTATCCATGCCCCCTCTTCCCCTCGTCGCCGTTGTCGGTGGCGGCTTCAGCGGCCTGATGACGGCGCTGCATCTGGCGCGAGCTGGAACGGTGCGGGTTCGGCTGATCGAGAGGTCCGCAAACTTCGCCCAAGGCGCAGCCTATTGCACGGCCAACCCCGACCATCTGCTCAATGTCCGGGCCGGCAATATGAGCGCCTGGCCAGACCAGCCGGACCATTTCGCCCGCTGGCTCGCCCAGCGTCGCCCCGAGGCAGGGGCCTTCGCCAGCCGGGGCGAGTACGGCCTTTATCTGCAAGGCCTTCTGGCGACCGCCGCCGGGGCCGACGGACGCCTGTCCCTGGTGTCCGACGAGGCGCTCGGACTGCATCCGGATGGCGCTGGATGGCGGATCGACTATGCGAGGGGCCAAGCCGAGCAGGCCGATGCGGTCGTGCTGGCCCTGGGCAATCCACCGCCGGCCACACCCGCAGGTGTGGCGCCCGAGGTCACTGACGGTCAGCTCTATCATGCTGATCCCTGGCGTCTTCAGGCCTTGAACAACGACGCCGCGAAAGCGCCGACCCTGTTGATCGGCTCAGGCCTGACCATGGTCGATGTGGCCCTGAGTCTGGCCCGGTCCACGCCCGACCGACCGATGCTCGCCCTGTCCCGCCGTGGCCTCGCGCCCTTGGCCCACGCCCCGACTTCGCCGATCGAAGCCCGGACGCCGCCCGCCAGCGCCTCGCCAGCCGCCTTGCTGGTCTGGCTCAAGTCCGAGGCGCAAAGCCAGGGCTGGCGCGAGGCCATCGACGCCCTGCGCCCGCACACCCAGGCGATCTGGCGTGGCTGGAACCGGGTCCAGCGCGCCCGTTTCCTGCGCCATGCCCGGCCCTATTGGGATGTCCACCGCCATCGGCTGGCGCCGGAGGTGGCGGCGCGCGTCCAGGCCCTGATCGACAGCGGGGCCCTGGTTCTGCTGACCGGCCGCATCGAAAGCCTGACGAAAGGCCCCGAGGGCCTGCGGCTACAATGGCGCCCACGGGGGACGGGTCAAATCCAGACCCTGGAGGTCGGCCACGCCATCAACTGCACCGGCCCAGCGGCCACCGTCAGCGCCCACCAGGATCGCCTGCTCGACGCCCTGTGCTCACAGGGCCAGGCGCGCCCCGACCCGCAGGGCCTTGGCCTGGAGGTCGATAGCGACGGACGGCTGATCGGTGGCGATGGCGCCGCGCAACACCGTCTGTTCGCGGTCGGCCCCGTGACGCGCGGGGCGTTCTGGGAGATCACCGCCGTGCCCGACATCCGCGTTCAGGCGCAGCGGACGGCTCAGGCGGTCATCGAAGCGCTACGAACCTGATCCTCAGCTCAACGCCAAGCGCAGACCGATCCGCGCCATGCGGGGACTGGCGAAACCCGCCACGCCATCCGCCGTGCGCGAGACCTCGACCGCTTCGTCCAGCAGGTTGTCGGCGGCCAGATAGGCCGTGACCCCGCTGGCCAGGCGCCAATCGGCGCGGGCGTCGAGCCTGAGCCCCGCCGCCAGAACGCGGCTGTTGAGGTCGTCGTCGAAGCGCTTGCCCTCCCAAGTCAGGTCGGCGTCGAGGTTGAGGCGGTCGGAAACTTGCCACGACAGGCCCGTGGTCGCGCTCCAGATCGGCGCCTGGGCGGGACGCTTGCCCGTCAGCTGAGGCGCCGCCGCGCCGCCGTCCACGCGAGCGTCGGTGATGGAGGCGGCCGCCCTGAGATCGACCGCCGCACCCAGCTTACGGGTGGCGCGCGCCTCAAGGCCGATAGCGGAGATCTCGCCGGTGTTGCGTCGTTCGCGCAGCACCCCGCCGGCCGGCACGAAGCCCGCGCGGGGAAAGGCGCCGGGACCCGCGCCAAGGGTGACATTGGCGATCGGATCCTCGATCCGGTTCCAGAACGCCGTCGCCTCGATCAGGTGGCGCTCGCCCTGGCTGGACAGCCCGGCCTCGACCCCGAACAGTCGCTCGGGCAGCAGGGCGGCGTTGGCCTCGGTGATGTCGTTGCCGACCCGGAAGGGGCGGTGCAGTTCATTCAGGGTCGAGGGGCGGAAACCGCTATAGGCCGCCAGCCTCAGGGCACGCCCCTGGCCGAAATCCCGACGCGCGCCAAGGCGGGCGGTGGCGACCTGGCCATCGCGATCCACGGGTCTGTCGTCGAGCAGCACCGCGCCGGTGGCGGCGTCGCGCTCGACCCGCAGGCCCTGGCTGGAGGTCCAGCGATCCAGGCGCAGGCCGCCAGCCAGTAGCCAACGATCCAGCGTCCACGCCCCTTCGGCATAGGCGCCGGCCACGGAGGTCTCGCCGCCCGCACGCCGGTCCCGGGTGAAGGCTCCGGCCAGATAGCGGAATTGCTCTCGCACCTCGCCCTCAGCAAAACGCGCATCCAGGCCGACCTCGCCCTCGAACCGCAGCGAGTTCCAGCGCAGGGCGGCGTTGACGCCCTGACCGGTGGCGGGCGTGGCGTACTGATCATTGGCCGGGGTTGTCACGGCGCGATTGGCGGCGACGGCGACGGAGCTGTTGGCCAGGTCGCTTTCGCGTCGCCAGGCCTGAAGGCGCCAGCCCCAGCCGGCTTCAGCCGGCGCCCTGGCCAGGGTGGCGCTGATCGATGAGCCCGTGGCCTTGGCGCGAGCGCCGGCCAGACCCGCCCCGCGCGTATCCCTGTAGCCGCCCAACCGGACGGACAGTTCGGCGGCGCCCAGTGGCGCGTCAAGTCGAAGCGCGGCGCTGCGGGCGTCGAGATCGACGGGCGTGTCAGCCGCGCCCCGCGCTGGTCCACGGACAGGCGTATAGCCGTCGCCATGGTCGTAGGCGCCGCTGGCGAACAGCTGAACGCCGCCGATCTGCGTCGTGGCCGCAGCCGAAGCGCGCGTGACGCCAAGAGTTCCTGTCGAGAGATCAGCGACGGCGCCGGCATCGCGTTCGCGCAGGGAGATGACGCCCGTCAGAGCCCCCGCGCCATAGGGCCCCGCCCCGGCGCCGCGCACGATATCGGCCCCGGCCAGGGCCTCGGGCGCCAGCTGCGACCAGATCACCCAACCGCCGAACGGATCGTTCAACGGCGCGCCGTCCAGCAGGACCAGTGTCCGCCCGGCGCCCGAGGGCGCGATGGCCCGCAGGCTGATCCCCTGGGTCGTCGGATTGGCCGAGAGGCTCGAGGTTCGCCGAAACAGCGACACGCCGGGCGTCCGGCCAAGCGCTTCATCGACCCTCACCGTGGAGGCCAGATCCGCCTGATCAATCCGCACGACCGAAAAGGCGGCTTCGCCGCGCAGGGGCGGCAGACGGGCGGCGGTCACTACGACAGCAGCAACGTCGGGAGGCGGTAAATCAACCGGCATGGATGTCCTGGTTCATCTAAAGATCTCTGGCGTCCGAGGTCAGGGGCAACGGCCGAATCCGCTAGGTCATATCAGCCTGCAACCTGCATGGCCGGCCGGCGCTCAGGAAGACCTATTGCGGCGCCCGGCTGAGCACATCGGTGGCGCATAGCCGAAGGTCTGCGAACAACTCAAGCCTTGGAGCGGAACCTTGGCGCGGTCAGCGCGGTTTCAGGATGCGGCCTAGACGTGGCCAGCCAGGGGAACAGTTCGCCATGCGTATCGCCCAAGTCCCGCCACTGTATGAGGCCGTTCCCCCTCGCCTGTATGGCGGCACCGAACGGGTCGTGGCGCATCTGACCGACGCCCTTGTCGAACTTGGGCACGACGTCACCCTGTTCGCCAGCGCGGAGGCCCAGACCAAGGCCAAGCTGGTCATTGTGCGCGATCAGGCCATCCGGCTGGACCCCGCCCCTCTGAAATCCGACCTGGCGGCGCATCTGTCGATGCTGCTGGAGGTTCGCGATCGCGCTGACGATTTCGACATCATCCACTTCCACACCGACATGCTGCAGTTTGGCCTGTTCGCGGACATGGCCGAGAAAACCCTGACCACCCTGCACGGCCGACTGGACCTGAAGGACCTACCCAACCTCTACCGGCGCTATCCCGAATTTGGCCTGGTCTCGATCTCGGACTCCCAGCGCGCGCCGCTGCCGGAAGCCAACTGGGTGGGTACGGTGCTGCACGGGCTATATTCCGACGTCGACACCTATCGCGAAAAGAGCGAGGGCTATCTGGCCTTCCTGGGCCGCATTTCGCCCGAAAAGGGCCCCGAGCGCGCCATCGCGATCGCTCGGAGCGTCGGTCGCAAGCTGAAGATCGCCGCAAAGATCGACCAGGCCGACGTCGCCTATTTCCATGAGGTGGTCGAACCGCTTCTGGCCGATCCAATGGTCGAGTTCGTCGGCGAGATCGGCGACCAGGACAAGGGCGCCTTCCTGGGCGGCGCCGACGCCCTGCTGTTTCCCATCGACTGGCCAGAACCGTTCGGCCTGGTGATGATCGAGGCTATGGCCGCCGGTACGCCCGTGATCGCCTATGAGCGCGGTTCTGTGCGCGAGGTGATCGAGGACGGGCTCACCGGCTTCATCGTCAACAGTGAGGCCGAGGCCGTTTCTGCGGTCGGCCGCCTGGGTGAGTTGAGCCGCCGCGCCATCCGGGATCGCTTCGACCTGCGGTTCTCGGCCACCGCGATGGCCCGGCGGTACCAGGCGCTCTACGATCAGATGATCGAGACGGGCGACATAGGTCTAAGCTTGGCGCGACGCGCCTGACACGACAGGGCGACCCCATGGATGACGCTGCTCACGTCCCGCCCCAGGCAGCGGAACAGGAAAGCACGGGCGAGCCACGCCCGCCCTTCCCGCTCTATGCGCTGAAAGACCACGACACCTTCCTGGTCGCTGACGCCTTCGGCGACATCGGCGGGGTCGGAGATGGGCTGTTTCACAACGACACCCGGGTGCTGTCGAAATTCCGCCTGACGCTCGGCGGCGAGGCGCCCTCGCATCTCAGTTCATCGATGTCGCAGGACAACGTCTTCTTCAACTGCCACGCCACCAACCAGAACCTGCCGCTGCTGGGCGCGGGCGCGGCGCCGCACGGAACGATCCATCTGGAGCGCAAGCGCTTCCTGTGGGACCAGCGCTGCTACGAGCGCCTGACCTTCACCAACTACAGCCGCGATCTGGTCATGCTGCCCGTCAGCCTGGAGTTCGAGGCCGATTTCAACGACATGTTCGAGGTGCGCGGCTCCAAGCGTGGGGCCCGCGGCCTGCGCACGCCGCCCGTGGCAGAGGGGCGCTCGGTCCGCTTTGCCTATACCGGCCTGGACAAGGTTGAGCGGAGCAGCGTGATCAGCTTCTCCGAACCGCCCGGCCGCCTCTCGCCCTCGCGCGCCGACTTTCTGTTCATGCTGTCGGCCGACGACCGCTTCGAGCTGTATGTCGAGATCGGGCCGACCCTGGCCCCCCCGCCGACCCGGCAGCGCTGGCGCGAGGCGGCCGCCCGGGCTCGACTGAGCATGCGCCAGCGCACCCGGCGCGGGGCCCGCCTGCACAGCTCCGGCCGGCTGTTCAACGAGTGGCTGGACAAGTCACGCGCCGACCTGGCCCTGCTGACCACGGAGCTCGACACCGGCCCCTATCCCTATGCCGGCATCCCCTGGTTCTCGACGCCGTTTGGTCGCGATGCGATCATCACCGCCTGGCAGGTGCTGTGGATCCAGCCCGAACTGGCGCGCGGGGTGCTGTCCTATCTGGGCAAGCACCAGGCGGTCGAGATCTCCGCCTTCCAGGACAGCGCCCCCGGCAAGATCATGCATGAGACCCGGCGGGGCGAGATGACCGCCCTGGGGGAGCTTCCGTTTGGCCGCTACTATGGCGGAGTTGATACCACACCGCTGTTCGTTGGCCTGGCCTGCGCCTATGCCGAGCGCACCGGCGACATGGCCTATATCGACGGCCTGTGGCCCGTCCTGCTTAAGGCCATCGGCTGGATCGAACAGTTCGGCGACAGCAACGGCGACGGCCTGATCGACTATGCGCGTGGCGCAACCAGCGGCCTGTCAAACCAGAACTGGAAGGACAGCGAAGACAGCGTCTTCCACGCCGATGGCAAGTTCCCTGTCGGGCCGATCGCAGTCGTCGAGGTCCAAGGCTACGCCTTTGCCGCGTTCAGGGGCATGGCCGATCTGGCCAGGCGTCGGGGCGACGCGGCAAACGCCCGGCGGTGGGCCGAGCGGGCCGAGAGCCTGCGCCAGACCGTCGAGGACCGTTTCTGGATGGAAGACCAGGGCTTCTACGCCATGGCCATCGACGGCGCGGGAAAGCCCTGCCGTGTAAAGGGCTCCAATCCGGGTCACCTGCTGTTCTCGGGCCTGCCCAGTCCGGAACGGGCCAAGCGGGTCACCGAGACCCTTCTGGGTTCGGCGTTTCACGCCGGCTGGGGCCTGCGAACCCTGGCCTCAGGCGAGCCGCGTTTCAATCCGATGTCCTATCACAACGGCTCGATCTGGCCGCACGACACCGCTCTGTGTGTGCTGGGCATGGCCCGTTATGGCGAGCGCCACGGCGTGGTCAGGATGCTGGCCGGCCTATTCGAGACCGCCACCCATTTCGAAATGCGCCTGCCCGAACTGTTCTGCGGCTTCTCGCGCGCCGCCGGCGAGCCGCCCGTGGCCTATCCGGTTGCCTGCCTGCCGCAGGCCTGGGCCGCTGGATCGGTCTTCATGATGTTGCAGGCCTGCCTGGGCGTCACAGTGGATGGCTGGAAGGGCAAGGTCACCCTCAACGATCCGCGCCTGCCCATCGGCGTTGATCGGCTGGATATCGACAGCATCGTCCTGGGCGACAAGGTCGTCGACATTCGCCTGAGCCAAACAGGCGACAGGACCCGGGCGCGGATCAATCGCCAAGGCTCGACCGCCGGCGTCTGGCCAGGCCGGCTGGCCTGTTGAGCCCACGTCGGACCGCCGGTTCCTGAAACAGAGCTCAATGAGAGACGTTCGCGTCGCGCCGGCAAAATGGGACTGGACTGACCCAAGGGCGCCGCCCGTTTGATCTCATCCACCGCTCCGCCTCGACGCGAGATCGGCCCAATGATCAGGAGGACGCCGTATGCCCGAAGCTCTCATCATCGACGCCTGCCGCACGCCGCGCGGCATAGGCAAGGTCGGCAAGGGCGCCCTCGCCGACTTTCACCCCCAGCATCTGGCCGCCACCGTGCTGCGCGCCCTGGCCGACCGTAACGGCCTGAACACGAGCCAGGTCGACGACATCATTTGGGGCACCAGCACCCAGCGCGGGAAGCAGGGCGGCGATCTGGGCCGCATGGCCGCGCTCGACGCCGGCTATGACGTGCGGGCCAGCGGCATGACGCTGGACCGCTTCTGCGGCTCGGGCATCACCACCGTCAACCTGGCCGCAGCCTCGATCATGTCGGGCATGGAAGATCTGGTGATCGCTGGTGGGACAGAGATGATGTCCTACACCGCCGCCACGGCGGACCGCTCGTCAGTGGGCCTGCTGGACTCCGGCAACCTGCGCCTTCGCGCCCGTCATCCGCAGACGCACCAGGGCGTCTGCGCCGACGCCATCGCGACGCTGGAAGGCATCTCCCGACAGGCTCTGGACGAACTGGCCGTGGTCAGTCAGCAGCGCGCCGATCAGGCCATTCGCGAGGGCCGGTTCGACCGCGCCCTGGTGCCGGTGCTGCGCGACGATGGTTCGGTGGCGCTGGACCGTGAAGAGTTCCCCCGCCCCCAGACCACCCTGGAGAGCCTGTCGCAACTGAAGGCTTCGTTCGAGATGATGGCCGGCGTGCCGATCGACGAGGCCGGGACGACCCTGGGCGGCCTGATCAACCAGGTCTATCCGGACCTGAAAATTACCCACGTCCATCACGCTGGCAATTCCTCGGGCGTGGTGGACGGCGCGGCGGCGGTGCTGCTGGCCTCTCCGGCCTATGCGGCGGCCCACGGGCTCAAGCCCCGCGGCCGGGTCGTGGCCATGGCCAATATGGGCGACAGCCCCACCCTGATGCTCAACGCCCCCGTCCCCGCCGCTCGCAAGGTTCTGGCCAAGGCCGGGCTCACGGTCGACGATATCGACCTGTGGGAGATCAACGAGGCCTTCGCCGTGGTCGCCGAGAAGTTCATCCGCGACCTCAACCTGGACCGCGACAAGGTCAATGTGAACGGCGGGGCCATGGCCCTGGGCCATCCGATCGGCGCGACGGGATCGATGCTGATCGGCACGATCCTCGACGAGCTGGAACGCCGCGATCTGAAGCGCGGCCTGGTGACCATGTGCGCGGCGGGCGGCATGGCCCCGGCGATCATCATCGAGCGTATCTGACACGCTCCTGGCAAACACGGACGACAAATGAAAAGGCCCCGGCATCCGCCGGGGCCTTTTTCAGTCTCTGGCGATGGTACTGCCTCTCAGGCTTGAACTGAGGACCTCCGGTTCCACAAACCGGCGCTCTAACCAACTGAGCTAAGGCAGCGCATCGCGAGGGAGTGTCTTTAGTCGGAGGCGCGAGCAGGATCAAGCACCGAAACAGCCCCCACAAAAGGAAAACGCCCCGGAGCCGAGACTCCGGGGCGTTCCTGTCTTTTCCGGTCTGGCCAGGCCCTATTGCGGGACCTGGAAGACGATCGGAACCGTGATGGCGCCGCCATCGACGGGTGCGCCGTCGAGGGTCTTCGGCTTCATCCGGAAGAGGCGCGACAGCTTGATCGCGGCATCCCCGAAGCCGTAGTCGGCGGGGTTCTCGGAGACTACAGAGCAGCCTTCGAGTGAACCCCTGGCCGTCACGGTGCACGAGATCGTCGCGCGGCCGTTGACTTCCATCCGTTGTGCACGGTCCGGGTAGTACCGGGCCATGTCGTCCGAACCAGGCTTACGGGCCCAGTCAGGACGGGTGATCACCGAAGCGCGCGGCGGCGGCGTAGCCACCGGCGGAGCGGCCGAGATCACCGGCGGAGCCGATTGTTCCACCCGCTTCTCAACGGGAGGGATCGGCAGCGGCGGCGGCGGCGTGATGTCCGGCGGCGGCGCAATCGGAGGCCGAGGCTGAACCACCGCCGGCGGAGGCGGAGGCTCATTGGTTGGCGGAGGCGGCGGAGGAGGCGGCGGCGGCGGCGGAGGCGGGGGCGGAAGCTCCACGTCTACGGCGTCGTCCGAATACTCCTTGAAGACCGACTCAAATTTCTGCTTCGCCAGATAGGCAAACAAAGCAGCGTGCAAACCAACCACAACCAGGGTGGCAACCCCGAAGGCGCCTAGACCCTTCTTGCGTCGCGGACCGTCCGAAGTGAGCGGATCGTAGCGGCGATGCTCGGGCGTTTGTTGTTCAGCCATGCAGCACCCCTAGTTATCTTCCTTGCCGATGAGCGCCACGCTGTAAAAGCCGTTATCCTGGAGGGTGTTCATAACCTCCATGAAAGCTCCATAACGTGTCTTCTCGTCGGCTCGGATGTAGATGCGCTCCTTGGTAGGATCGCGTCTGCCAATGTTCTTGGCGAGGTCCTGCCCCATCTCGTCAACGGTGGTCTGAAAGTCGCCGATGTAGACGTTACCGTTGGCCTTGATGGAGATGTAGACCGGCTTCGGCGGGGTCGTCGATGCTTTCGCTACCGCCGGCGGCAGGTTTACTTCGACCGACACGGAGGCTAGCGGAGCCGCCACCATGAAGATGATCAGGAGAACCAGCATGACGTCCACAAAGGGCGTGACGTTGATCTCACTGTTCTGTTCGACGTTAAACCTGTCGCCCCCACCGCCTGAGAGTTTGGCGGCCATGGATCTTACGCCCCTTTGTCGAGCTGACGCGAGATGGCGTTCATCAGTTCAGCAACGAAGCCTTCCGAGCGCGTGCCGTAAGCCGAGATGCGGGTCTGGAAGTAGTTGTAGAAGATAACGGCCGGAATAGCGGCGAACAGACCGATACCGGTGGCGAGAAGCGCTTCGGCGATGCCGGGGGCGACGACGGCCAGGTTGGTCGTGTTGGTGTTCGCGATACCGATGAACGAGGTCATGATCCCGTAAACCGTACCGAACAGACCGATGAACGGACCGCCCGAGCCGACCGAGGCCAGGAACACCATGCCGCCCGACAGACGCTTGGCCAGCGAGGACTGAACCGCGTTGATGGCGTAGGTGGCGCGGGTCAGGGTGGAGTCGCGGTGCTCGCCGGCTACGGCCAGACCGGCCTGACGCGAGAGTTCGACTTCCTGAGCTGCGGCAGAGGCCATGTCCGCCATCGGGTTGCCTTCGAATTCTTCCGACGAACCGATGCGGGCGATATCAGCGATATTGCGCGCGCCGCGGAAGGCTTCGAGGAACTTGTCCGACTGCTTGTTCAGGGCGCCGAACTCGAAAATCTTGGTGATCAGCAGAACCCAGGAGAAGACCGAGGCGAGGATCAGGCCGATCATCACGACCTTAACGACCACGCCGGCTTGCATGAACATGCCGACGGGGGTGAGGGAGTGGCTTTCAGCCTTGGCGGGTTCTTCAGCGGCAGGCTCAACCGGAGCCGGAGCCGGAGCAGCAGCGGCATCAGCGGCCGGGACTGCGGCGCTTTCGGCGGCGGCCGGGGCGGTAGCCGCGGCGTCCTGAGCGAAAGCCGGGGCGCTTGCCATCAGCGCAAGTGCGCCGACGAGAGCGATGAGGGGGGTCTTCCGTTTAATGTCGAGCATCTGTCGCCAGTTCCTGATTGGTCTAGCACGTTTGGACCGAGGGTCGTCGCGCGAGAGCGTTTCTACCCTAACTCTGAATAGTCCCCTAAGGCGGTCGATTTCTCTTCCAACCTCAGCGGACCCGCTTCGCTGCGCTCGACCCGTTACGCCCCTCGCGAGGACCATGCCCTCCAGAAGGATCGTTTCGAAGCGCGAATGGCCAAAGCCCCCGGAGAGGCTCTGACCTTACCCCAATGTTAGAATTGCGGCAGGGGTCCTTTGGCAACCCCTTTTCGTACCGTCAAGGGGTTCTTCTGGGCATAAAATTATCGTCGCAATTCCCACCACCCCCGCCTTGCTGCGCTGCACAAAAGCTAAATCAGGATTTAGGGGCGGTTTTTCCCTGGTAACGGGAATATTCGCGCTGCAGTGCAGCATGAAAACAAAACAGCGGTTGGTGAGAAGCAGGCGCCCAGCAGACCAGAGCGATTACAATCCTGCCTCGCCAGCGAGGCGGAACGCTCAGGCTGTGCGGCGGGCCGGACGGGGCGGGCCGGGACAGCCAGGAGGTCGACTCGGAGGGTCAGCCCCGCTGCGGAACATCAAACGAGGTCAGAAAGAGTAAAAAATGGTGCCTGGAGCCGGATTCGAACCAGCGACACGCGGATTTTCAATCCGCTGCTCTACCAACTGAGCTATCCAGGCCCTTGGGCCAAGCGGTCCGAAAACCGCTTCAGCGCCCGCCTTGCAGCGGGGAGCCGCGTCTATAGGCGAGGCCGATTTGGTTGTCCAGCGCCCTAATCGTCATTCCTGCGGATCTCTTCCGAGAGCGGATTCTCGTCGTCATCGTCGGTCCCGGGGACCACGTATCGACCCGACAGCCAGCGCTGCAGATCCACGTCCGCGCAGCGCTTGGAACAGAAGGGACGCGCCACCGGATCGACCGGCTTGCCGCAGATGGGGCAGCCACTGCTCATGATGCAGACACTTCCATGTGGTCGACCGGCCAGCCTTCGACCGCTTCAACGACGAATCTGCGCCCCAGACGGTCGGCCACGCCGGCGTCGAGCACGCTGAAGGCCGCCGCGACCAGGGGCGCGCAGCGGGCGATCAGGCGTCCGCCGGGATCGGCCCGCCCCTCACGCTCCAGGGCTCGCGCCAGACGGCGCGCCATGGCCGGCGGATTGGCCTGCCCGCGCTCATCCAGCAGTCGGTCGAGAATCGATCGGCCGCGCCGGGGAATCGTCATCTCCAGCGTGCCGAAGCGACTGATCGCCCCGATCGCCACGCCGGGATTGTCGACCGAGAAGGCGTTGCGGGCCGCCGTCGACAGGGCCTGGCCGTCATGACCGCGTCCGACCAGGTCAAAGACGACAATGCCGCCCAGCCCCTTGAGACGCAGAATCCGGGCGGCGACGCCCAGGGCGGCCATATTGGCCTGCCGTGCGGCGCGCTTGGCGTCGAGACCCTCACGGGCGCCCAGATCCACGTCGATCGCCACCAGGGCTCGCGTGGGCTCAATGCTGATGTCGCCGCCACCGGGCAGGGCGAAGAGGGTTTCCAGCGCCTCAGCCTCTGCGGCCTCGACAGCCTGCAGGGCCGCCTCGCCGCCGGTGGGCGATCCGGATTTCACCAGCAGGCGAAGCTGCTGTTCGACGGTAAAGGCCGGCTCCAGCACGCGAGGCTCGCCCTCCCCTTCCCCGATGAAACGGGCCACGGCCGACTTGTCGCGGCGCGAGGGGGTGCGGATCTCGATCTCGACCAGACCGCCCTCGACCAGCTTGGGCATGTCGGGGCGCAGCGGCAGCAGCACGTCCTGGCCGCCGGGCAGCTGGACGAAGGCCGAGGCGAAGGCCTTCTCGATCTTGCGGATGCGGGCCACGCCGCGAACGCCTTCGACGTCCAGCGGATCATCGCCGTCCCAGGTCGCGATCAGCCGCTCGGGCCGACCGTCCAGGGTGACGACGCCGACGGTCTCGCCGACGCCCTTATAGAGATAGGCGCGACGTTCACTCATGATGCTTTCCAGCCCAGCCCGCGCAGCAGGTTCAGGGTCTCGTACAGCGGCAGGCCGACGACGCTGGTATAGGAGCCATGCAGGTCGATGATGAAGCCGCCGGCCACGCCCTGAACGGCATAGCCGCCAGCCTTGCCGCGCCATTCGCCGCCAGCCAGGTAGTCGGCCTTTTCGAGATCGGAGAGCAGCTTGACCTGCACCCGGGTCTCGACCAGTCGCGAGGCCTCGCGGCCATCCGGCGCGATGACGGCCACGGCGGTCAGGACCTTGTGGTTGCGACCCGACAGCAGAGCCAGGCACTTGCTGGCCTGAGCCTCGGTCTCGGCCTTGGGCAGGATGCGACGTCCCACCGCGACAACCGTGTCGGCGGCCAGGACGAAGTCGCCCGGAGCCCGGCCCGCCACAGCGCGCGCCTTTTCCCGCGCCAGGCGCAGGGCGTGGAGACGCGGGGTCTCGTCACGCAGGGGCGTTTCATCGATGTCGGCGGGATCGACCCGGTCGGGCGTGACGCCGACCTGCGCGAGCAGGTCCAGGCGCCGGGGACTCGCGCTGGCCAGAACCAGCGCCGGCTGGACGGCCGTAGCGGAAGCCATCGCCCCTACTTGAAGCGGTAGGTGATACGGCCCTTGGTCAGGTCGTAGGGCGTCATTTCAACCAGCACCTTGTCGCCGGCCAGCACGCGGATGCGGTTCTTGCGCATCTTGCCGGCGGTATGGGCGATGATCTCGTGGGCGTTTTCCAGCGTCACGCGAAAGGTCGCATTGGGCAGCAATTCGCTGACCGTACCGGGAAACTCAAGAAGTTCTTCCTTAGCCATCAGGCCTCTCAATTGGAGCAAACAGATAGCCGCGAGGACGCCCCGACCGGGTGGTCGAGACGTGAGCCGTCGCGGCGAGGCGCCTCTATAGCGCATTCACCCCCCGAACGTCGATGGCGCGCCGAAACGTCTCTTGATGGCGTCGGCCAGACCGTCGCGGACCTCGCGATAGGCCTCAAGCCGGGCCTCGCGGGAGCCGTCGACCAGGGTGGGATCGTGGGTCGGCCAGTACTCGATATCCACCGCCCGGTCCCGCGCCAGCTCGACGGCGCGGTGCTGGGCCTCTGGAGTCAGCGACACGACGACGTCGAAACTGTCGTCCTCCAGCTGGGCGAAGGTCTTGGGTTTGTGATCGGAGACGTCCAGACCCAGCTCGTCCATCACGGCGATCACAAAGGGGTCGATCCCCTCATCGGTGGGGTCGCCGCGCAGCCCGCACGAATCAACGAAGGCCCGGGTGCCGTAGAATCGCTTGAACAGCCCCTCGGCCATGGGCGAGCGCACCCGGTTGTAGTTGCAGGTGAAGAGGACGGCGTCCGGCAGAGCAGGCAACGCGCCCTAGCCTCGCCAGTGCAGCGCGCAGATCAGGGTGAACAGGCGCCGCGCGGTGTCGAGGTCGGTCTTGACCTTGCCCTCGAGCCGCTCGCGCAGCAGGGACGAGCCTTCGTTGTGCAGACCGCGCCGGCCCATATCCAGGGCCTCGATCTGCTGGGGCGTCGAGTTGCGGATCGCCGAGTAATAGCTGTCGCAGATCATGAAGTAGTCCTTGATCACCCCCTTGAAGGGCGACAGGGACAACAGGTGCCGGCGCTCGTAGTTGGGCCCGCCGATGTCGAAGGCCAGCCGGTTCTCGATCAGCGACAGCTTCAGGTCATACGGACCGCCATGGGCCTCGGCCGGCTCGAAATAGTTCGAATCGAGCAGATCGAAGATGGCGACCTGACGCTCCTGCTCCTGATCGCGCGAGGCGGCGGCGAGGCTGTCATCGTCGATGACGATCGACTTCAGGTGCTGATTGGCGTTGGCGTCGGTCATGTGTAGCCAGAGCTTTGCGCGTCAGTTGACCGAAGGCAACTGGCGAGCCGCTTCGATGTCAGCTCGCACCCCGCTCAGAAAAGCGAGGGAGCTGGGATCGTCGGCACCCAGTTCATCAGCGGGAGCGGCCTCCAGCAGCGCTTCGGCCTCATCCAAGCGCCCAGCGCGTACCAATGTCAGTGCTTGATTGCTCCGAAAGATAGCCAGATTGGCATTCCCTTCGAGCTCGCGGCCAGTCTCGAAAGCAAGCAAGGCTTCGTCGTAGCGTTCAGCATCGGACAGAGCCGCGCCTAGGAGCGACCAGAGCAAGCAGGCGGTCGGCGCCCGTCGAACGCCGCGCGCCAAGATCGCGAGCGAAGCAGCAGGGCGACCAAGACCTTCGAAGGCCTTGGCGCGGATCTCGAAGGAGCCCGAGTATCGCAGTTGCGCCAGACGTCGTCCTATTTTCCAAGCCGCCTTGAAGCGCCTTCGCTCCAGAAGGCCATCGGCTTTGCGCATCAAGGCGTCCACTCGCCGTTGGCGACCCTCAGGACTAGCCATCTCTAGGGCAACCGGATCGACGCCGAAAGGGCGTGGGCCGGCAGGCCTTCGGCCGTCGCCAGGGCCGCCGTGTGCGGACCCAGGATCGCGAACGCGGCCGCGTCGCACTTCACGATCGAGGTGCGCTTGAGGAAGTCGTAGATCGACAGACCCGACTGGAAGCGCGCCGCGCGGCTGGTGGGCAGCACGTGGTTGGATCCGGCCACATAGTCGCCGATGGCTTCCGGCGTCAGGCGACCCAGGAAGATCGCCCCGGCATGGCGCACCCGGTCCGACAGACGCTCCGGGTTATCCAGAGCGAACTCGACGTGCTCGGGGGCGATGGCGTCGACCAGGGCCGGACTCTCGTCCAGCGGCGCGATGATCACCGCGCCGTGGTCGCGCCACGAGGCGGCGGCGTCCGCGCCGGTGGCCAGGGTCTTCAGGCGCTCAAGCACGGCGGCCTCGACCGCGGCGGCGAAGGCCGGGTCGTCAGTGATCAGGATCGACTGGGCGGCCGGGTCATGCTCGGCCTGGCTCAGCAGGTCGGCGGCGATCCAGTCGGGATTGTTCTTGTTGTCGGCCACCACGACGATCTCGGAAGGACCGGCCAGGGCGTCGATGCCGACCACGCCGTACAGGCGGCGCTTGGCGGCGGTGACATAGGCGTTGCCGGGGCCGACGATCTTGTCGACCGACTGGATGGGGCCGGCGCCATAGGCCAGGGCCGCGACGGCCTGGGCCCCGCCGATGCGCCAGATCTCGGTGACGCCGGCTTCCTTGGCGGCGGCCAGCACGGCCGGCTGCAGCTTGCCGGGCGGGGTGACCATGGCGATGCGGTCGACGCCGGCCACCTGGGCGGGCACGGCGTTCATCAGCACGGTCGAGGGATAGGCCGCGCGGCCGCCGGGCACATAGACGCCCACGGCCTCGATCGGCGTCCAGCGCCAGCCCAGCTGAACCCCGGCCTCGTCGGTCCAGGCCTGGTCGGCCGGACGCTGGCGGGCGTGATAGGCGCGGATGCGGGCGGCGGCGAAAGCGATGGCCTCGCGCACGTCGGCGGGGGTCTGCGCGGCGCCGGCCTCGATCTCCTCGGCCGTGACGCGGACGGTCTGTTCGGTCAGGTCGACGCGATCGAACTTGCGGGTCAGGTCCAGCACGGCCTGGATGCCGCCGGTGCGGACGGCGTCCAGCACCTGAACGACCGAGGCGTCGACATCCGCGGGCGATCCCCGATCCTCGTCGAGGAAGGCCTTGAAGGCGGCGGCGAAATCAGGGGCGGAAAAGTCGAAGCGGCGCATGGCGTGTAGATGCGGGTTTTTGCGTGGGAGACAAGGGGCTTTGGCGCACTTGCCCCCTGCGGGCTGCTGCGCAGCCGTCTTCCCCACATAGGCGGGGCCATCGGATATGACGTCACCGCCAGAACGTTTGTCATCCCGGACAAGCCTGGCGAAGCCGGGCGCCGATCCGGGACCGACCTGGAACGCGGCGCTCAGGCGTCGGTCCCGGATCTGCGCGCTGCGCGCTTGTCCGGGATGACAGCCGTTATGGGTCATATGCGATGGCCCTGCCCCTCCGGGGGAGGCGCGCCGCAGGCGCGGCGGGGGCAAGTGTCGCGAACAAGGGCTCATGGCCTCGCGCTTTCGCTGCGATGGTGATGGGAAGGGTCGCGGAGCGTCCGGGCCTCGCCCGGATGATTGGATAGTTGAATACCGTTTCGACGAAGACAGACGCTCCGCGTGATCGTTATCCCTCTGGCCGGGGTGCGCAGGCCTGTTCAGCCTTTTGCCCCACCCGGGCTTTGCCCTCCTCGCGACGGACCCAGCCTTGGGCTGCAGCCGCGCCGATTCCGGAGGAACCCGGAGCGAACCTTCGGACGGGCGGAGGCCTTGGCTAGCCCCCGATAGGTGGGTTTACGTCACCCGCCCTCTAACCCCGCTCGATCACCCCTGACAGCCGTCTCAGTCGCCGGCCGGACGCCCTTCCCGTGCTGTCAGGTGAGATTGATTATGCGGGCGGTTTCAGCGCGTCGGACGGGCGCGATCGTTTTATTCTTAGGGCTCTGATTTTGTTGCGCTCTATCCGGGAAGCCACGGGGATAGAGGGCAGCCAATCCCCGTTCTCGCTCCACAAATGCTTGTCATCCCGGGCGGCGAAGCCGACCCGGGACCCAGGGGCCGGCGCAATGCGGTTGCCCCTGGGTCCCGGCGCTCCGCTGCGCTACGGCCGGGATGACAAGCATTTTGTTGCTGTTGGAAAGCCTTCGCGCCCGCGAGAGGGAGCCATCCTTAAATCTCACGGCGAGACGATCGCCGGTCTGACCAGGTTGCTCAAGGACGGCGCTCCGCGCCGCCGCGGAGCGGCTGGCCGCAGGCCAGTCCTTGACCAACCTGGACAGACCGGCACGCTGCAGCCTCCAGGAGACTTAAGGATGAACGGGACGCGGGGGCGTCAGCTTTCGGGAGGGAAGGCAAAGCGTGCTTCCGACCCATTGCGGACCTTCGCAACGACAGGTGACGCGCTGATCTTGTCGAGATAGCGTGACCTTATGGAATGGCTGATTTTGGCATTTGTGGCGCTAACCTGCGGGCTTTTGAGCAGGGTCGCTGTCCACAGGTTCTATCCTTATCGATGGGCCGTGGCCCTTGGGCTGCCCCTCTTGTTTCTTGGTGGTCTTGGGTATCTGGCTTTCAGCTTGACCGCACGTTTTGCGACCTGCGAAGGAAGTGACGGCGATTGCGGCCCGTCCACTTTTTTGGCGGCTGGAATTGTTGCCTTCGGTGTTTCGATGAGCGGGTTCGTTGGCTCGGGAATGGGTGTCTGGTTGGGCTTTCGACGCGCTGCGGCGAGACTCCCTTTGATCGAAGTCTCCGACCGCTAACCACCCTTCTCAGACATTCGAAGGGTCCGCTGTCGGGCAGGTGGGTCCAAGGTCCGCATGCCGGACGGGTTCCAATTTCCCCTCCCGACCCAAGTCGGACGGTTGATGCGGCACTCCTATCGGGAGCCATCAATGACTGTGCCCTCAGTGACGCCGTTAGAAGTCCGGGTCAGGCTGCACCGGCCAACACGTACTGACATGCCGTTTTGGCCAGCGGCCAAATCATGCTCCGCCTTCTGATATTCGCTCACCGAGATGCTACACTTCCCGGCAATCTCTTCCTCAATGGTGGGATTGTCGAAGCACGCGCTCAGTAGGAGAGCGAGGCAGGCAATCAGCGGTTTCGGGCTTCTCATCCTTTTATCGTGCAACACGAAGTTGAGCCTGTCCAATGTCTGCTCACCAACCGTTGCGGACCTTGGATCATGGGCGCGAGCGAGTGGTCTCGTTCCAATCTCTGGACACCCAATTATCTTCCTGGCCAAGAATGGTGACTGCATGATCCTCGACCACGGGGTTTCCGTGGCAAGCCCAAGGCGCAGATGGGGACACCACCCAAAGGCTATCCGCAGGTCCGAGGAATGGCTGGAGCTTCTCCATGACACGGCCAGCGCCAATATCTGTCGAGACTAGATACGATGATGACGTCATTGCGCTCCAGTCGCCGAGCGACTTCAAAGCGCTGATCAAGGAAACGCAGCGGGCTTCCTCTACCTCAAATATGATGACGAACTGCATATGCGCTCCTGCTTGAGCGCAACAATACCAAGCTGACGTCTGCTAACCACCCGTAGCGGACCTTGGCGACGCCCGGACTTTCCCGCACCGGCAAATCCCAGCTCAAACCCGGCCTCACTCGCCGCGTCTGGCCCGAGCCCCCCGCATCATCCCCCAATAGACCGCCCCCGCCAGCCCCAGCCCCACAAACCACGCATACGTATAGAGCCCGGTCCAGAACGCCCCCACGCCGCCGAACAGGTGCGGCGCGGCCGAGGCCAGGAACCCCGGCAGGTTCGGCGCGACACCCACGGCCAGGGCTGCCAGCGCGGCCGGGTTCCAGCCGCCGCGATAGGCGTAGGCGCCGTCCTTGGCGTACAGGTCATCCACCGCCAGCACGGTTTTCCGCAGCAGCCAGTAGTCGACGATCAGGATCCCCGCGATCGGTCCCAGCAGCGCGCCATAGCCGACCAGCCAGACGAAGATATAGCCTTCAGTGGTCTCCAGCAGCTTCCACGGCATGATCAGCACGCCGATGCCGGCGGTGATCCAGCCGCCGATGCGGTAGGTGATCTTGCTGGGCCACAGGGCCGAGAAGTCATAGGCCGGGCCGACCAGATTGGCGGCGATGTTGCAGCACACCGTGTCGAGGCTGATGATCAGCAGGCCGATCACCACCGCGATGCCGCCGATGTCGCCGGCCAGCTGCACCGGATCCCACACCGCCTTGCCGAACACGATCACGGTGGCCGAGGTGGTGATCACGCTGACCAGGGCCAGCAGGCCCATCGGGATCGGCAGGCCGATGGCCTGACCCAGGATCTGGTCGGCCTGCTTTTTCGCGAAACGGGTGAAGTCGGGAATGTTCAGGGCCAGGGTCGCCCAGAAGCCGACCATGGCCGTCAGGGCGGGAACGAAGACGCTCCAGAACTGGCCGGCCTTGGGGCCGCCGTCGACGAAGGCCGAGGGCTGGTGGAAGATCGGACCCAGGCCGCCGGCCTTGTCCATCGCCCACCACACCATCAGGGCGCAGATGATCAGCTTGATCGGCGCGGTCCAGGTCTCCAGCCGGCGCACGGCGGTCAGGCCCTTGGTGACGAACAGCAGCTGGATGGCCCAGAAGGCCAGGAACGCCAGCAACTGGCCCACGCCGATGCCCAGCAGCGGGATCGGCGCGCCCACCAGGCTGCGCCCCATGATCACGCCCAGCAGGGTCAACAGCGCGCCGCCGCCGATCCAGGTCTGGATGCCGTACCAGCCGCAGGCGACGACCGCCCGGGCGACGGCGGGGATGCGCGCGCCCTTCCAGCCGAACGAGGCCCGCGCCAGCACGGCATAGGGCACGCCGTGCCGGGCGCCCGCATGGCCGATCAGCAGCATCGGAACCAGCACGACCAGATTGCCCAGCAGCACGGTGGCCACCGCCTGCCCGGCCGACATCCCCTGCTCGATCAGGCCCGAGGCCAGCATGTAGGCCGGTACGCAGATGACCATGCCCAGCCACAAGGCCGCGAAGTGCCACCAACGCCAGGTGCGTTGCGCCTCGCCGGTGGGGGCCAGGTCTTGGTTCCAGAGGTCGCGGTCGGGGGCGCTCATGCGTCGGCTTCCCGCGGGCGCAGGACATCAGCTCGCGCCGGCCCCCGCCTCGGACGCGAGGGACGAGCTTAGGAGGGGTTTGGCTTGCGTGGCAAATGGGGGGACAGATGGGTCCAGCTCAGCAACGCCCCCTCCGTCACGTCGCTTCGCGCCGCGCCACCTCCCCCGCACGCTGCGCTACGGGGCAGGAGAAGAGCAGTTGAGCCCTCCTGCCCCGCTTGCGGGGGAGGTGGCGCGGCGCGGATACGCGACGTGACGGAGGCGTCGGGCGTTGACTGCCCGTCCTCACACGCTGCCGGGAAAGCTCTAGCTCAGCCCCGCATAGGCCAGGGTCGCCATGCCGGCGACCAGAACGGCAAACAGGCTGACCAGGGCCAGGCGCCCCCAGTCGAAACAGGGGCCGCCATGCCGAAGCACGGGCGGAGCGGGTTTGGTGATGTCGCACGCACGCAGAAACACCGACTGGGTTTCCCCGGTCGCATAGGACTTCCTGGCCATGACGGCCTCCTAACGATGCTCACGCCTCTGACGGGCGCGTGGCGTTAACCTAGCACCGTTCCCGCCTCAGGTGAGTTCGCCGGCGATCACTAGCGCGTGGGACGAATCCTCGGCGCCGGCGCTGCCTGTTTGGAAGTCAGATTCAAGGCATGCCCGCAAATCAGGCAGGACGCCTAGTCGGCGTGCCCCGGCCGGTGGGGGGTGGCCCAGGGCTCGGAGACGTCGGCCAGCACCACGTCCAGGCAATCGACGCCCACCCGCAGGTCGCCGCCGCCGGCGAAGGTCAGCATGACGGTGCCGCCGGGGGCCTCGCCGGGCTCGAAGGCGATGGCCAGCAGTTCGACGATGGCGCCCTTGGCGTCGCGCTTGAGGTTGCGGGCCTGGACGCCCGTGACGTCACCCAGCTGCAGGGCCGAACGCACGCGCTCGCCCGCACCCTTCTTGCCGCCGGCCTCCCAGCGGAAGCGGTTGCAAGCGATCGTCAGGGTGCGGCCTTGCGCGTCCCAGTGGATGTCGCCGATCTTGGCGATGGCGTCCTGCAGGGCGGCGGAGATCACCGCCAGGTCGTCGGCGTCCTGGGCCAGCAGTCGCAGGGCGGGGGCGGTCTTTGCCATCTAGAGTTCGGCCTCTCCGTCGTCCTTGATGCGGCGCACCTGCGCCCCACAGGCCGTGAGCTTTGCTTCCAAACGCTCGAAACCGCGATCCAGGTGGTAGATGCGCGACACGATCGTCTCACCGCGCGCCGCCAGGCCGGCGATCACCAGGCTGACCGAGGCGCGCAGATCGGTGGCCATCACCTCGGCGCCTTCCAGCTGGGCGACGCCGCGCACGCGGGCCTCGCCGCCCGACACCGAGATGTCGGCGCCCAGGCGCATCAGCTCCGGGGCGTGCATGAAGCGGTTCTCGAAGATGGTCTCGCGGATGCGGCTCTCGCCGTCGGCCAGGGTCATCAGGGCCATGAACTGGGCCTGCAGGTCGGTGGCGAAGCCCGGATAGGGCGCGGTCTCGATGTCGACCGCCTTCAGGCGCTCGCCGTTGCGGCGGATAATGACGCCGTCGCTGGTGCGTTCGACGCCGCAACCGGCCTCTTCCAGCTTGTCGAGCAGGCTGTCGATCAGGTGCGGACGGGCGTTGGTCAGGCGCACCTCGCCGCCGGCCATGGCGGCGGCGACGGCATAGGTGCCCATCTCGATCCGGTCGGGGATCACCGAGTGGGTCGCGCCGTGCAGGCGGGCGACGCCGGTGATGGTCACGGTCGGCGTGCCGGCGCCCTCGACCTTGGCGCCCATGGCGTTGAGGCATTCCTGCAGGTCCAGCAGTTCGGGCTCGCAGGCGGCGTTGTGGAGGACCGTGACGCCGTCGGCGATCACGGCGGCCAGCATGGCGTGCTCGGTGGCGCCCACCGACACGAACGGGAAGGTGATTTCCGCGCCCTTCAGGCCGCGCGGGGCCTGGGCATAGACATAGCCCTCATGCAGATCGATCTTGGCGCCCAGGGCTTCCAGAGCCTGCAGGTGCAGGTCCACGGGCCGCGCGCCGATGGTGCAGCCGCCGGGCAGGCTCACCTTGGCCTGGCCGGTGCGGGCGATCAGCGGGCCCAGCACGTTGAACGAGGCGCGCATCTGGCGAACCAGGTCATAGGGCGCGAAGCCGCTGGTGATCTCGGGGGCATGCAGGATCGTCTGCTGGCCGTCGGGACCGTCGCTCTCGGTGACGCTGACGCCCAGGCGCGAGAGCAGCTTGCCCAGGAACCGGGTGTCGGCCAGGCGCGGCATGTTGGTCAGGCGCAGCGGCTCGTCGGTGAGCAGACTGGCCGCCATCAGCTTGATGGCCGAGTTCTTGGCGCCGCTGACCGGGATTTCCCCGTTCAGCCGCGCGCCGCCGATGATGGCGATGCGATCCAAAATGACGTCCCTCGAGCGCGCGACGGGGACGGATCGTCGCGCGGGTCACATGTGAGGGGCGGGTTCTATCCGTTGCAAGAGGGCATGCAAGGGGCGCGGCTCAAATGGGCGCGGAAAGGTCGTAGGATCGGCCGTCGGGCCAGCGCAGATCGTGGGTCGTGCTGGCCAGATCCAGGGCCACCTGGGCCAGGTCGAGGGCCCGCCGGGTCGCCTGCAGTCCATCCAGACCGAACGCCGCCTTGCCGTGCTCGCTGTCGAACTGGCCACCGTCGCCGGTCAAGCGCACCGCGCAGCAGACCTCGTCCGACTCCGGCGCGGCGTAGGGCGCGGAAATTTCCAGGACGAGGGCGACTCGCGCGCCGTCAGCGTGCGCGACGCCCTCGAGGCGACGCATGACACTGTAAGGCTGCGGCGCCGCCTCGGCGGCGGCGAGCGCCCTCTCCTCACCGCTCCGCGCGGGCCGGGCCGCGGCTTTACGCCTGCGCAGGTTGGTCCTGAGGGCCTCGGCGAGCCTGGCTTCGCGCAGGGATTTGTCGTCTGGGATCGGCATGGGCGAGGGGTGCGGCGACGAAGTCTGTGGGTCAAGTCGCATTTAGGCTTTGCATTCGCGATTTGGCTCGCTATACGCCCCTCCTCTTCGCCGCGGTAGCTCAGTGGTAGAGCGCATCCTTGGTAAGGCTGAGGTCCAGGGTTCGAGTCCCTGTCGTGGCACCATCGGGACCCAAAGCAATTCAAGGCTTTGGGTCCCGACCATTTTCACAGAAATGACCGGCGAAGAGGCTCCGCAAGGAGCGGACCAAGCAGGCCTCGTTGAGACGAGCGCGGCGGCCAGAAAACTCGCCTAGAGAACCCTTTCCCAAGCTATCAGGAATTGCGTGTTCGGCCCGGGTGTTGTGCTAATCAGGCCGCGAACGGTCAGCACAGGTGTGCATGATGCCGAATCTGGCCCTCGGCCGGCAGGGGAGCATTGGTTGATGAAAGCTGTCATTCTCGCTGGCGGACTTGGAACGCGCATCAGCGAAGAATCCCACCTGAAACCAAAGCCCATGATCGAGATCGGTGGCCGGCCTATCCTCTGGCACATCATGAAAACCTACGGTCACCACAACATAACGGACTTCGTTATCTGCTGTGGCTACCGGGGCTACGTGATCAAGGAATATTTCGCCAACTACTTCCTGCACATGTCAGACGTGACGTTCGACATGAGCGACAATACGATGTCGGTTCATCACCGCAATGCCGAGCCCTGGAAGGTCACCCTCGTGAATACGGGCGAGCTGACCCAGACCGGCGGGCGCATCAAGCGTATCAGGGACTATATCGATGACACCTTCTGCCTGACCTATGGCGACGGCGTCAGCGACGTCAACATCACCGAACTCGTGGCTTTCCACCGCGCCCAGGGCGTAGAGGCGACCGTAACGGCCATCCAGCCCGCTGGCCGGTTTGGCGCGATCGAAATCGAAGGGAACCGCGCCCAGAACTTCCTGGAAAAGCCCGTAGGCGACGGTCACTGGATCAACGGCGGCTTCTTTGTCTGCGAGCTCAGCGTCTTTGATCTTCTCGAAGACGACAACACGGTCTGGGAGCGCGCACCCCTGGAAGCCCTGACGAATCGCCAGCAATTGGCCGTCTGGCGACACGGTGGGTTCTGGGCGGCGATGGACACCCTGCGCGACAAGACCCAACTCGAGACCCTTTGGGCCGAGGAACGGGCGCCATGGAAGGTTTGGGCGTGACGGACTTCTGGCGCGGCAAGCGGGTTCTCGTCACCGGTCATACGGGTTTCAAGGGCGGCTGGCTGTCTCTGTGGCTAACGCAATTGGGGGCGGAGGTGTTCGGCTACGCGCTGGCGCCCGAGACCCAGCCCGCTCTGTTCGCCCAGCTTGAACTCGAAAACGCCATGGATCATGTCGTTTCGGATGTCCGGGACGCCGAGACCCTGCGAACCAGGGTCCGCACGTCGCGTCCCGACGTGGTTTTCCATCTGGCGGCGCAGCCCCTGGTTCGAAGATCGTATCGCGAGCCGCTGTCGACCTGGGACATCAACGTCATGGGCACGGCGAACCTGTTGAACGCCCTTCGTGACATCGAGCATCGCTGCGCGACGATCATCGTCACGACCGACAAGGTCTACGAAAACCGAGAATGGGCTTTCGCCTATCGGGAAGTTGATCGTCTCGGGGGTCATGACCCCTACAGCGCCAGCAAGGCTGCGGTGGAACTGCTAGTGTCCAGCTTCAGGGCATCGTTCTTCCGCCCGCAAGCCGCCGTTCGGATTGCCACGGCCAGGGCCGGCAACGTGATCGGCGGCGGCGACTGGGCCGAAGACAGGATCGTCCCCGATTTGGTGCGCGCCTTGGGCGCCGGCGAGCCGATCCCTGTGCGCAATTCTCGAGCCGTCCGTCCCTGGCAACATGTCTTGGAGCCGCTGGGTGGCTATCTGAGACTGGCGGAGCGGCTCTATCTGGAAGAGGGCGACCAGCTGCGCACCGGATTCAATTTCGGCCCTGAGCCGCGGGATTTCCGCAGCGTCCGCGAACTGGTTGAGACCGCGCTCGGCCATTGGCCCGGCGCTTGGCGCGATGCTTCCGACCCCATGGCGCCGCATGAAGCCAACCTGCTCAGCCTGACGATCGAGAAGGCGAGAGCCGAGTTGAACTGGAGCCCTCGCTGGGGTTTTGACGAAGCCGTTGCGCGCACCCTTCAGTGGTATCGCGCCGTCCATGACGGCCAATCGGCTAAGGAGATAACCCTGACCCAGATCGAGGCTTTCGGGGCGCCATGATCTTTACGCCCTTGGCCTTGGCCGGCGCCTATCTCCTTGATCTCGAGAAACGCGAGGATGCGCGCGGCTTTTTCGCGCGGGCGTTCTGCGAGCAGGAATTCGCCGAACACGGCCTGAACGGTCACTGGACGCAAATGAACACCTCGTTGAGCCGGCAGATCGGCACCGTGCGGGGGATGCACTTCCAGAAACCGCCCATGGCAGAGGTCAAGATGGTGCGCTGCCTGAGAGGCGCGATCTTCGACGTCATCGTCGACCTGCGCTTAGGATCGGCGACCTTTGGGAAATGGGCCGGTCGCGAACTGACCATGGACAACCGATCGATGCTCTACATTCCGCAGGGCTTTGCTCACGGCTTCCAGACCCTGAGTCCGGACTGCGAGCTTCTGTATTTCCATTCTCAAACCTATAGTGCTGCCCATGAGGGCGGCCTGCGCCATGATGACCCCGAGGTTGGCGTTGAGTGGCCGCTGGCCGTCACCGAACTATCGGCCCGCGATGCCAGCCTTCCCGTCCTGTCTGAAATTGAGCCGATCGTTCTATGAACTGCCGCCATTGCGAAACGCCGCTGCGCCAAGTGTTCCTGGATCTGGGGCACGCGCCGCCGTCCAACGCCTATCTGAGCGCAGATGATCTCAACGCGCCGGAGGTTTCGTTCCCCCTTAAGCTATTTGTCTGCTCCGTGTGCAGGCTGGTTCAGACCGAGGACTACGAGGCGGCCGACAAGCTTTTCACCTCGAACTATGCCTATTTTTCTTCGACCTCGCGCAGTTGGCTCGACCACGCCGCTCGCTACAGTGAGATGATCACCGAGCGGCTGGATCTGGACCAGGACAGCTTCGTGATGGAGATCGCCTCCAACGACGGCTACCTGCTGCGAAATTTCGTGGCCGCCGGCATCCCCTGCCTGGGCGTTGAGCCGACCGGCAGCACGGCCGATGCCGCAGAGGCCCTGGGCGTCCCTGTCCTGCGCGCCTTTTTCGGGGAAGCCCTGGCCGAACGTCTCGTGAACGAAGGACGCCAAGCGGATCTGATTTGCGGCAACAATGTCTACGCGCACGTGCCTGATATCAACGACTTCACGCGAGGCTTGCGCACTGCGCTCAAGCCGCAGGGTGTTCTGACGCTGGAGTTTCCGCATCTGATGCGGCTGGTCGAGTTCTGCCAGTTCGACACCGTCTATCATGAGCACTTCTCGTACCTATCGCTCACGACGGTTCAGCGGATCTTCGGCCAAGCCGGCCTGCGCGTGTTCGACGTGGAAGCGCTGCCCACCCACGGGGGCAGCCTGCGGGTCTATGGTTGCCGCGACGATGCCGAGCATGCTCAAACGCCCGCCGTCGCCGCCACCCTTGCTGAGGAACAGCGCATGGGTGTCGATACGTCGGAATACTACGCCGACTTCCAGGCGCGCGCCGACGCCGTCAAGAACGGGCTTCTGGAATTCCTTTTGCAGCAGAAGCGCCTCGGCAAATCGGTTGCGGGCTATGGCGCGGCGGCCAAGGGCAACACCCTTATGAACCATGCCGGGGTCAAGCCAGACTTGCTGCCCTTCATCTGCGACGCGGCTCCGGCCAAACAGCACCATTTCATGCCCGGCAGCCACATTCCGATCCTGCCGCCCGAGGCGTTGGACACGCGCCGTCCCGACTTCCTGCTGATCTTGCCCTGGAACATCGCCGACGAAGTCCGGTCGCAATGCGCGGCGCTTGAAGCCCTGGGGACACGTTTCGTCACCGCCGTGCCCGAAATCCGGATCCTATGACTCCGCGCGTCCTACTGACGGGCGCGACGGGATTTGTCGGCCGCCAGGTCTTGCGCGCCCTGGCCGAACAAGGCGCATGCGTCACGACGGTGGTGCGCAGCGGCCGGGAACACGCCCTTGAGGCCTCCCCCGCCATCGAGCGCGTGATCTCGACGCCGGCGCTGTTCGAGGAACGCCCGGAGTGGTGGGCCCGGGCCTGCGCGGAGATCGATCACGTCGTACATGTGGCCTGGTACGCTGAGCCCGGAAAATACCTCAACGCCCCCCAGAACCTCACATGCCTGTCGGGGACCCTGGCCCTGGCGAAAGGGGCGATCGACGCCGGCGTTTCGCGCTTTGTCGGCGTCGGAACCTGTTTCGAATATGACCTTTCCGGCGGCGACCTATCCGTCTCGACACCCCTGAACCCGACGACGGCCTATGCCGGCGCAAAGGCCGCCGCGTTCATGGCGCTCTCGCGTATTCTGCAGCCCCTGGAGATGACGTTTGCGTGGTGCCGCCTCTTCTACCTCTATGGTGAAGCCGAGGATCCGCGGCGCCTGACGGCCTATGTCCGCGCTCAGCTGGAAAAGGGCGAGCCTGTCGAGCTCAGCCATGGCGCACAGATTCGCGACTTCATCGATGTGCGCGACGCCGGGCGGATAATCGCGACCGCCACCCTGGGTCACGTTGAGGGTGCAGTAAACGTCTGTTCGGGCCGGCCAATCACTGTGCGTCAGCTGGTTGAAACCATCGCCGATGAGTTTGGGCGGCGGGATCTGCTGAGGTTTGGCGCGCGTCCTGAAAACCTGTTAGATCCGCTCCGCGTCGTCGGCGTGCCGACAGCCATACCGCAGCCTGAAAACAGAAGAGCGCCGTAGCGGACGATATGGAAAACCGGCTTCTGTACCGCCAGGATCAACTGCCCATCTTTCAAAACCGTATGTACGATACGGAAGATGAAGCCGTGGATTGCCCGCGCGGCGATGTGCGTCTGGTCGAAAACGAGACGACAGGCCTCGTCTATAACGCCGCTTTCCAGCCAGAGCTGATGGTCTATGACGAGCACTATCAGAACGAGCAAGCCGTCAGCGAACCCTTCCGCGTCCACCTGAACGCGGTGGCCGAACTCGTGCTAGCCCGTATGGGCCGCGATGACATCATAGAGGTCGGCTGCGGCAAGGGGTACTTCCTCGAACTCCTCGCCAGGCAAGGCGTCGGCATCACCGGCTTCGATCCCACCTACGAGGGGGACAACCCCCGCATCCGCAAAACCTACTTCGACGCCAGTCAGAAGATGTCGGGCAAGGGCCTGATCCTGCGTCACGTCCTGGAACACGTTCAGGACCCCGTCACATTCCTGCGCGCCATCAAGGACGCCAACGGCGGCTCCGGATACATCTATATCGAAGTGCCTTGCCTGGACTGGATCATCGACAGGCGGGCCTGGTTCGACATCTATTATGAGCATGTGAACTACTTCCGGCTGTCGGACTTCGGCCGGATGTTCGGTCGGGTGATCCACGCCGAAAACACCTTTGGCGGCCAGTATCTATCCGTTATCGCGGACCTATCGACACTTCGTGACCCGGAAATCGACATCGCTGATCGCGTCGCCTTCCCAGAGGACTTCATGGCCTCGATCCCGGTCGACACTCCCTCCAGCGAAATGGTCGTCTGGGGAGGCGCCTCCAAGGGCGTGATCTTCGCCCTGCTGTGCGCCCGCGCAGGCCGGCCGATCACCTCGGTGATCGACATCAATCCCGCCAAGCAGGGCAGGCACATCGGTGGTACGGGGTTGCAAGTAAAGTCGCCCGAGAGCGCCTTGGCGGACGTGCCGCTCGGGGCTAAGATTTATGTCATGAATCCAAACTATCTCGCCGAGATAAAATCCATTTCCAACAATTCTTACAACTACGTCGCAGTGTGAACATGTCTCAGTTCGATATCGAAACATCCAAAAGAATAGAAGGCGCTCGATCCCAAGTCGAAATGTGCGACAGCGCCGCGAAGTTTTTAGAACATTCAATACTTCCGCAATATTCTTACAATTTCTCCTGGCAGGGCCGGCCGATTATCCAATATCCGCAGGATATGGCAGCCATCCAGGAACTGGTTTGGGAGATCAAGCCCGACCTGATCATCGAGACCGGAATTGCCCACGGCGGATCTCTGATCTTCAGCGCCTCCCTGCTGGCGCTGCTGGATGTCGCCGACGGCGTGGCCGCCGGAACGATGATCGATCCGCGCGGGTCGGGGCGCAAGGTTCTGGGCGTCGACATCGACATCCGCGCCCATAATCGCGCAGCGATCGAGGCGCACCCGATGGCCAGTCGGATCCAGATGATCCAGGGCTCAAGCATCGCAGAGGATGTCATCGCCCAGGTGAAGGATGTGGCCCAAAACTATCAACGGATCATGGTCTTGTTGGACAGCAACCACACCCATGAGCACGTGCGCGCGGAGCTGGAGGCCTATGCGCCCCTGACGAGTGTCGGCAGCTATTGCGTCGTCTTCGACACCGTCGTCGAAGACCTGCCCGCCGCGATGTTCCCTGATCGTCCCTGGGGTCCGGGCAACAATCCCAAGACGGCGGTATGGGACTATCTGAAGACCCATCCAGAGTTCGAGATCGACAAGGCTATGGACGACAAGCTCCTGATCTCCGTCGCGCCGGACGGCTACCTGAAGCGCATTTTCTAGGGGCAGACTTGACGATCTTCATCATCTGCCACGACGGCCTCCCCGAATACACGCCCCCGTCAGGCTCCAAGATTCTATGGCTGAACGCCCGCCCGCCCCCCGAAACGCGGGGATTGGACATCATCCCGGGCTACGATTTCTTCGAGAATCCGGAAGCGCTGCATGCGCAGCTTTCCGGCTCCCTCGGCCCGATCGCCATTCACAGGATCCTGGTCGACACCCCTAATCCAGAGGGGCATGTCACCATCTGGCAGTATCGGAAATTCCTGGTACGCCGGCAGATGGGCCAGCTCAGCTCGAACTATCCAGGCATGCGCCTCGTCAGTGCCGGCGAGCTCGCTGCGCAGCCTCTGGAAAATCCGGAAACGGATCTGGCCGGCGATGAGTACATAATCCCCATGCCACTCAAAGCTGGCAACATCGCGCAGCACTATCTCACGCATCACAGCATCGTCGATTTCTTGCACTATGTTGCGACGGTGGCGGCCGAGCAGGTCCTGCCGCAGGATCAAATCTTGGAGTTTTTCAATTACCCCTACATCGTCCCCGGCGGCGTTGAGATGGGCACCTACCCGACCGCGTGGTGGATGAAAACCTGCAGTGCTATGGCGAAGGTCGTTCTCAGTTTCGTGGAACACCACAAGCCGTTTCTGGCCCACGATCCCTATCAGAGGCGAGCCGCCGCGTTTTGCCAGGAACGCCTGGGCGGCTACTTCCTGATCAAGCATCTGGCGGCGCACCAGCCCGATCAACTCTCGCCTCAAAAGTATGGAACCATACATACCGTCACCGACAATGGCGAGTATCGGCGCGGCACCTGACACGCTCGGACGGCGACGCTGCAGTTCAACCCTAAGGAATCCTCAAGGGCGTCTGAGCCTGACAAGCGGCAGGACTCGCGTCAGTCAAACCAATCGGTGCGGCGCAAGTTCAACGGCATTGGAAACGAACGATTTCAGCGCCAGCCATCGCTTCTTGCCGCATCGCCGGTAGTTTGGCCAAGCCCTAGAGACCCCAGAACGATCGACCAACCCCATGGCCTATAGCGACGACATCAATCCCGATCTCCTCAAGTCCATTCCGCTTGATCGCAGACGGGTGCTGGAGGTCGGTTGCGGCACGGGACTGTTCGCCGAGGCCTACCGTGCGCGCAATCCTGACGCGCGCTATGTCGGCCTTGAGTTGTTCGAAGACGCAGCGCGCGACGCGGCCAGACTCGTGGATGACATCGTCGTCGGGGACATCGAAACTGAAACCGTCATGGCGGCGCTTGACTCCGCGCGGGCCGACGACGCCTTCGACGCCGTGATCTTCAGGGATGTCCTGCAATATCTGCGCGACCCTTGGGTCGTGCTTTCGGATCTGCGGGCGCGCACCGGCCCCGGCGGGGTCTGCGTCGCCTGCGTTCCCAACGCCTCCCATTGGGCGCTGTTGGAGCAACAGCTGAAAGGGCAATGGCCCCCCGCAGAAGCCAACCCAGCAGACCGCCGCCCGCCGCAGCTTTTCACACGCGCTTCGGCTATCGACATGTTCCAAAAGGCCGGCTGGACCGTCCTTGAAGCATCGCCGCGCATCGTATCGGCCGAGAAGACAGAAGCGGCCCTGAAGGCCTTCGGACCGATCGCCGAGACCCTGGGCGTGTCGTCGGACAATCTGCGTCGCGACCTTTCGGCGTTTCAATGGATCATCCAGGCGATCAATGGCCCGGTTCCTGAGGCTATCACTGTCGCGGCGCTGGGGATGAAGAAGATCGCCGGCGTCACCGAGGCGCGGGTCGATCACCCGCTTGCCGCCCTCGCCAGCATGCCGGGCGCCAGGGTCTCCTGGGGCGCGGGATCTGTCAGCTTGCCGCGCCACTGGTCACCCGGCGTGTTTATGCTGCATCGCCAGTTCCTCAACGGCGGCCACCAGTCTGCCATGGTCGACAACCTGATCGAGCGCGGCTGGACGATCACATCGGACATCGATGATGATCCTCATCACTGGCGCGAATTTGTCGATTCCAACTTCAACGCCTATCGCGGTGTGCACGCGGTTACGGTCAGCACGGAACCGCTGGCGGCCATGATCCGCCAGTGGAATCCCAATGTGACGGTCTTTCCCAACGCCATCCTGGAGTTGCCGCGGATCGAGATGGCCACGCCCAAGTCCGGACAGCGTCTCAAGGTGTTTTTTGGCGCGCTCAATCGAGGCGGAGATTGGGCCGGGCTGTCAGAAGCGATCATCGCAGCCGCCAAGACCTTGGCCAAGACCATCGAGTTCGTGGTGGTTCACGACGAAGCCTTCTACAAAGCTCTGCCGGAAGAGGTGATGAAGATCTTCCATCCGACCCTGCCCCATGCGGCCTACATGGAGGCCTTGGCCGGTTGTGATGTTGCGCTTCTGCCCCTGGCCGATACGCCCTTCAATCGCCTGAAGTCGGATCTGAAGTTCATAGAATGTTGCGCAGCAGGCGTCGTGCCGATCTGCTCTCCCGTCGTCTACGGGGATGCGCCCGAGCATCTCGACATCGGCGTGTTCGCGACCTCGCCGGAAGACTGGGGCCGGGCCCTCATCGACCTGGCGAACGACCCTGCCCAGGTGCGGAGCCGTCGCGAACGCGGTCTTGCCTATGTGAAGACCCAGCGCATGCATGCCCAGCAGGCGCCTTTGCGCCAAGCCTACTACCGGGACCTGATGGCGCAACGGCCGGACCTCGAGACGCAACGCAAGGCCCGCATCGCTGCCCTAAAACCGGCCTAGTCGCGGGGATTGATGAGGCTACCGCCAGGCCTTGGCTGCTGCCCCGCATTTTAGACCGCTGGTCGGCCGCCTGTCGGGCGCGATCGAGGCGATGTGGGAACTTCCAGCGCCGAAGACGGAGCGCGAGGTTCGGCTAGGGCGCGAGCGTCAGGCGCAGCGCCAGGGCGGCCAGGGTGATCAGCAGAATCGGCGTGGTCAGCACGATCCCGACCTTGAAATAATAGCCCCAGGAAATCCTGATCCCCTTGGTGCGCAGCACGTGCAGCCACAGCAGGGTGGCGAGCGAGCCGATCGGGGTGATCTTGGGGCCCAGGTCGCTGCCGATGACATTGGCGTAGATCATCGCCTCCTTGACCGCCCCCGTCGCGCCGCTGGCCTCGATCGACAGGGCGCCGACCAGGACGGTGGGCATGTTGTTCATCACCGACGACAGCAGGGCGGTCAGGATGCCGGTCCCGAACGCCGCCCCCCAGACGCCGCCTTGGGCGAAGTAGTTGAGCAGGCCCGCGATCCGGTCGGTGAGGCCCGCATTGCGCAGGCCATAGACCACCAGATACATGCCCAGCGAGAAGACCACGACCTGCCAGGGCGCGCCCTTGAGCACCTTGCGGGTGCTGATCACCTGGCCCCGGCCCGCGATGACCAGCAGGACCAGCGCGCCGACGGCGGCGGTGGCGCTGACGGGCACGCCCAGCGGCTCCAGGGCGAAGAACCCGATCAGCAACAGGGCCAGGACCACCCAGCCGGCCTTGAAGGTCGCCGGATCCTTGATCGCCTCGCGCGGCGCCTTCAGCTGGCCGACGTCATAGGTCTTGGGGATGTCGCGCCGGAAATAGAGCATCAGCGCCGTCAGGGTGGCGGCGATGGCGGCGATGTCGACCGGGATCATCACCGAGGCATAGCGGCTGAAGCCGATCTTGAAGAAGTCGGCCGAGACGATGTTGACCAGGTTCGAGACCACCAGCGGCAGACTGGCCATGTCGGCGATGAAGCCGGCCGCCATCACGAAGGCCAGGGTCGCCTTGTCCTTGAAGCCCAGCGCCATCAGCATGGCGATGACGATCGGCGTCAGGATCAGCGCCGCGCCGTCATTGGCGAACAGCGACGAGACCGCCGCGCCCAGCAGCACAATCGCGGCGAACAGCAGCCGCCCCTTGCCGCCGCCCCAGCGGGCCACATGCAGGGCCGCCCACTCGAAAAAGCCGGCCTCGTCGAGCAGCAGGCTGATCAGGATCACCGCGATGAAGGCGCCGGTGGCGTTCCAGACGATGTGCCAGACCGTGATGATGTCGCCGGGGTGGACGACGCCCGTCAGCAGCGCCAGGCCGGCGCCCAGGGTGGCGCTCCAGCCAATGCTGAGGCCCTTGGGCTGCCAGATGACCAGGGTGATGGTGAGCAGGAAGATCAGCAGGGCGAGGATCACAGGACGACGATCTCGCCGTCTTCCTTGGTGAAGCTGGCCGGCTTGCGGTCCAGCAGATCCAGCACGACCTCGGACGGCCGGCACAGCTTGACGCCCCGGGGCGTGACCACGATCGGCCGATTGACCAGAATGGGGTGAGCGACCATGGCGTCGAGGATCTGATCCTCGGTGGCGTCATCAGCCAGAAGACCCAGCTCGGCGGCCGGCGTACCCTTTTCGCGCATCAGCTGGCGGAACGTCAGACCCGCCTCCCCGGCCAGCTCACGCAGCTGGTCATGTGACCAGCCGGCCTTGAGATACTCAACGACCGTGGGCGTGTAACCGGCCGCCTGCGCCATCGAAACGACGTTGCGCGAGGTGCCGCAGGCGGGGTTGTGAAAGATCACGATCGGGAAGTCGGTATCGGACATGGGTCACTCGTCAGGAAAACAGAAAGCGGGGCGGCGCCCCTCAGGCGGCGGGTTCGTCGGGGGCGAAGGACTTGCCGATCTCATCGAGCCGGCGCTGCAGCGACAGCCTGTCGATCGACGCCATGGGCAGGGCGCAGAAGAGCGTGATGCGGCTGTTGAGCTGACGATAGGCCTCGGCGAAGGCCAGGGCGACCTCGGCCTCGGTTCCCTGGACCGCCGACGGATCGGGGATGCCCCAGTGAGCGCTCATCGGCTGGCCCGGCCAGATCGGACAGACCTCGCCGGCGGCGTTGTCGCAGACGGTGAACACGAAATCGAGATCCGGCGCGTCCGGATTGCCGGCCTTGGAGAACTCGTCCCAGGCCTTGGAGCGCAGGTGATCGGTCGGGTAGTTGAGGTGCTTGAGCAGATGGATGGCGTGCGGGTTGATCCGGCCGCTGGGCATCGAGCCGGCCGAATAGGCCTTGAAACGGCCCGCCCCGACGCGGTTCATGATCGACTCCGCCAGCACCGAGCGCGCCGAGTTGTGGGTGCATAGAAACAGGACGTGTTTCAGGTTAGACTGGGGATCGGTCATGCTGTCTCCAATTCGACAAGGCAGGTTCCATCGCAGTCGGCGGCCCGGGCGAGGATCTCGTTCAAGGGCGCGCAGATCTCGGGATTGCCGCCGCAGCAGTCTTCCATCAGGAAGCCCAGCAGACCGCTCATCGCCCCGTAGGCGGCCGAATAGATGATCGAGCGGCCCTCGCGGCGCGAAACGATCAGTCCAGCATGGCTGAGCACGTTGAGATTGGCCGACAGAGAATTGGGCAGCATCTCCAGGCGGCGAGCGACCTCACCGGCCGGCACACCCTGACCGCCGGCTTTGACGAGCAGGCGGAAGATGGCCAGCCGACCTTCGTGGCCCAGCGCGGAGAGACTTGCGACAGCGGCTTTCGATTCCATATTTCCAAGTTAGTGGAAATATGTGACGACGCCAAGACGCTTCGAGGAATTTGGAAATCATGACCGACCTGCCCGCGCTCCAGCCGCAATTTCTCACGGCGCCGACCCAGGGCCAACTCGAGAGCCGGTCACCTGCGACCCATCCGCCCCGTATCCTGCTGCTCTACGGATCGCTGCGCGAGCGCTCGTTCAGCCGGCTGCTGGTCGAGGAGGCGGCGCGCATTTTGCAGGTTCTGGGTTGCGAGACGAAAATCTTCGACCCCCGCGACCTGCCGCTTCCCGACGCCACGGGGCCGGACCATCCAAAGGTCCAGGAGCTGCGGGCCCTGTCCCTATGGTCCGAGGGGCAGGTCTGGTGCAGTCCCGAGCGGCATGGCGCGATCACCGGGATCATCAAGGCCCAGATCGACTGGATCCCGCTGGAGATCGGCAGTGTCCGACCGACCCAGGGCCGAACCCTGGCGGTGATGCAGGTCAGCGGCGGTTCGCAGTCGTTCAACGCCGTCAACACCCTGCGACTGCTGGGACGCTGGATGCGGATGATCACCATTCCCAACCAGTCGTCGGTGGCGATGGCCTTCCAGGAATTCGACGACAACGACCGCATGAAGCCGTCAGCCTATTACGACCGCGTCGTCGACGTGATGGAGGAGCTGGTGAAGTTCACCCTGCTCACCCGCGACCACGCCGACTACCTGGTTGATCGCTACAGCGAGCGCAAAGCCAGCGGCCGAATTGCCGAGCACGTTGAACTCGGCGCCGCAGCCATGAGCCATGAGGCGGCGTTGGAAGGCGCAGGCGACTAGGCCCGCTGCGCCTGCCCCACCGACCAGCCCTCAGTCGGCCCGCGTCCGGCCAAGGGGCGATCCGCCGACAAGGCGATACAGCGCCGGCAGGACCAGCAGGGTCAGCAGGGTCGAGGAGATGATCCCGCCGATCACCACCGTGGCCAGCGGGCGCTGCACCTCGGCCCCGGCCCCGACATTGAAGGCCATCGGCACGAAGCCCAGGCTGGCGACCAGGGCGGTCATCAGCACGGGCCTGAGGCGCGTCAGGGCGCCTTCGCTGATCGCTTCGTCCAGCGGCCGCCCCTCGGCCAGAAGGCTCCGGATGAAGCTGACCATGACCACCCCATTGAGCACGGCCACGCCAGACAGGGCGATAAAGCCGACGCCCGCCGAGATCGACAGCGGCAGACCCCGCAAAAGCAGGGCCGCGACGCCCCCGGTCAGGGCCAGGGGCACGCCGGAGAAGACGATGGCGGCGTCCTTGACCGACCGGAACAGCGCAAACAGCAGACCAAAGATCAGCAGCAGGGCGGCGGGCACGACCAGCTGAAGCCGTTTCGCCGCCGAGATCAGCTGCTCGAACGTGCCGCCATAGCTGATCCAGTAGCCGGTCGGGATCTCGACCTCGGCGCCGACCTTCTGTTGCACCTCGGCGACGAAGGAGCCCAGGTCCCGGCCCCGCACATTGGCGGTGACGACCACGCGGCGCTTGCCATCCTCGCGGCTGATCTGGTTGGGGCCGATCACCGTCTCGACCCTGGCCACATCCTGCAGGGGCACGAACCCCCGGGGGCCCTCCCCCGTCGCCGGCAGCGGCACGCGCAGGCGACGGACGCCGTCCAGGTCGCCCCGGATCGCCTCGGGCAGGCGGACCACGACGTCGAAACGCCGGTCGCCCTCGAACACCTGACCGACCACCGCGCCGCCGATCGAGGTGGCGACCACCTCCTGCAGGTCCTGCACGTTCAGTCCCAGCAGGGCCAAGGCGGCGCGGTCCGGCGTGATCTGCAGGACCGGCAGCCCGGTCACCTGTTCGACACCCACATCCTGGGCGCCCTCGATGCCTTCGACCACCGCCCCCACGCTTTCGCCGATGGCCCGCAACTCGTCGAGGTCGTCCCCAAACACCTTGACGGCCACGTCGGCGCGAACGCCCGACAGCAGTTCGTTGAACCGCATCTGGATCGGCTGGGTGAACTCGTAGTTGTTGCCGGGAATGGTGGCGACGGCGGCCTCCAGTTCGGCGACCAGCGTGGCCTTGGGCTTGCGCGGATCGGGCCAGTCCTTGCGGTCCTTCAGCATGATGAAGGTGTCGGCGACCGAGGGCGGCATCGGGTCGGTGGCGACCTCGGCGGTGCCGATCTTGCTCACCACCCGCTCGACCTCCGGCAACGACTTGATCCGCGCCTCGAGAGCCGCCTGCATCCGGACAGCCTGGGTGAGGCTGGTGCCCGGTATGCGCAGGGCGTGCATGGCGATGTCGCCCTCGTCGAGACTGGGGGCGAACTCCGAGCCCATGCGGCTGGCCGCCAGACCCGCGATGACCACCAGCGCCACGGCGCCGGCCACGAACGCCACTCGCAGCCGCAGGGCTATCGCCAGCGCCGGTTCGTAGAGCTGGCGAGCCCCGCGCATGATGCGGCTTTCCTTCTCCTCGACCTTGCCGGTGACGAACATCGCCACGGCGGCCGGCACGAAGGTCAGGGACAGCACCAGGGCGGCGGTCAGGGCGATGACCACGGTGATGGCCATCGGGTGGAACATCTTCCCCTCGACCCCGCTCAGGGCGAAGATCGGCACATAGACCAGGGTGATGATCAGCACGCCAAACAGCGATGGCCTGATCACCTCGCCGGCCGCCGTGGCGGTCAGGGCGAAGCGTTCGTCCCTGGTCAGCAGTCGACCCAGACGATGCTGCGCCTCGCCAAACCGGCGAAGGCAGTTTTCGACGATGATCACCGCCCCGTCGACGATCAGGCCAAAGTCCAGCGCGCCCAGGCTCATCAGATTGCCCGACACCCGGCTCTGGACCATGCCGGTGATGGTCAGCAGCATCGAGAACGGGATGATCGCCGCCGTGATCAGCGCGGCCCGGATATTGCCCAGCAGCAGGAACAGCACGACGATCACCAGCAGCGCGCCCTCGACCAGGTTCGTCTCGACCGTGCGGATGGCGCGATCGACCAGTTCGGTGCGGTCATAGACCGGCGTGGCCGTGACGCCGGCCGGCAGGGACCTGGCGGCCTGTTCCAGCCGCAGCGCCGCCGCGCGGGCGACGGTGCGGCTGTTCTCGCCGACCAGCATGAACACGGTGCCCAGCACCACCTCCTGACCGTTCTCGGTCGCGGCCCCGGTGCGAAGTTCCTCGCCCAGACCCACATCGGCCACGTCGCCGACGCGGATCGGCGCGCCGCCGCGATTGACGATGATCGTGCCGCGCAGGTCCTCGACGCCGCTGGCCTGGCCGGGAACGCGGACCAGATACTGCTCGCCATAGCGCTCGATATAGCCGGCCCCGACATTGCTGTTGTTCTTGGCCAGGGCGTCGGTGACGTCAGCCATGGTCAGGCCATAGGCCGAGAGCCGTTCCGGCAGAGGGGTGACGTGATACTGCCGCTCGAAGCCGCCGATGGTGTTGACCTCGGTGACGCCGGGCGTGTTGCGCAGCTGGGGCCGGATCACCCAGTCCTGCAGGGTGCGCAGGTCCTCGGGCGTATAGGCCTTGCCGTCAGGCCGACGCGCACCCGGCTTGGCTTCGACCGTGTACATGAAGATCTCGCCCAGGCCCGTGGAGATCGGACCAAGCTCGGGCGTCAGGCTAGGGGGCAGCTGGGCGCGAGCGGCCTGCAGCCGTTCATTGACCAGTTGGCGGGCGAAATAGATGTCGGTCCCGTCCTTGAAGACGACCGTGACCTGGCTGAGGCCGTAGCGGGAGACCGAGCGGGTGTAGTCCAGCCCCGGCAGGCCGGCGATGGCGGTCTCGACCGGAAAGGTGATCCGCTGTTCGGCCTCCAGCGGCGAGAAGCCCGGCGCCTCGGTGTTGATCTGCACCTGGACGTTGGTAATGTCGGGTGTGGCGTCGATCGGCAGGCGCTGGAAGCTCCAGACGCCCAGGATTGCCGAGGCGAGGACGAGCGCCAGGACGATCCAGCGATAGCGGATCGACAGCGCGATGATGCGTTCAAGCATGGGTGCGCGCTCCTAGTGGTCGTGGCTCGCGCCGGACTTTTCGATGTCCGCGCGGATCAGGAAGGCGCCGTCGGCGACATACTCGGTTCCGGGTTCAAGCCCGCCCAGCACCTCGGTCCATTCGGGCGTCTGGCGACCCAGCTCCAGCATCCGCACCTCATAGGTGTCGCCCACCCTGGCGAAGACGACGGTGAAGTCGCGGAATTTCTGCAGAGCCCGGGTGCGCACCGCCAGCGGAACGCGGGTGGAGGCGACCTGGAACGATCCCTCGACGCCCATGCCCGGCCGGAATGCGGCTGAGCCCTCGGGCAGATGGACGTGGGCCATCAGGGTCTGGCTGGCCAGGTCGGCGGTCGGCAGAACCGCCTCGACCTGCGCCATCAGCCGGGTGTCGCCCGACAGGCTGCGCACCTCGACGGGCTGGCCGACGCGCACCCGCTCGGCGTCGCGCGGATAGACGAAGAACTCGGCGTGCAGCTTTGTAGGATCGGCGATCACGAAGATCGCGCGTTCGCCGGCCACGTCGCCGACATTGAGGTTCTTCTCGACGATGATCCCGCTGATCGGCGCGAAGATCGAATAGGTCTGCAAGCTCTCGCTGGACTCCACGCGCGCCAGCAACTGCCCCTTGCGGACCTGGCTTCCCAGCTCGCCGCGCAGGGCCATCACCCGTCCCGGATACCAGGCGCGAACCTCGCCCTTGCCCTCGGGCGTGATCTCGACGCGGCCGGCCATGTCGACCAGCTCGGCGATGTCGGCGCCGCCGGCCATTTCGGTCTTCACGCCGCCGGCCTTCGCGGCGTCCGCGCTGATCGTCGTTCGGCCTTCGTAGGATTGATAGGTCCATTGATGACTCTGGCCGCCCTGGCTGGCCCGAACCTTGACGTCGAAAGAGTGAGGTTCGCGCACCACGCCCGCGCCGCGCAGATAGTCTTCCTGCGGCGCGAAACTGAACTGGTCGACCTTGCCGCCCAGCCGGGTCAGCTCGACCGACAGCTGGACCTGCCGCGGATCGACCGGCTTGTCCTTGCGATAGGCATAGACGCGGAATTCGGGCTCGACGCCGTCTTCGAAGATGGTGATCTCGATGGCCAGATCGCCGCTGCGCAACAGGCGGCCGCGATGGGGACCGCGCTCATAGTCGCCGGCCTTGGCGGCGTGGCCTTCGGTCTCGGCGGCGGGCTTGGCGCCGTCGCCGCAGGCCGCCAGCACGAGGGTGGAGGCCATCAGCAGGGCAAGGCGCACGCTGGCGCGCCGGGTGTAGGGGCGGTTCATCGGACAGTCTCCGAAGCGGGAATGAGGGCGGCGTGGCGGCCGGTCAGGCGGGCCAGCAGGGCGCGGTCGGTGTGGAAGGCCTTCAGGGCGTCCAGCCGCCGGCTCCGGGCGTCGATCAGGACCTTCTGGGCCTCGATGACGTCGAGATAGCTGAAGCCGCCGCGATTGAAGCCCTCGCGGACCAGGGCGACGGTCCGTTCGGCGGCGGGCAGCACCTCGGTCTCGATGCGACGGGCTTCGCTGGCCCGTGCGGCCAGCCCGGCCTGCAGCCTGGCGATCTTACGTTCGCGCAGGACCTTGCCGCTGAGGAGGTCGACATCGGCCGCTGTGCGCTCGGCCTGGGCGCGCTCAATGGCGCCGCGATTGGTGTCATGGCGGGCCAGCGGGATCGACCCGCCGACCAGCACGGCCATGTCGCGCCCCTCGTTCAGATAGCGCAGGCCCGCGCGCCAGGTCGGATCCTGGACAGCCTTGCTCTGCTCCAGGCGAACCCGCGCCGTCGCGGCCTGTCGCTCGGCGTCGAGCACCGCCAGGTCCACACCGGACGCTTCGCCCGCGATCTGTTGGGCGGCGGAGGTATCGTCCAGCACCGCCGGATCGAGGTCGAAATCGCCAGCGCCGTCCCAATGGCTGGCGAGGTTTCGGCGCGCGGTATCGGCGGCCATCTGGACCTGCGAGAGGGCGATCCTGGCCTCGGCGACCTGGGTGTCAGCGCGGGCGCCGGCGAACAGGGGGTCGCGGGCGACCTTCACGCGCCGGTCCACCTCGCCTTGGGCACGCTGGGCGATGTCCAGCCGCGTGCGCGCCAGGCGGACCTGCGCTTCCGCGACCAGGGCCTCGACCCAGGCCAGCTCCACCGCCTGGAACAGGTCCAGCACCTGAACCTGATAACGAAGGCGAACCAGATCGATCTCGGTCCGGGCCAGGGCCGTGCGGGCCTGGCGCTTGCCGCCGCGATCCAGGCTCTGCTGGTAGTAGACCGTCGCCTGGGCGCGATCGATCATCGAATAGGGACCGGTTCCCGTCAGGTCTTCCAGCTCGACGCCGACGACGGGGTTCTGACGAACACCGGCCTGCCGGGCGCCGGCGTCGGCGGCCTTGAGGCGCGCCTCGACGGCGGGGCGGGTAGGATCGGACTGGGCGGCGCGGGCCAGGGCCTGGGGCAATCCCAGGGGTTCAGCCTGGGCGGCAAGGGGCAGAGCGACGGCGAACGCCGACGCGAGCAGCCAGGACCGCGTGGCGCGGCCATGGACGAAATGGGGCATGGGGCTCTCTCGAACGGAAGCGGGCGCGGCCGAGGGCCGCGTCGATCAGGCGACGTGTTCGAGGCGGGCTTTTGGGGGGCGTTTCTGCGGAGCAGGCTCGGCGCTGTCGAGCGAGGTGTCCTGGCCCGACCAGGATTCGAGCGTCGAGCCCCAGGGACTGGCGACCGTCATGGCGACCGTCAGGCCCAGAAGCGAGGCGCCGTCATGGTGGTGGTGCGCGCCCTGCGAAGGTGAGGGGTCGCGATCATCGTCCGCGACCTCGGCGCCGGCCATCGCATCATGATCGTGATCGTGATCGTGATCGGCCAGGTCAGCGGCGAGCGGGCCGGCGAAGGCGTTGGCCGCATGTACCTGGCCGCTGGCGTGCAGCGCCCGGTCCACCATGGCCACCGGCGCCTGGACCACCAGCATGGCGATCAGCATCACGGCCAGAGCCGCCACACCTTTGCCGAGCCGGGAGGACAGGAGCTGAATCAAGAATCTCTCGGAGTTGGGTGCGGGTGCGGCTGCATAATCGTCGCAAGCCTGGTGAAGATCAATGAGTCACACCGCCGCGGATTGCGCTCACGCCCGGCGGGCAGGCCCGCTGAAGGTCCCCCAATCCGTGGCCGTGGCCGCGTCATGGGGGCCATCGCGGTAGAGAGCGCCTGCGCTATTCGACGGCCAGGATGACGTCCGAGGGCTCGACCCGGGCGACGACCGCGTCACCGGGCCTGAGCGCCAGGGCGTCAGCGTCGGCGCGCGGCAGGGTCGCGACCAGGGTCTTGCCGGCCGAAAGGCCCAGGCTGATCTCGCTGGCCGTTTCCCCATCCTCGCGATCGATGACCGCGCCGGCCAGGCGATTGGCGCCGCCCAGCGCGTCGCGACCGCGCACGAGCCTGACAAAGCTGGACTTGATCAGGGCGATGGCCGGCTTGCCGACCGTCAGACCCAGCTCATCGGCGCTGCGCCGGGTGATGACCGAGACGATCTCGACCCCGTCGCCCAGCGACAGCACGACCTCGACGGTCACCGCCCCGGCCCCGATGCGCGCCACCGTCCCGCGCAGGGCGTTGCGGGCGCTGGTGCGCAGTCCAAGGCTCCAGAAGAGCTCGCCCAGACCCTGCTCGGGCGCGGAGGCCAGACCGGCCTCAAGCCGGGCCAGGGCCGCGCCGATCTCGCGTTCGACCTCACGGAAGGCCTTGATCACCGCATGGCCGCGCGGGGTGATGGTCGCCGCCCCGCCTGCCCTGCCGCCGGCGCTGGCGGCGATCAGAGGGGCGTCGAACAGGTTGTTGAGCGCCTGGATCGCGTCCCATGCGCCCTTGTAGCTCAGGCCCAGTCGCTGGGCGGCGGCGGTGATCGAACCCGCCTCGCCGACGGCCTCCAGCAGGGCGACACGCTCCAGCCCCACCCGGGCCAGGGCGCCCCGGCGCAGGACGAGCGAGGCGCTGAGTTCGCCATCAATGGCCATGGTCGCTCCTGATCGGGCCTGAACGGAAAACGGGACAGCGTTATGTAGTCTTGCTACATAACGCTGTCTGGTCGCCGACTCCAAGCCCGCCAAGGTCCTGCATGCTCGCTCGCCGCTCCCTGATGGTCGTCCTCGCCGCCGGCCTGGCGATGCTGGTCAGCGGCTCGGCCCTGGCCGCCGAAACCAAGGTGGCGGTCGCCGCCAACTTCACCGAACCCGCCAAGGCGATCGCGGCGAAGTTCGAAGCCAGAACCGGCCACAAGGCGACCCTGAGCTTTGGCTCGTCGGGCCAGTTCTATAACCAGATCGCCAACGGCGCGCCGTTCGAGGTTTTCCTGTCGGCGGACGCCGAACGGCCGATCAAGGCTGAAGCCGAGGGGCTGGCCGTGGCCGGCACGCGCTTCACCTACGCCACCGGACGTCTCGTGCTGTGGAGCAGGACGCCGGGCCTGGTCGACGGCAAGGGCGCGGTGCTGGCAAAGGGCGGCTTCGAGAAACTGGCTATCGCCGATCCCAAATCTGCACCCTATGGCCAGGCCGCCATCGAGACCCTGACCCGGCTGAAGTTGCAGGACACCCTGAAGCCAAGGATCGTCACGGGCTCATCGATCACCCAGACCTACCAGTATGTGCAGACCGGCGCGGCGGAACTGGGCTTTGTGGCCCTGTCGCAGGTGGTCAACGAGCCCGGTGGCTCACGCTGGCTCGTGCCGCCCGCCAACCATACGCCTATCGACCAGCAGGCCGTGTTGCTGAAGACGGGATCCGGCAATCCCGCTGCCAAGGCCTTCCTTCAGTTCTTGAAGAGCGCCGAGGCCAAGGCCATCATCCGCCGCTACGGCTACGAGGTTCGCTGACCATGCTCTCGGTGCTGTGGCTGACGGTCAAACTGGCGGGGATCACCACGATCCTGCTGCTGATCCTGGCCACGCCCCTGGCCTGGTGGTTGGCGCGCGGGCGCTCGCGCTGGAAGCCTGTGGTCGGCGCCGTGGTCGCCCTGCCGATCGTTCTGCCGCCGACCGTGCTGGGCTTCTACCTGCTGATCGCGCTTGGGCCGCACAGTTTGCTGATGGCCCCGCTGCAGGCCGTCGGAATCCGCACCCTGGCCTTCACCTTCGAGGGGCTGGTAATCGGCTCGCTGATCTATTCCCTGCCCTTCGCCGTCCAGCCCCTGCGCAACGCCTTCATCGCCCTGGGCGAGGAACCGATGGAGGCCGCCGCCACCCTGGGCGCCTCGCGCTGGCAGAGCTTCGCCCGCGTGGCCCTGCCCCTGGCCCTGCCCGGCTACGCCGTCGCCGCCATCCTGTCCTTCGCCCATACGGTGGGAGAGTTTGGCGTGGTGATGATGCTGGGCGGCGGCATTCCCGGTGAAACCCAGGTGCTGTCGGTCGAGATCTTCCAGTTGGTCGAACAACTGCGCTGGAACGAGGCGCACCAGCTGGCGGCGCTGCTGCTGGCGTTCGGTTTCCTGGTGACCCTGACGCTGTTGCTTCTCGAACGACGCGTCACGCGGGCGGCTTAGTCACTGCCCCCCTCCGCGCCTGAGGCGCTCCTCCCCCGTATGGGGAGGACGACCGCGACCCGAAGGGCGGCGAAGCCAACCGGTCAGGAGGGGGCGAGTGGTCGCCTAGTCCCCCCGAGACGCCAGCGACTGCGCCAGCCCCCGCGCCGCCAGGGCCACTTCGCGCCAGGTCACGTCGAACCCCGCCGCCTTGCCATAGTAGGGATCGGCCACCGCCCGGCCCTCGAGCCCTTCGGCATAGTCCAGCAGCAGGCCCAGCTCCGCCTCCCCGTCGACGGGGCGAAGGCTGCGCAGCTTCTTCAGGTTGTCGTGGTCCAGGGCCAGGATGTGGGTGAAACGCCGAAAGTCGTCGGCCTCGACCTTGCGGGCGGTCTGGCGGCTGATGTCGACGCCGTGGCGCTGCGCGGCGGCAATGGCGCGCCCATCCGGCGCGGAACCGACATGCCAGCCCCCTGTGCCGGCAGAATCGACCAGAACATCAAGCCCGACGGCCTGGGCCTCGGCGCGAAAGGCGCCCTCGGCCAGGGGCGATCGACAGATATTGCCCAGGCAGACAAACAGAACCGCAAGCCGCATCAGGGTGCGCCCCAGCCGCCGCCGCCCGGCGTCTCGATGATGATGGCGTCGCCCGTCGCGACCTCGACCAGATCGGTGGCCGCCAGGGTCTGAACCCTTCCGTCCGCCCGCTCGACCCGCGCCGCGCCCAGGGCGCCTGCCCCCCCGCCCGCCAGCCCAAACGGCGGCACGCGGCGGCGGTTGGACAACAGGGTCGCGGTCATCGGTTCGCGGAAGGCGATCTTTCGCACCACCCCGTCGCCGCCGTGATGCGCGCCCGCGCCGCCCGAACCGCGCCGGATCGAGAACGCCTCGACCAGCACGGGATAGCGGGTCTCCAACACCTCGGGATCGGTCAGGCGGCTGTTGGTCATGTGGGTCTGGACGGCGTCGGTCCCATCGAAACCCGGCCCCGCGCCCGAGCCGCCGCAGATGGTCTCGTAATACTGGCGGCGGTCATCGCCGAAGGTGAAGTTGTTCATGGTCCCCTGCGCGCCGGCCATGACGCCGAGAGCTCCATACAGCGCATCGACCACGACCTGACTGGTCTCGACATTGCCCGCCACCACCGCCGCCGGATAGCGCGGCCGCAGCATCGAGCCCTCGGGAATGACCAGTTGCACCGGTCGCAGGCAGCCGTCGTTCATCGGGATCTCGTCATCCACCAGCGTGCGGAACACATACAGCGCCGCCGCCCGGCAGATCGAGGCCGGGGCGTTGAAATTGGTCGGGACCTGGTCGCTGGTGCCCGCGAAATCGACCCGGGCCGTGCGGGCCTCGCGATCCACGGTGATCGCCACCTTCACCACGCTGCCGTCGTCCAGCTCATAGGCGAAGGCGCCGTCGTTCAAGGTGGCCAACACCCGGCGAACGGCTTCCTCGGCATTGTCCTGCACGTGGGCCATATAGGCCTCGACCGTCGCCTGGCCGAACTCGGCGACGAGGCCGGTCAGGCTTTCAGCGCCCCGCGCGCAGGCGGCGATCTGGGCCTTGAGGTCGCCGATGTTCTGGTCGGGATTGCGGGCCGGCCACTTGCCCGAGGCCAGCAGGGCGCGGGTCTGCGCTTCCAGGAACCGGCCGCCTTCAACCAGCAGGAAGTTCTCGATCAGCACCCCCTCTTCCTCGACCGTGCGGCTGTTGGGGGGCATCGAGCCCGGCGTGATGCCGCCGATATCGCCCTGGTGCCCGCGCGCGGCGACATAGAACAGCAGGGCTCCGGCCGCGTCGAACACCGGCATCACCACCGTTACGTCCGGCAAATGGGTGCCGCCCTTGTAGGGGGCGTTGAGCATATAGACGTCGCCCGGCTGCATGCCGCGCCCATCACTCTGCCGCGCCTCCCGGATGGCCCGCACGCTGTCGCCCATCGAGCCCAGATGCACCGGCATGTGCGGGGCGTTGGCGATCAGGTTGCCGTCGCGATCGAACAAGGCGCAGGAAAAGTCGAGCCGCTCCTTGATATTGACTGAATAGGCGGTGTTCTGCAGGGCGAAACCCATCTCCTCGGCGACGGCCATGAACAGGTTGTTGAACACCTCCAGCATCACCGGATCAGCCTTGGTCCCGATGGCGCGGCGGGCTGGGAGGGCCTCGATGCGGTCGAGGATCAGGTTCAGATGCGCATCCACCTTGGCGCGCCAGCCGGGTTCGACCACCGTCGTGCCGGTGGCCTCGCGGATGATGGCCGGACCCTTGACCTCGGCCCCCACAGCCAGGGCCTCGCGGTCGAACACCGGCGTCGGCCTGGCTTGGCCGGCCATGCGAACGTCGACCATCGTCAGGGCCACAGCTTGGCCTGAGGCGCCGCGTCCCAAATCCGGCGCCGCTCCGGCATCCGAATGGCCGATGGCCTCCACCGACAGGGTCTCGACCACCAGGGCCGTGGTCGGCGAAGTGAAGCCGAAGCGGCGCTGGTGCATCTCTTCGAAGGCGGCGCGGACGCCGGCTTGGTCGGCCAGCGGCACAACCAGCGGGGTGTCGGTCCCGGCGTATTTCACGCGCAAGGTCGCCAGGGTCTCGACCGAAGCCACCGGAACGGCTTGTGCTCGCAGGGTAGCCTCGGCTTCGACCGACAGCGCCCTGGCCTGTTCGGCCAGATCGCCGGCCGCCTCGGCCAGCGGTCGCTCGACCGTCGCCTCGCGGATCAGCCGCAGATCGGCCAGTCCCATGCCATAGGCGCTAAGCACCCCGGCGAACGGGTGGATCATCACCCGGGTCATGCCCAGGGCGTCGGCCACCAGGCAGGCGTGCTGCCCGCCCGCGCCGCCGAAACAGGCCAGCACATAGCGGGTCACGTCGTAGCCGCGCTGGATCGAGATCTGCCGCACGGCCTTGGCCATGTTCTCGACGGCGATGGTCAGGAAGCCCTCGGCGATCGCTTCGGGGCTCATGGCCTCGCCGGTCGCGGCCAGGATTTCGGCGGCCAGGCTGGCGAAGCCGGTAGCCACCGCCTGTGCATCCAGCGGCTGGTCGGCGTTGGGACCGAACACGGCCGGGAAGAACTCGGGTCGCAGCTTGCCCAGCATGACGTTGCAGTCGGTGACGGTCAGCGGCCCGCCCCGGCGATAGGCGGCCGGGCCAGGCACGGCCCCGGCTGAGGCCGGCCCCACCCTCAGGCGCGCGCCGTCGAAGCTGCAGATCGAGCCGCCGCCGGCCGCCACGGTGTGGATGTTCATCATCGGCGCGCGCATCCGCACCCCGGCCACCACGGTCTCGAAGGCCCGCTCGTACTCGCCGGCATAGTGGCAGACGTCGGTCGAGGTGCCGCCCATGTCGAAGCCGATGACGCGGTCGAAGCCGGCCTGCGCCGCCGTCCGCGCCATGCCGACCACGCCGCCGGCGGGACCAGACAGGATGGCGTCCTTGCCCCGGAAGGCCCGGGCGTCGGTCAGGCCGCCGTTCGACTGCATGAACAGCAGCCGCGCATCCGCGCCCAGCTCGCCCGCCACCCGGTCGACATAGCGGCGCAGGATCGGCGACAGATAGGCGTCGACCACGGTGGTGTCGCCGCGTCCGACCAGCTTCATCAGCGGGCTGACCTCGTGGCTGACCGAAACCTGAGTGAAGCCGAGCTCGCGCGCTATGGCGGCGACGCGGGCCTCATGGTCGGTGAAGCGGAAGCCGTGCAGCAGAACGATGGCCACGGCCCGGAAACCGGCGTCGAAGGCGGCCTGCAGGCCAAGGCGCGCGGCAGTCTCGTCCAGCGGACGCAGGACCTCGCCCTCGACGGTGATGCGCTCATCGATCTCGACGACGCGGTCGTACAGGGCTTCGGGCTTGACGATATGGCGGTCGAACAGCTTTGGCCGGGCCTGATAGCCGATGCGCAGGGCGTCGGCATGACCGGCGGTGATCGCCAGCACGGTCGGCTCGCCCTTGCGCTCCAGCAGGGCGTTGGTGGCCACGGTCGTGCCCATCTTGACCGCGTCGATCCGCGCCCCGGCCGGCAGCAGGGCCCGCACGCCCGCCACGGCGGCGTCGGCATACTGCTCGGGGTTCTCCGACAGCAGCTTGTGGGTGACCAGCGACCCATCGGGCCGCCGCGCGACGATGTCGGTGAAGGTGCCGCCGCGATCGATCCAGAACTCCCAACCGCGCAGGTTCTGATCGTCGGTCATGAGGGGGCGGGGCTCCTTGCGTGCTCCCGTCATAGCGCCTCCATTCGCATTGTCATCCCGGCCGTAGCGGAGCGGAGAGCCGGGACCGCGACAAGCTCAGAGCTTCCGGCGGTCCCGGCTCGGCGCGCTTCGCGCTTGGCCGGGATGACAGGTCTAGCGGAACAACCCCGCCGCTTCGACCGCCGCCCAAACGCCCAGACCCAGGAAGATCACCGCCGCGCCGATCCGCACATACTTCAGCGGCACGACCTTGGTCGCCGCCTCGCCCAGATACACCGCCGGAATGTTGGCGATCATCATGCCTAGGGTGGTGCCGGCCGCGACCCAGGCGATGTTGTGGAAGCGCGCGCCCAGGGCCACCGTGGCGATCTGGGTCTTGTCGCCCATCTCGACCAGGAAGAAGGCGATGGTGGTGGTCAGGAACACGCCGTAGCGGCTGGTGGCGCCGGCCTCTTCGTCATCGGCCTTGTCGGGGATCAGGGCCCAGGCGGCCATGGCGATGAACGACACGGCGATGGCCCACTTGAACCACTGGCCACTCAGCAGATCGGAGACCCAGTAGCCGGCCGTCGCCGCCAGGGCGTGATTGGCCAGGGTGGCGACCAGAATGCCCAGGATGATCGGCACGGGCTTCTTGAAGCGGGTCGCCAGAATAATGGCGAGAAGTTGGGTCTTGTCGCCGATCTCGGCGATGGCCACGACCAGGGTCGAGACGAACAGGGATTCCATGGGAGCAAAAACCTTCCGGGCCGGGCGCATGCCAATAGCGTCGACAGCCCACCCAGCCCGGGAGGTTGTCGGCGCCATTGGTCTCGCCATGGAAGCGGATCATCGCTTCCCTCCCCGCGCCATGGATCCCCTCAAGTCGGAGAAGAAACCAAGTGTGTTGACGGCGGGGCCTGCTGATGGATGCAGGCGGCTACTCCCCAAAGGTGAGCGGCGTTTAGCGGGGGAAAGCTGGGTCGTCAATAAAGACCCTTCTTCCATAGGGAGAAGGAATCACACCGCCGCCGGCGCATCAAATCTCAGCAGGTGCACCGCCACCCGCACCTTGCCGCCGGTGAAGTTGCCGCCCGCCGAGGTCAGCAGCACCGGGGTATCGGAATAGTAGGCCGTCGGACCGATCACCCCGACATTGCTGGCGTTCTTGGCCACGCCCAGCGAACCGCCGAACTTGGACGCGTCGCCCGAAACCCCGCAGCTGTAGGACGTCGCCCCCGTCACCGCGACCGTGGTCCGGGTCGAGACCGCCAGCACGATGGCCCGCGCCGGGATCACGATGGCGGTCGAGGTGGTCGCGCCCGAAAGTGTCGTCTCCTCCTCACGGATTTCCAGCCGGGTATTGGCCAGCCCCGGCGAGGCGGCGGCGGTCAGGCTCTTGAAGGTGGCCGACAGGGGCGCCCAGGTCGCGCCATCGAAGGCGACTATCTGGTTCTCGTCCTTGACCCAGGCCAGCACCCCTTCGGCCAGGGCGACGGCCTCCCAGGCGCCGGCCTCGAAGCGCATCAGCGTCCCGGCCGCCTGGCCGGCCCAGGCCGCGCCCGTCGCGCCGGCGGGCAGGATCCAGACACCGCCGGCGACCGGGCTGACCGGCTGCGCCGCGACGACGCGGCTCTCGACCGCCAGCTGGACCAGACCGTCCAGCCGGGCGAGGCTTTCATTGATGGGGATATGCTTCTGGGCCTGGGCGGCGACCACATAGGGCAGGCCAAGGCGCGGGGTGGTTTCGTCGAACATCGCAGATCCTTCAAGGCGTTGAACTCGCCTCTAGGATCACCCCGCTGACAGAGCCGGGGACCGACCTTGGTCGATCCCCGTCCCCGTCCCCGCTCCAGCGTGTCGCTACTCGGCCGCGAAGGCCAGATGTTTGCCCGATGTGAGGGCGGTCTTGGCGGCCAGTTCGGCCTTGGCCTGCTCGTACTCTTCCGAGAACTTGGCGACGAGTTCGCCGGCGGTCAGCACCGCGTCGATGGCGCCGATGCCCTGGCCGCAGCCCCAGATATCGCGCCAGGCCTTGGCTTCCTGGTTGCCGCCCGAACCGAAGTTCATGGCCGACGGATCGCTGACCGGCAGGTTTTCCGGATCCATGCCCGCCTTGACCACCGAGGGGCGCAGATAGTTGCCATGCACGCCGGTGAACAGGTTGGAATAGAGGATGTCGTCGGCGTGGCTCTCGACGATCATGTCCTTGTAGCCCTGGGCCGCATTGGCTTCCTGGGTCGCGATGAAGGCCGAGCCGATATAGGCCAGATCCGCGCCCATGGCCTGGGCGGCCAGGATCGAGCGGCCGCAGGCGATTGAACCCGACAGCGCCACCGGCCCGTCGAACCACTGGCGGATTTCCTGGATCAGGGCGAAGGGCGACAGGGTGCCGGCGTGGCCGCCCGCGCCGGCCGCGACCGGGATCAGACCATCAGCGCCCTTTTCGATGGCCTTGTGGGCATGCTTGTCATTGATGACGTCGTGCATGGTGATGCCGCCGTACGAGTGAATCGCGGCGTTCAGATCCTCACGCGCGCCCAGCGAGGTGATCACCAGCGGGGCCTTGTATTTCACGCACAGCTCGACGTCCTCCTCGAGCCGGTTGTTGGTCCGGTGAACGATCTGGTTGACCGCGAACGGGGCCGACGGCGCCTCGGGGTGGGCGCGGTCGTAGGCGGCCAGTTCCTCGGTGATGCGGTGCAGCCACTCGTCCAGCTGCGAGATCGGGCGAGCGTTCAGCGACGGGAAGGAACCGACGATGCCGGCCTTGCACTGGGCGATCACCAGATCGGGATTGCTGATGATGAACAGCGGCGAGGCGATGACCGGCAGGCGAAGACGGTCACGAAGAACGGGCGGCAAGGCCATAAAAATCGGCTCCCCTAGGAGGCGGCGTTGGGCGCCGCGCATGTAAACAGCGTTTAGCTTAAACGCTTGTTTGGGGCGGGCGCAAGACTTGACGGCCCTAGCGGCAGGGGCGCATCACCGTCGAAAAGAAAAGAATGCTGCACTGCAGGAGAGAGACGCTTTGACCCAGGCCGTGACGCTTTTGGCCGACGATTTCGCCGCTCCGGACGACACCGTCCGGGCGCGCTGGACGGCCCTGGTCGAGAAAACCCTGAAGGGTCAGAGCTTTGACGAGGCCCTGACCGTCAACACGCCCGACGGCCTGACGATTCAGCCGCTCTACACGGCCAGGGACGGCGTGATTGTCGCCCGCGACCTGCGCGCCCGCGACGCCGACCGGCCGTGGGACCTGCGGATGCGCGCCGCCCATGCCGATCCCGAGCGGGCGGCCAGCGATATCCTGGTCGATCTGCAGAACGGCGCGGCCTCGGTGCTGCTGGCCGTCGATCCGGCCGGCGCCAGGGGCATTGCCATCGGCTCAGCCGACGACATGGCCAAGGCGCTGACGGGCGTGCTGATCGATCTGGCCCCCGTGGCGCTGGACGCCGGCTGGCTGGGTCCCAAGGCCGCCGACTGGCTGGGCGCCGTGGCCAAGGCCGCCCCCAATGCGCCGATGGCCTTCCACATGGACCCGCTGACCGCCTTTGCGGAATCGGGGACCAGTCCCGGCCCGATCGAGAGCCACATCTTCAACGCCGCCACGGTGGGCGCGCGGCTAGCGACGACCTATGCCCGGGCCAGCCTGTTCCTGGCCACGGGGCGCGCCGCGCACGAGGCCGGCGGCTCCAACGTCGAGGAACTGGCCCTGATGACCGCCAGCGCCCTGGCCTATGCCAAGGCCCTGGTCCGCTCGGGCCTGTCGATGGACGAGGCCTTCGGCCGCATCGTGCTGGGCGTCAGCCTGGACGGCGAATACTTCACCGGCGTCGCCAAGGTCCGCGCCGCGCGAGCCCTGTGGGCGCGCCTCACCCAAGCCTGCGGCGTCAGTGTTCCCGCGACAATCGAGGCGCGATCCTCAGGCCGCATGCTGACGACCAAGGACGCCTGGACCAACCTGCTGCGCCTGACCTCGGCCGGATTCGCCGGCGCGGTCGGCGGGGCCGACGTCGTGGTGCTGGGCGCCTTCACCGACGCTATCGGCCTGCCCACCACCTTCGCCCGTCGTCAGGCTCGCAACACCCAGCTGGTGTTGATGGAGGAGAGCAATCTGGGCCGCGTCGCCGATCCGTCCGGCGGCTCGTGGTATCTCGACAGCCTGACCGACCAGATCGCCCGCGCCGCCTGGACCAGCTTCCAGGCCATCGAGGACGCCGGCGGGATCGTCAAGGCGCTTGAGAGCGGCCTGATCGCCGACGCCGTCGCCGCCACCTGCGCCGGGCAACAAGCCGCCTTCGCCGACAAGAGCCGCAAGATCCTGGGCGTCACGGTGTTCCCCAACGCCGAGGACAAGCCCGCCGAGATCGAGACCGTCGATCCGTCCGCCTTCGCCGTGGAGGGTCCAGATCCCAGGCTGCCGGGGCCGGACTCCACCTGCCCCGCCCTGACACCCATCCGCTTCGCCGCCGCCTTTGAGGGAGCCTGAACCATGACCAAGTTCCCTGACTTCACGACGATCGACTTCGCCGAGGTCGCCACCGACGCTGCCCCCGAAGGCGCGGTCTGGAACACGCCCGAAGGCGTCGATGTCGCCCCGGCCTTCACGGCGGCCGATGTCGAGGACCTGGACTTTACGGGCGGCTATCCCGGCGTCGCGCCGTTCGTGCGCGGCCCCTACCCGACCATGTACGTGACCAATCCGTGGACGGTGCGGCAGTATGCCGGTTTCTCGACGGCTGAAGACTCGAACGCCTTTTACCGGCGCAACCTGGCGGCCGGTCAGATGGGCCTGTCGGTGGCCTTCGACCTGGCCACCCACCGGGGCTATGACTCCGACCACGAGCGGGTGAAGGGCGATGTCGGCATGGCGGGCGTCGCCATCGACTCGATCCTCGACATGCGCACCCTCTTCTCGGGCATCCCGCTCGACAAGATGAGCGTGTCGATGACCATGAACGGCGCGGTGCTGCCGATCCTGGCGCTCTATATCGTGGCGGCCGAGGAACAGGGCGTTTCGCCCGACAAGCTGTCGGGGACGATCCAGAACGACATCCTCAAAGAATTCATGGTGCGCAACACCTACATCTATCCGCCCGCACCTTCGATGCGGATCATTTCCGACATCTTTTCATATACTTCGACCAATATGCCGAAGTTCAATTCGATCTCGATCAGCGGCTATCACATGCAGGAGGCCGGCGCGACGGCCGACCTGGAGCTGGCCTATACCCTGGCCGACGGCATCGAATATGCCCGGGCCGGCGTCGCGGCCGGCATGAGCATCGACGTGTTCGCCCCGCGCCTGAGCTTCTTCTGGGCCATCGGCATGAACTACTTCATGGAGGTCGCGAAAATGCGCGCGGCCCGCCTGCTGTGGGCCCGCCTGATGAAGCGCGAGTTCGATCCCAAAGACGACCGCAGCCTCTCCCTGCGCACCCACAGCCAGACTTCGGGCTGGTCGCTGGCGGCGCAGGATGTGTTCAACAACGTCTCGCGGACCTGCGTCGAGGCCATGGCGGCCGTGAACGGGCAGACCCAGAGCCTGCACACCAACGCCCTGGACGAAGCCCTGGCCCTGCCCACCGACTTCTCGGCCCGCATCGCCCGCAACACCCAGCTGTTCCTGCAGATGGAGAGCGGCACGACCCGCGTCGCCGACCCGTGGGGCGGCAGCTACTATGTCGAACGCCTGACCTATGACCTGGCCCAGAAGGCTCTGGCCCATATCGAAGAGGTCGAGGCGGCGGGCGGCATGGCCAAGGCCATCGAACGCGGCCTGCCCAAGCTGCGCATCGAGGAAGCCGCCGCCAAGACCCAGGCCCGCATCGACGCCAATCGCCAGAGCGTGGTGGGGGTCAACCGCTACAAGCCCGAGGTCGAGGACGTGATCCCGATGCTGAAGGTGGACAACAGCTCGGTCCGCGCCCAGCAGCTGGAAAAGCTGGCCCGCCTGAAGGCCGAACGCGATCCGGCCGCCACGGCGGCGGCGCTGAAGGCGCTGGAAGACGGCGCGCGCGGAACCGGCAACCTGCTGGCCTTGGCCGTCGACGCCGCCCGGGCCAAGGCCACGGTCGGCGAGATCAGCCTGGCGATGGAAAACGTCTTTGGTCGCCACCGCGCGGTGATCCAGACCATCCAGGGCGTCTATGGCAAGGAGGCCGGCGCCGATCCCAAGGCCGCCCGCGCCCGCGCCATGGTCGCCGCCTTCAAGGAGGCCGATGGCGGCCCGCCCCGCATCATGGTCGCCAAGATGGGCCAGGACGGCCACGACCGCGGTCAGAAGGTGATCGCCAGCGCCTTCTCCGACCTGGGTTTCAAGGTCGAGATCGGTCCGCTGTTCCAGACCCCGGGTGAAGCGGCCGAGGCCGCCATCGCGGCGGGTGTGCATGTGGTGGGCGCCTCGTCCCTGGCGGCGGGTCACCTGACCCTGGTGCCGGAGCTGAAGGCCGAACTGGCCAGGCTCGGACGCGAGGACATGGTCGTGGTGGTCGGCGGCGTGATCCCGCCCCAGGACTTCCAGGTCCTGCTCGACGCCGGCGCCGCCAGCATCTTCCCGCCCGGCACGGTGATCGCCGAGGCGGCCATCGAGGTGCTGGAAAAGCTCAATGTGCAGCTGGGCTATACCCAGGGGGCGGCGGCTTAGCGGCCTTGTCTCCCTGTGGTATGCTGGGCGAATGAACGCCCTGGCCAGAGCGCTGGAGACCTCGCAGCAGCATCGTTTCACGCTGGACGATGTTCTGCGCATGCAGGAAGCCGGAATTCTCGGCGAAGGCGCCCGCGTCGAACTGGTGGATGGAGCGCTGGTTGAGATGGCCTCGGAAGGCGCGCCGCATACCTGGGCGAAGATGCAGATCGCCAAGCGCCTGATGCTGGCGGCCGGCGATACTGTGCAGGTGATCGTTGACTCGACGCTGCGGCTTTCCCCGACCAATGCGCCCGATCCCGACCTCTATCTCTACGACGCCCAGCTTCCCCTGACCTCTGTCGGCGGGGCCAATGTTGGCCTTGTGATCGAAGTCGCGCAGTCGACGGTCAAGTACGACCTGGCCTTCAAGGCCGAACTGTATGCCCAGTATGGCGTGCGCGACTATTGGGTGGTTGATGTCAACGCCGCCACGATCATCGTGCATCGCACGCTTGATGGCGGCCTCTATCGCGACGTTACGCAGTATTCGGCGCGCGAAACCGTCACCTCACTGGTCTTTCCGCAGCTGACGCTCTGCCTGGCTGATCTGCCCGCAATCCGCTGATCAGCGCTTCCCCGCCTTGGCGCGCTTCTTGGGGGCGCGCTTCAGCGCCGCATCATCGGGCAGGCCATGGCGCGCCTCGATGTCCTTCTGCAGGGCCTTGGCGGCCATCAGGTGGCCAGGGAACATCATGTCCACCACCGAGCCCGCGATCGGCACCACGTCGGTAGCGGTGTCCATGGCGATATAGGCCGCCATCCGCGCCAGGGTGATGAAGGAAGCCCCGCCCGATATGCCGTGGATCAGCAGCAGACCACCGGCCCCCATGCTGTAGAGCGGCCCGACAACGGGCACCCAGGAGAGCACGCCATCCAGGCCCAGACCGAAGGGTCCAATGCCGATCAGGCGATCGGACAGCCCCTTGATGGTCTCAGCCGATCTCCAGGCGCGATGAGCGCGCGAGCGACGGCTGTCGGAATAGGGGGCGGCTTCAACGGTCATGCTCTGATCAACGCCTTGCCTGCTCTATGGTTGTCGACGCTTAGCCGAGGAAGACGACGCGGCGCTTTTCCTTGCCGGCCTGGATACGGGCCAGCAGATCGCGATACTCCGCCGTGCCCTGGACCTCCTTGCGGGTGCCTTCGAAATAGATGGTGTCGTCCATGTGCTTGGTCAGCATGTCGGCCGACCACTTGTGGCCGGTGAACAGCAGGTCGGCGACCTTGCCCGCGACCGGAAGCGAGCCGGCCACGGTGTCGATCAGGATGATGGCGACGATCTGGATGACGATCATCGGCGCGGCCCGCGCCCGCACGGCGTCCATGATGATCAGGCCGCCCGCGCCCAGGCTGTAGAGCTCGCCCGCGCCGGGGATCCAGGTCAGCAGGCCGTCCAGGCCCACGCCCAGCGGCCCGACGCCGACGACGTTGTCCGACAGCTTCTTTACCCGCTCGACGTTGCTTCGGATGTTGTGCAGGTCGAGATGCGACTTGGCGAAGATCACCAGGAAAACTCCGGGAGCAAAAACTGGGGTCAATCTGCCTTAACCATCGGCGCGCAGGAAGTGGCAGAGCGCCAGATTCCCGCCTCGCGGGAGAATGGCGTCAGAAAGTGACGCTTTGTGGGGGAGCCCCTCGCGAAGGGCGACGTTTACGCCTAAGTTAAGGACGTTGGCGCGTGCGTCGCACAGGGGTTTATCCATGCTGATCTCGACCACGCCCTTCATCGAAGGCCGGCCGGTTCAGGACTACAAGGGCGCGATCTACGCCCAGTCGATCCTGGGCGCCAATGTGGTGCTGGATCTGATGGCGGCGATCCGCGACTTCATCGGCGGCCATTCCAAGTCCTACGAACGGGTTCTGGCCCGCGCTCGCGAGGACGCCCTGAAGAACCTGGTCAAGGAAGCCGAGAAGCTGGGCGCCAACGCCATCGTGGGCGTCGATCTCGACTACAATACCGTCGGGCCGAACGGCTCGATGATGATGGTCTCGGTGTCTGGGACGGCGGTCGTTCTCTAGGCCATTTTCCGACGCGGTGGACGCCGGTTCCGGCGCCCGCCGCAGGCCAGCCCTCATGCGTAGCCGAGCAGCGCCCTGAGACCTGGCGCATGGAAGTCGACCACGCGCTTGTGGACCTCGGACAAGACCTTGGGCAGCTCCGCCGTCACATTGAGGTTTTCGCTGGCGGTGCGGCTCTCGCGGCGGTCGGCGCCGGCCTCGACCCGGTCGCGCCAGTCAGTCGGCAGCTCCAGGCCGCAATCGGCCAGCAGTTGTGCAAAGAAGGCTTCCGCCCGCCTTGAGCCCAGGTCGTTGAGGCTGTCGATGATGTCTTCGTAGCGCACGACGACAGCGCTGGAGCCCATCCACGCCACGGCGTTGAGGGCGAAGATGTCCTTCAGGTCCGGCACTTTTCCGTGCGCGCCCATGATCATCATCATCATGACATCCTCAGGAGATGCCGCGCCGCCCTTGATATGGTTCAGGTTTCCCTGAAACTCGTCCGACAGATAGAACCGCGCCCGGGCCAGCACCCAGTCATAGGGATCGCGCACCAGCACGATGTGGCGCACGTCGCGCAGGGCGATGGCCGACTCGTCCGAGAACAGCATGTGCCCCCAGCTGATCATCGGCTTGGCCTTTGAGAACGCCTCGGGTCCGAACTGCCGCAGGATGGCGTGCTGGATGTATTCGCGCCGCCAGTGCTGCTCGGGGGCCACGAACATCCGCAGGATGTTGCGGATCAGGTGGGTGCCGGCCTTGGGCACGCTGTTCAGATAGACCGGTGTCGTCAGCGCAGCGCGGTCGAAGCGCAGGCCGATCTCATCGAGATTGTCGGGCTTGCCCCGGATAATGGCGTTCACGCGAGCAGGCTCCAAACACGGACAGCGATACAAAAACGGCGGCGGGTCGCCCCGCCGCCGTCATGTTAGTCCAATCCGCTAAGACTAGAAGCGCGCCGTGATGTTCAGGAACAGGCGGCGGCCGTAGTAGTCGTACTGCGAGGCCAGAACCGAAGCGCCGACCGTGCTGTAGTTGCCCTGCGCGCGTGACACTGCCGGGGGCTCTTCGTTGAACACATTGGCCACGCCGCCGAGGATCGACCAGTCGTCGAACTTCTTCTGCAGCGAGAGGCTGTGATAGGCCGTGAACTCGGTGTGGATCTTGTAGAAGGTGGTCCCCGCCGTGTTCTTGTCGGCATAGTCTTCGGCGTCAGACGCCTTGCCGATCATGTCGATGCCCCAGAAACCCGTCCAGTCGCCCTTGGTCAGGCGGAAGTTCAGCTGGCCGGTCCAGTCCGGATTCTCGACGAAGCCGTTCTCATCGATCGTCGTGCCGGCGAACAGGGCCGTGGTGTCCTCAAGTTGCCAGGTCGACTGCAGGTCGACGGTCAGCTTGCTGTCCCAGGGCAGGTCCTGACCATAGCGAACGGTCAGGTCGATGCCGCGGTTGGCCTGTTCGGCGATGTTCAGATAGTTGTTCGTGACCTTGCTGATCAGGTTCGAGCCCGGCGTGCGGGTAAACAGCTTGCAAAGCGGATCGGTCGGGAAGGACAGCGAACGATAGCAACCCGACACGATGCGCGCGGCGCCGAGCTGGGTGATCTCGTCATTGACCTCGATTTCGAAGTAGTCGACGGCCACGTTCAGGTCGGCGAAGCTGGGGGTCCAGATCACGCCATAGGTGACGGCCTTCGAGGTTTCGGCCTCCAGAGCGCCCTTGCCGCCGCCCGCCGTGACGGTGGCCGACGAGCCAGCGCCCGAATGGGTGCCCGGAATGCCGGCGGCGGCGCAGTTGTTGGCGACGTATTGCGGCAGGTTGCCCTGGGCCAGGTTGGTCGCCCAGCGGATGCAGGGATCGAGCGTGCGCTGTGACGCGAAGCTCGTCTCGGCGTTCTTGTACAGCTCGAACAACGCCGGGGCGCGGAACGAGGTGCCCTTGGTGGCCCGCACGCGCAGCGACGGCACGATCTGCCAGTTCAGGCCGATCTTGTAGGTGTCGTCCTCGCCATAGCTGTTGACCTTGGTGTGGCGACCCGACAGCGACAGTGCGACATTCTCGGCGAAGGGCAGGCCCTTCAGCAGCGGAATGCTCAGTTCGCCGAAGAATTCGCGGGCCAGGTCGTCGCCCTTGGTGATGCCGGCCGTGGAGGAACCCCACACATTGCCGGCCAGGGTGACGGCGCCAGGCGTGTCGCTGATCGAGTCCTTGCGGTAGTGGAAGCCGAAGGCGGCGCCCACGTCACCGGCCGGCAGCTTGAACAGCGAGCCCGAGGTCGAACCTTCGATGACCAGTTGCTTGTAGATGGTCTCGCCGGCTTCATTGTCGAACAGGAAGCCTTCTTCGGCGGCCGTGTACTTGCCAGCCAGGAAGTCCGGTGTGACCCAGCTGACGTCCACGCAGGCCTTCTTGCTGATCGGCGTGACCTGGCCGACGCAGGAGCCGCTGCGGAAGGCGCCGATATCGACAGCGTCCTTCAGGATCACGTCACGTGAATAGACGCCCTTGGAGTGGCTGTACTGGCTGAAGACGTCCCAGTCCCAGCCCTTCAGGAAATCGATCTTGCCGAAATCGCCGCGCAGACCGCCGACATAGCGTTGATAGTCAACGCGCTGGCCGTCTCGGTTGCGATTGGTGACCGGGGTCGGCGACAGGATGAAGTCACCGGTGAAGCCGGCGCTGAACGGGTCGATGTCGCCGGTGTAGAAGTAGCTCCAGAACTGGCGATAGCCATTGCTCTTGGTGGCGCGGCGGTTCAGCAGCAATTCGCCATAGACTTCGACGCTGTCGTTGATGTCGAACGCGCCCTGGGCATAGACGGTCGAGCGCTCGTTGCGCGGCACCAGCGAGGAATCAAGGTTGAACGGGCTGTTGTAGTCCAGAACGCCGTTGTCGGCGGCCTGGGGATCATCGCTATAGCCGACGGTGTAGAAGCCGGCGGGCGCGCCCGGATAGTTGGCCGCCTGGCCCGGCGGCACGCGGGGGATCAGGCCGCCCAGCTTGCCGTCATAGTCGTACTGCAGCTTGCCATCGAGACCGGAGAAGTTGAAGTCGTAGAGCCAGATCTGATCATACAGCAGGTCGCGGCACTGGGCCGAGCCGGTGCGGGGATCGATGGTGTCCTTCCGCTTGCCGCTGGAGTCGGTGATGTATTGCCGGCCGCAGTTGGTGTAGCTGCGGTCGCCCACGCGCTGCTCGGCGGTCTTCGAATAGTCGTAAGAGACGTTCAGGAAGCCGCGATCAAAGGTCTTGCCCCAGCTGATGCTGCCGCGCGACTGCTCGCCGCCCTTGTCCTGGGGCTGGCTGACGAAGGCGTCGATCTCGAAGCCGTCGGTGTCGCGCTTGGTGATGATGTTGACCACACCGGCCACGGCGTCGGAGCCGTAGATCGACGAGGCGCCGTCCTTCAGGATGTCGACGCGCTCGATGGCGGAGACCGGGATGACGTTCAGGTCGACGGCGGACACGCCGCCGCGCACGCCGGCCGGGCCGGTGCGGCGGCCGTTGATCAGCACCAGGGTGCGGTTGGCGCCCAGGCCGCGCAGCGAGACGGTTTCAGCGCCGGGGCCGCCGTCAGTGACGAAGGCGCTGGAAATGGCGGAGGTCACCTGCGGCGAGCCCGAGGCGATCGTCGAGGTCTGCAGCAGGCCGGCGGCGGTCGAGATGCCCTTCAGCTTGCCTTGCTCGGCGCTGATCACCTGGATCGGATCGGGGCTGTTGAACTCGCTGCGCTTGATGCGCGAGCCGGTGACGATCAGGGCTTCGACTTCGGTCGCCTCGGGGGGCTTTTCGTCGGTGGTGGTCAGCGGCGCGGCGGCTTGAGCCAGGGCGATCGTCGGTGACATGACACTGGCGGCCAGCCCGGCGATAACCGTGGAGGCTAGAAGATGCTTACGATGATTGGACATGACAGATACGGCCTCCGTGATTTCGCAGAATGTGGCGAGTTTTGAAGAGCACTCACCCTAAGCGAGCAAGACTTGGCCACATCTAGAAATGAACTTTTCCGGGCGCCCACCGCAACTTATACGTCGCATTGCCGACGCAATTTCGACACGGTGTGACATTCGGCACGCACTTGTCGGCTCAGTAGGCGCCCGGGGGCGCCATCTGACGGCTTGGCCAGATTCTCCTGATCGCTATTGTAGAGTTCTGGTCGCAAGCCGCACCTCGGCCGCGACTCACCCTTCCGCCCTGGAGCCCCCTGTGAGATTCGTTCCACGCCTGCTCATCGCGACCGTCGCCAGTCTGCTGGGGCTGACAGCCCCGGCGCTCCACGCCGCGCCCCTGCCCGCCAAGGTCTTCTCCGACCCGCCGGCCATCAGCAACGTGCAGATCTCGCGCGACGGCAAGCACATCGTGGCCCTGACCTCGCCTGCGGGCCAGAGCCCGACGATCTCAGTCTGGGCCACCGACGCGCTGGACAAGCCGCCGGCGGTTATCTCGGCCGCCAAGGTCCGCATCCTCGGCGTCAGCTTCCTGAAGAATGACCGCCTGCTGGTGCGGACGATCCAGACCTTCACCCAGGGCAATGACAAGGGCCACCTCACGCGTCAGTACGTGTCGGACCTGGAGGGCAAGTCGTGGACGACCCTATTACCGGATACGCGGGCCAAGTCTGAGCTCGAGGCCTATCTGGCCAAGTTCGACGATGCGACCCTGATCGACACCCTGCCCGCCGATCCGCGCCACGTCGTGGTCGAAGACGCGCGGATCAACACGCGGGGCGACATCGTTAAAGTCGACATTTACTCCGGCGAGACCGAGCGCCTGATGCGCGGCTCGGATCGCTTCTTCGGCTTCGATCTGGATCTCAAGGGCGAGATCCGGACGCGCCAGGAACTGAACTACGACAAGGGTGCGGTCTATATCGCCCAGTGGATCCGCGATCCGACCAATGGCGAGTGGTCAGAGCACTTCCGCTGGTACGCCAAGGACCGTGAACCGGTCTCGATCGTCGGCTTCACCGAAGATCCCAACATCATCTACATTTCGTCCAGCCGGGGCCGCGACAAGGCCGGTCTGTATGTCTACGACATCAAGGCCCGCCAGATCGTCGAGCCGCTGCTTGAGCACAAGCTGTTCGACGCCGGCGGCGTGATCACATCCAGCGCCGTCAGGGACTATGGCCGGGTGCTGGGCTTCAGCTATGCAGGCCCGACCAACAGCATCTACTGGACCGACGAGATCCTGGCTGCGCTCAACAAGGGCCTGCGGACGGCGCTGGGCGTGAAGACCATCGCCATGAACTGGGTTGATCCCGCCACCGGAGCGGCGACGCGCCTGCCCGTGACCGACGGCGCCGACGCGATGATCACCGACTGGTCAGAAGACCTGAAGCATTTCATCGTCGAGAAGTCCGGTCCCGGCAATCCGGGCGAGTACTACCTGC